>JAAUTN010000007.1 GCA_012031415.1 Leptolyngbyaceae cyanobacterium SM1_4_3 | reverse complement strand
TGGCGTTGACCTCAACCGCAACTACGGCTCTAAGTGGGGAGAGTTTGGTGAAGAATCATCAAGCTCTGACCCGCTGACCTGACCTATCGAGGCACTGCTGCCTTTTCAGAGCCGGAAAGTCAAGCGTTGCGAGACTATCTGCTGGAAACTTTCCCCGATACTAAAGGCCCTGGAGATTTTGACCCCGCAGCGGCAGATACGTCAGGGGTTTACATTGACGTTCACAGCTTTGGCAATCTGATTCTCTATCCGTTTGGCTGGACGGAGGAAGTTGCTCCCAACCAGGAAGGGCTGCGGAATCTGGGGCTTAAGCTTGGCCATTTTACAGGTCTGGTAGATGAAGCCTACGACGTTTCTCAGGCGATCGGGCTTTATCCGACTGTAGGAACAACGGATGACTGGGTGTACAGCGAACTGGGCGTTCCGGGCTACACCTTTGAGCTAGGAACAGAGTTTTTCCAGGACACTGAAACGTTTGAAAACATCATCGTCAATGAGGTCATCCCGGCTTACTTCTACGCTGCCAAGTCAGCCCGTGCGCCTTACCAAACTGCGGGTAGCCCGGATGTGACTGGCGTTTCGGTTGATCTTAGTCAGGTGCTGGCGGGGGCGGCCGTAGAGCTTTCTGCAACGGCAGATTCGACTCGCCTGGGAGACGGCATCACGGGAAGCACACCGATGATGTGGCGATTCCAGAACCCGAAGTCATCGGCGGTGCCCGTTATTCAATCGGTACGCCTTCCTGGGCAGAAGGAACGGAGACGTTTGAGCTATCTGCTGCGGACGGCGCGTTTGACGAAGCGATCGAAGAACTGGAAGCCACCATTGATACGACGGGTTTGACAGTGGGGCGCTATACCGTCTTTGTGGAAAGTGCCGATGCAGAAGGTAACTATGGCGTTCCTACGGCTGTCTTCCTGGATGTATTGGAGGCTCCCGCCGCGAATGCGACCGTCTTTGACGGAAATGCGGAGGTTGACCGCTCTGTAGGGGGCAGCGGCAGCGATGTACTTTACGGTCGGGGCGGCGATGATGTCCTGGCAGGGGGGCAGGGTGATGACCTGCTCATTGGCGGTGACGGAGATGACTTGCTGCGCGGCGATCACAATACCTCCTCTTCTGGTGGCAGGCAGGGAGGTGATGATGTCATCTACGGCGGTCGAGGCAGCGATCGCATCAGCGGCAAAGGCGGTGACGACAAACTCTACGGCGATGCGGGTGATGATGTGCTGTACGGTGATGCGGGTGACGACCTGCTCTGGGGCGGCGCAGGTCGTGATCGGCTAGATGGCGGCAGGGGTAGCGATATCTTTGCGATCGGTGTAGGCGGCGGCACAGATTCCATTCGCGGCTTTGAAGTCGGCACAGATTCGATTGGGCTAGTTGGCACCCTCAGCTTTGGGCAATTGTCCATCACTCAAGACCGAAACAATACCGCAATCGGATATGGAGACAATATATTTGCCGTTCTCCATCAAGTGAGTGCCAGTGCCCTGAGCGAATCTGCTTTTGTTCCGGTCTAGTCATCGCTGTACAGAAAACGAGCGCCCAGAGCCAGATCTGCGACTTCTCGAAGAAGTCGCAGATCTTAGCCCTCTGAGTCCATGCTAGGGATGCGTAAGTTCTGCTACTAATACATCCTGTGAAATTTGGTTAGACCTCAAGGATGCGTTGTGGCTAGCACTTAACGCACCTTATAAGGTCTGCTTAGGATCGCAAATTAATTAACCTGTGGGGTGGGTGTCTCACCCGCCCGGACGGGCAAGATGCCCATCCCACAAAATGTACAGTTTATTTAATTCGCGATCCCTAGCAGCAATGCAGCATCGTTGAAGAGCAATGCAATACCGTCGAGCGGCAGTGCGAAACGACTCAGCAGCACGGAGAAATAACTGAGGAGCAGGGAGGAATAGCTGAGGAGCAGGGAGGAATGACTGAGGAGCAGGGAGGAATCACTCAGCAGCACGGAGGAATCACTCAGCAGCACGGAGGAATCACTGAGGAGCAGGGAGGAATCACTCAGCAGCACGGAGGAATCACTGAGGAGCAGGGAGGAATCATTCAACGGCAGTGCCGTGATGTGCAACTAACAGCAGTTTTCATTTGCATAAACCACAAATCTCGTGTAGGGGCGAACGGCCGTTCGCCCCTACCTGTGGTTTACCCGTCTGCAAAGCGCTGAAAGTTTTGGAAACCTGGGGTTTCCTGTGGAGCGGGCATCTTGCCTGCTTGATTTGGACAGGCAAGATGCCCATCCCACAAGAGTCTGGAAAGAGTTGCACATTCTGTCAGTGCAGAGGGATTGAGCAGCAGTGCGGCACCGTTCAAAAGCTGGAAGAACTTACACGGTTCCAGGCTTGTCTGTCTGCTCGTCAGAGGAATCACAGTAAATGTGCATTAGCCTACCAAACAGGATTCTGAAATCCGCTAAGGTCGTGCTATTGCAAATAAAGTGTGATCTTGGCTACATCTCCATGCGTCTAGAGCAGTTGAAAGCTTTTTTGGCAGTGGCGGAGACGGGTAACTTTCAGCAAGCGGCCCGGCTCTGTGGCGTAACGCAGTCTACGATTAGTCGCCAAGTGCAAAGCCTGGAGGCAGATTTGGGGTTGCCACTGTTTCACCGAACTGCTCAAGCGAAGTTGACCCTGGCGGGCGATCGCTTCCTCCCCCGGGCCCGCAAAATCTGTCAGGAATGGCAAACTGCCACCCAAGAACTAGTAGACCTGCGCGAAGGCAAGCAGCCGGAACTGTGCATTGCCGCGATTCATTCCGTTTGTGCTTACTATCTGCCGCCTGTGCTTCAGCGCTTTTGTCAAGATTATCCAGACGTGCAGTTGCGGGTGACATCACTGGGGAGCGATCGCGCCCTCAAAGTTTTGAAAGATGGACTGGTGGATGTGGCGATCGTGATGAACAATCGCTTTCTTACCGCAACGCCAGAAATGGTTACGGACGTTCTTTATAACGAGCCAGTCGAAATTTTGATGGCGGCAGGTCATCCCCTGACTCAGTACAAGCAGGTGCCCTGGACTGAGCTAGTGCGCTATCCCCAGGTTGTGTTTAAGGATGGCTATGGAATGCAGCGGCTCGTACAAGAGCAGTTTCAGCGCCAGGGTGCAGCGCTCAACGCTGTGCTAGAACTCAACACGCTTGATGCCTTTCGGGGAGTTGTGCGTCAGGGAAAACTAATCGCCCTATTGCCCAAAGCTGCTATTCTGGATGCTCAACTCGATACGACGCTGGCAGTTCGCCCAACCGAGGCACCTGTTTTAATTCGACAAGTAGTTTTAGTAACGACTCAAGATCGGCTACAGATTCCTCCGATTCAGCGTTTTCGAGAATTGGTGCATCAGCTATTTACCCCAGAAAGCGATGCTGCAAAACTGCCTCAACTCAATGCCGACGCTTCCCCGTCTGCCGCTCACTGTCAGATTCGGCTCTACTAGGGGCGCTATTCAGAAGGATACTTTTATGTTTTATCAGGGCTAAGGCGATGAGCGATGCGTTCAGGGAGTTATTGCAAAAAGTCGGTAGCGGTTCGCATACCCGCAAAGATTTAACGCGCTGGGAAGCAGCCGAAGCAACCCGGATGATGTTGACCCAGGAAGCAACCCCGGCTCAAATCGGCGCATTTATGATCGCTCATCGCATCAAGCGCCCCACAGGTGAAGAACTAGCGGGCATTCTCGATGCCTACGATCAGCTTGGGCCAAAGCTACAGCCGATCGCTTCTACCCACCCGGTAACGGTGCTGGGAATTCCCTATGATGGGCGATCGCGCACTGCGCCCCTCAGCCCCATTACCGCTCTGCTGTTAGCCGCCGCAGATTGTCCCGTGATCCTGCATGGGGGCGATCGAATGCCAACTAAACATGGGATTCCCTTGATTGAAGTTTGGCACGGGCTAGGGGTGAACTGGGCCCTGTCCCTCGACCAGGTGCAAACCGTTTTAGAACAAACTGGACTGGGATTTGTCTATCTGCCCTATCACTTTTCGCTGGCGCAGGGCTTAGTTGCCTACCGCGATCAGATTGGCAAACGCCCACCGCTAGCAACCGTTGAGTTAATCTGGTCGCCCTATGCCGGAAAGGCTCAGGTTATTGCTGGATTCGTCCATCCGCCCACCGAAACCATGTTCACCGAAGCTTTTGCGCGGCGCGGGGTGAGCCAGTTCGCCACTGTCAAAGGCTTAGAAGGAAGCTGTGACCTGCCCCGCGATCGCACTGCCATCATTGGCTTAGGACAACCGGACGGTTCGGCTTTAGAACGGCTGCTGCTGTCCTGCCGCGATTATGACCTGGCGGGTAAAGACGTTCCTCTGACCAGCATGACGCAGCTAGTCGAGGACATCCAGGCGGTGCTGCAAGGAAAAGCGATCGAGATGATGCAGTCTGCCATCTGGAATGGTGGCTTTTATCTCTGGCGCTGTGGTGCCAGTTCTGATCTCCAATCGGGTTTAGCTCAAGCAGAAATGCTCCTCACTTCTGGACAGGCCCAGGCAAAATTGCAGCAGTTGAAAGCTGCTGTCAGCGCCTTTGTAGCCGTTCCCAGCTAATGTGAATTCGGTAGCGCTATTCAGCGCACCTGGTGCGGCTGAATAGAAAGAAGTTTGCACTATAGAAAAATCTACCCCTCAACCACAGGCTTCGGCTGATCAGGAATGCTGGCAATCGGGGTATTAGGAATGTTGGTAAGTAGGGCACTGCTCTGACGCTGAGGTTCACCTAACATCACTAGAGAGCAGGTTAGCTGCTTCACTACTTGAGTCGTGACATCGCTGATTGCGAGTTCGCCAACGCTAACCCGTCGCCGCAGCGATCGCAGCACCACCAGATCGTAAGACTGAGCCTCCTGCAAAATCGCACCCGCAACATCATCATTGGGGACAATGCGAACCTCAGAATTGCTGTTTGGAGAGCATTTGGCTAATAGCAGCTTTAACTGTGACTCCATCCAGCTCACGCGATTTGCAGAAGCATGGCGATCGCACACGTGCAGCAGCGTCACCTGTGCCTGGTTCTCATCGGCCAAAACCTCAGCAAACCGCACCATTCGCACAGCCTGCTGCGTCAGGTTTTCAATCGGCACCAAAATTCGGCGAAAACTGGTCGGCGAATCGAGCAGACGAGTCACCGCAACCGGACAGTGAGAAGCCCAAAGAACGCTATCAATCACGTTGCCAAACAGCCGCGCCCGCAGTCCTGTCGTTCTTCCCCAACCCATGATAATCAGGTTGGCGTTCTCCTCCCGACTGGCCCGGCTGATTCCCTGAGCGATACTGTCATCAATGCGTAGCAGCGGTTCAGCCTCCACCCCAAATCCGCGACTCATTTCAGTTGCGCGGTTTAGCAGCAGATCGCTTCCCTGCAACGCTTTCTTTAACTCAGGAGCATCCATGTGAGCATGAGCCGCCGTGATCGAAAGAGGAAAGACCTTACCCGACTCATGCTTAACCAGTAGAGCCGCCATCTCAATCAAATAGCGCTCTGTTTGAGGGTTATAAACGGGTACCACTACCGTTAAAGCCTGACTAGACACCTCCTCTCCCCAAGCAACAGGACTTCCGGGTTCCAGGCTACTCGCGGCTGGAATCAATCCGACGGCACTGCGAGCCGTAATCAGGGGCCCTAGAGTTGCTGTCACCAGCATCAAAACAATGACTGCGTTTAATACATCCTCTGTCAGTAGCCCAGCTCGTACCCCTACCAGTGTCGCAGCCAGCGTTGCAGCCACCTGAGGCATCGACAGCGACCACATTGTGATCATTTCGCGAACACTGTACCGATAGGCTAGCTTGGCGAGAAGAGCAGCCAGAAACTTACTGCTAATTAACCCTACAACAGTCGCCAGGGTTAACTGAATTGCCCCCAGACTGCCGATAAATGCTGGAATATCAATGAGCAAACCCAGGTCAATAAAGAAAATTGGCACAAATAGCACCGTGCCAACAAACAGCACTTTTTCTTTGACTGGGCCTTCCCCAACCGCGTTGTTAACCGCTAGCCCTGCTAAAAATGCCCCAACAATCTTTTCGACCCCAATAACCTCAGCTCCCACTGCGGCAACAAAGACCGCCAGGAGAATAAATAGAAACTGGTTGCCTTCTTCGTCACCCGATCGCCGAAAAAATTCTTTGCCGAGCCAGTTGAACCCAAACAACACAAGGGCAGAGTAGATTGCAAGCGACAGCAGCAACCTGACCAGGCTAAAAGTATCAAAGTCGCCACCATGAATGCCAACACAAACTGCTAAAACCAGCAGCGCCCCAATGTCAGTAAAGATAGTTGCCCCAATAGTCACGGTCACGGCTTCGTTGGTGACAACTCCCATGCGGCTGACGATAGGATAAGCCAGCAGCGTGTGAGAGGCAAATAGAGAGCCGATTAGAATCGCCGGATTCCATCCAAAGTCAAAAAGCCGTCCTACAATCGTGCCAAAGATCAGAGGCACGATGAATGTGAAGAAACCAAAGCCTGCTGAGCGATGTTTGGTGGCTTGAAATTGCTCAATGTCAACCTCTAACCCTGACATAAACAGCAGGTAGATTAAGCCAATGTCAGAGAGCAGCCTGATGGTTTCTGAATCGGTTTGGAACAGATTCAAGCCATTTGGACCTAACACGACTCCTGCGGCGAGTAGCCCAACCAATCCAGGCAGGCGCAACCGCTCGAAAAAGATGGGGACAATTAAGATGACCGCTAGCAGGATGGCAAAGGAAACAACTGGTTCGATGTGCATAGGCTTAGGACAAGTCCTCTAGGGTAGATGACGAATCAGGGACACGATCCACACCAGGATAACCGAGTTGTGTAGGAAAGATGAGGAGGGAGGAGGGAGGAGGGACGAATCTCTTGGAGAGGTTGGGTCAGAGGGGTTAGTCGGGGATTGCGGAACTAGGAAATGCTTTGCGGTGAGAGTAGTATGTGTTCTACGCAACTTGAGAGACTGATTTGTTTTTGGTGTAAACGCGAATATTATGTCCACACTTACACCAAAAACTGGACACGTTCCTTTAGGAGTTGAGTGGTGTTTAGAGGTAAATTTGGTCGAGGATGACGCGCAGCCGATCGTAGTCGTCTTTGAGTAGGATGCTGAGCGATCGCCCTGCCTGGACTAACCAGGTGCGATCGCCCTGACGCAACTGGTATATTTCTCGGATGGCAGCGGCCGCCAAACTTTCAACTGGAGCATTTCTGACCTGGAGCAGCGTTCTGAGAAAATCTAGCTTTTCGCTGAATTGAACCACCTCCTCTGACTCGCAGTAATAGACCGCTTGGTGAATCTGGGGTGGACGGGGCGGCAGGTGTTGGTGAATTGTGTCGCTGAGCAGAGTGCCATTCCCGTAGCCGTTGTTGGAAGTGCGGCGCGGTTGAAAGCCTGCGATCGCCGCTCGGAATTCCGTTTTCAGCATGGCAAAAATCTGTGGCTGCTGTTCTCGCAAATCCTGCAAAGATAGTCCTAATGCTCTAGCTCGATGTATCGAGTCGATTGGGCTAGTCGTCACATGATAAACCACTGCATAAATTTGGTTTCCCGACTCCTCATCAGCCGCCTTTACCCAACTGCCAAACGGTGGCATCGCCGCAAAGCTTAAATCCTCCGGCTCCAGACATTGAGCCAAAAATTCCGTCGTTGCAGTTTCGATCACTTCTGCAATGTAGCTGGGGTGACGGTTTTGGGTAGAAAACTGAGGCAAAGGAAGGCGCATAGGGCGTACATACTCATTTGTAGAAGAGGCTTTAAGCCCCCTATCCAGGCAAAGCAGGGCTAAACTTACTCAAACACCACACCCTATGAGAAGAGTGTGGTGTAACGAATTTGTGATAACTCATACATAACCCAAAATGCCTTATTCAGGACTGGGTTTGAGTTATTTTTTGCTACGCCCTGCGGTCGCGTCTACTAACTCTAATTCCGACAGACGAAAGGTAATTAGCTTATCCCAGTTGCCACCCTCAAATAGAACGGCTGCTTTGCCATCGCTGACCCGCTGCACTAAGCCCTGAAAGGCATAGTAGGTGTCGTCTACATTTTTGACTCGAACGGCTGAACCTGGCAGAATCATGGCTTCTTTTTGCTAATGATATTTAACTTTATCTAAAAGTCTATCCCGTTTCCCTGACCCGTGCTGCCTTCAAAACCTCAGCCTATGTCTATGATTAGCTACCGATTCGACTAATCCGAGCGCAATGAAATTGGTCAATAGTGCCGCTTTCCCATGACTGAGCCAGGGCAAAGGAATTCCTGTAATCGGCGCAAGCCCAATCGTCATGCCGATATTAACAAGAACCTGAAACACAATCATCGACAGAACACCAATCGCCAGCAAAGACCCAAAATTATCTTTGGCATTTTGGGCGATGATTACCAAACGCAAGCAAATTAGCCAAAATGCAAAGATGATTGCTATGCAGCCCACAAATCCAAGCTCTTCCCCAATGGCCGAAAAAATAAAGTCGGTATGCTGCTCTGGAATGAAGTTGAGTTGGGTCTGGGTACCGTGATTTAGCCCGCGTCCCCAAAGCTGTCCGGCCCCGATCGCAATTCTTGATTGAATCAGGTGATATCCGCCGCCGGTCGGGTCTTTATCAGGATCTAAGAAAAGAATTAGCCTATCCTTTTGATAGTCTTGCAGCAACTCCCACAGAACGTGTCCTAGCCCTCCAGAAACCAGGTTGACTGCCGCTGCCCCCAGCGCCCCATACCAACTCCAGGGAAGGGTGCGCCACGCGATGATGATCATCAGGGCAACCCAGCCTAACCAGGCAGGTAAATATACGCCAAACAGAATAGCCGAAACCAGGGGGGAAACTAGCAGGATCAGCCAGCCCGGATTTGCATTGCCCCAATAGAGCATTCCTAGCGTAATCGCTCCAAATACGAGGGAGGTGCCCAAGTCTGGCTGAAGCAGAATTAAAATCCAGGGAACTGCTGTGATCAGCAACACTTTGAGCATTGCAGAAATCGTAGACGCGGTTCGCTCCTGCATTACAGCTGCCAGGGTGACGATCAGCCCAATTTTGGCAAACTCGGATGGTTGGACGTTGAAGCTACCTACCTCTAGCCAGCTTTGAGCGCCGTTGGCATCTGTCCCAACCAGGATGACGACCAGCAAGGAGAAGTTGGTGATGGCGTAGATGATCCAGCGCCACTGCACTAAAATTTCGTAACGGGAGCGGGCGATCGCCAGCGCCGCCACCAGCCCCATGCCGCCAACAACCCAGTGCTGCCACCAAAAATCACTGGACCCACGATTAAGTTCTGTACTGCGGATAAAGATGCCGCCGATCGCAGTAAGTGCGACGGACAAGAAAACCATCAGCCAATCTACTTCTTGCCAGGGTTGGAGGAGGGTTCGCCAGCTTAGACGGACTACAGATCGTTGCAGCATAAGAGATAAGAGAGAAGGGCAAAGAAAAGTCAGGTGAGGGCAGCGACGGAAACTCGTGCTGCGATTTGTTGGGCGATCGCCTTTAATGCTTTGGCTGAGGCAGAGTCCGGGAATTCAACCACAATGGGAATGCCGCGATCGCCCCCCTGCCGCAAGGACATTTCCAGCGGAATGCAGCCCAGCAGCGGCAAATCTAGCTCCTTAGAGGTTTTTTCGCCACCACCTGACCCAAAAATGTCGTATTGCTTTTCGGGCGCATCTGGTGGAATAAAATAGCTCATATTTTCCACAATTCCTAGAACAGGCACCTGCATCTGTTGGAACATCCGTAAGCCCCGACGAGAATCGAGCAATGCTACGGTTTGCGGAGTGGTAACAATCACTACGCCTGCCATTGGCACTGCCTGCGTCATTGTTAACTGGGCATCGCCTGTTCCAGGCGGCATATCCACAATTAGATAATCCAAATCTCCCCAACGAACCTGATAGAGAAACTGTCGGATAATTCCATTGAGCATCGGCCCGCGCCAGATTACAGGCTGGTCGGGGTCAATCAGGAAGCCCATTGAAACCAGCTTCACGCCATAGTTAAAAGCAGGTTCCAGCACTTCTCCCTGGGGTCCTTGCTGCACCGCTACTTTGGCATCTGCTAGCCCCAGCATCGTCGGTGCATTCGGTCCGTAAATATCTGCATCAATTAATCCAACTTTTGCGCCAGTTTGCGCCAGTGCGACTGCAACGTTGACTGCGACAGTACTTTTGCCTACGCCGCCCTTACCGCTAGAGACTGCCAGAATGTTTTTAACTCCCTCAATGCCAGTGCGATCGGGCAAGGATTTTTGCTGAGGTGTCTCTGCCGTCACTTCAACTGAAATGTTACTTACACCGGGGAGGGTTTTAATCGCTTGCTCACATTCTTCGACAATAAACTGACGTAATGGGCAAGCAGGCGTAGTTAGCACCAGCGTAAAGCTAACGTTGCCTTCGTCGATTTTGATGTTGCGAATCATGTTTAGCTCCACTAAACTCTTGCAGAGTTCAGGGTCTTGCACAGGTCTGAGTACTTCTAACACTGCGCCAGTATCCAGAGTTTTGACCATCGTACTCTCCACCCGCTTTAGAATAGTCGGGGTAGTTTATGTATCTTCCTACGTGTTGATTCTACCGTTGGCAGGCGTGGGTTAACTGGAAATGCCTGACAAACAGCTATTGAAACTGTCTGCTAGAAACTATTGAGCGATCGCCACCAAACGCTAAGACACCTTTACAATTCTGATTCAGCCAAATCCGCAACAAATAGCTCCAAAGGTTCCCCCTACCGCGTCTGATAGCCCTGGCTCACTGCACCCAACAGCCAGCCCCGCACACCAGGATTAGAACACTCAAAAGATCTTGAAAGCTGCTGCCAATTGATTTAGATGGAGGAGAAGGAGCGATTACCCCGGAAGCAGAATTGCTTCGCATCGCCTGAAGTTCTTGCTCCGCCGCATGGGCCAACTCCGCCGCTACCCTGGAAGCATAAGGGCGAATAAACGACCACACAACTGGAGAGAGCCAGCCCTTAAGCGTCACCGAGTAAGACACACGAGTTCCCCAAACCGTAGACTCAACCCGATACGTCACTCGTTCCTCAACTCCAGGAATTGCTAAAACCCTGACGCTCAAAAGCTCTCTGGGCGACACCCGCTCCACAAAAATCTGAATCGGAATTGGAAATCGCCGCGTCACCGCCTGATAGATCAATCCTGGTTTTGGAATCAGACCTTTAGGAACATTCGTGCTGGCAAGGAGTGGATGCCACGATACATCTGCTAAGTTCACAACTTTCTGCCATAGAGCATCGACCGATGCCGAGCTAATTGCTTGATAAGTGCCAACGAGAGGACGAACCCGATTTGAATCTCGGTGAACAAATCGAACCCAAAAGCTCAACATCGACAACTCCTCGCGCAACCAGCCACTAAACACCGCATCGTAGATTCATCCAGACTGATTTGATTTTTGTGTAGATGCGGACAAAATGCCCGCATCTACACAAAAATCTGAACATACTCGATTCACGAGTCGTGAGCATCTCGCCCGCAAATGCCTCTAGATTCTTCCCAGACTACTCCTCCAGGTTGTTTTCGATTGTAGTCATCCCAGTAGTCTAACCGTAAAAATAAAGCGTCTAGTACAGGACTCGTAACGTTAGTTAGTAAACAAAATTAGTAAATGATTAGCCAACGAAAATTTAGCGAATGATTGGGACTTGCACATTTCCCAACGGAATAAGAGGTTTAAACCCAGTGGCACTGATTCTGTAAGGTTAAGAGCTGCGACTTCTTCGAGAAGTCGCAGCTCTAGGCAATCATTTTTATTCGTTTTAGGGGCGTTCGGCTTAAGTCCTCGTTGGCGAGGCGATCGCTTTCTTCTGGCTCCCAAGCTTTAGTTTGGGAGCCAAGAACAGGTATAGCAGAAGTTTTGGCTTGCGTAAGCACTTCTGCTTAGAGTTGCTTCACCTCAGACACAAGCTGAGCCACCATGTCTTTAGCACCGCCAAACAGCATCATGGTTTTGTCTTTATAGAACAAATCGTTTTCAACGCCTGCAAAGCCAGCGCTCATGCCGCGTTTAATCACAATCGTGTGCTGAGCTTTGTCTACCTCTAAGATGGGCATTCCATAAATGGGGCTATTAGCATCGCTTCGGGCGGCAGGGTTCACCACATCGTTTGCCCCAATGACCAAAGCAACATCGGTACGCTCAAATTCAGGGTTAATGTCATCCATGTCATAAAGCTGAGGGTAGGGCACGTTTGCCTCTGCTAGCAGCACGTTCATGTGTCCGGGCATTCGTCCAGCCACCGGATGAATCGCATATTTAACTTCCACGCCCATTTTCTCTAACTGGTCTGCCAGTTCTCTAACGGTGTGCTGGGCCTGAGCGACTGCCATTCCATATCCAGGTACAATCACGACCGAACGGGCATAGCCCAGCATCATTGCGCCTTCCTCTGCCCCAATTGACCGAACGATCTTGTCCTGCTGAGTGCCACTGGCTCCTCCGGTTACTTTAGTAGCGCCGCCAAATGCACCAAATAAAACGCTAGCCAGGGAACGGTTCATTGCTTTACACATGATTTGCGTCAAGATGATACCCGAAGCGCCAACCAGTGCGCCTGCAATAATTAGCATATTGTTCATCAAGACAAAACCTGCGGCACTCGCTGCCAAACCGGAGAAGGAGTTTAATAGCGAGATCACGACTGGCATATCTGCACCGCCGATGGGCAACACAAACAGCACACCCAAAAGCAGAGAAATTCCATTAATGACCAGGAAGATCGTGGGGTCAGTGGCTGTTGTAACTAGGTAAGTGCTGCCTGCCAGGAAACCAACCAGCAAGAGGATATTGATAGGCTGCTGAAGCGGGTACGTTACAGGGGAACCGCTCACCAGACCTTGCAGTTTGGCAAACGCCAGAAAACTTCCTGTAAGGGTGATGTTGCCAATTAAAACGCTGAGAATAATGGTGAGGGTGGCATCTAGGGGAATGGGGTCGCCAGTGCCCATCAGCCGCCAGTATTCACCGACTGCGATCAGGGTGGAGGCGGCACCGCCTAAGCCGTTGAGCAAGCCCACCATTTGGGGCATAGCGGTCATTTCGACTTTTTGAGCGGCGATCGCCCCCACCAACGATCCAATCACTACACCAACCAAAATCATCTGGTAGTTCAACACCGACTGATTCAGCAGGGTGGCAACAATTGCTAGAAACATTCCGATCGCTGCAATCAAGTTACCCCGACGTGCAGTCGCAGGCGATCCCAACTGTTTCAACCCAACAATAAATAGGGAGGCTGCAACCAGATAGGTAATTTCAATTCCAGTTGGCAAAAACTCTGTAAACCCGCCGCTCATGCCTTCACCTCTTTTTTCTTAAACATTTGCAACATCCGATCGGTCACCAAAAAGCCGCCTACGACGTTAACAGTCGCTAAAACTACCGCGATTAAGCCCAGGATGACGGTGACATTCCACTCTTGCGCTCCGGCAATCAGCACCGCACCAATGACGGCAATTCCAGAAATTGCATTAGCGCCCGACATCAAAGGGGTATGCAGGGTGGGCGGCACTTTATTGATCACCTCAAATCCAACAAACGAGGCTAAGACAAACACAACTAAACCAGTCAGTAATCCTGCTGTCATGGGGTCACAAATTCCTTTTACAAATCCACCTTTCACAGACTTTCTATAGCGCTGGAGGTTACAGCGTTGAGGGCTGAGGGCTGGCGGCTCCTAGAGCTTCACGCACCCGCTGATTGCGGATTTCTCCAGCATGGACAACGCAGGCACTGTTGATGATGTCATCCTCAAAGTTGAGTTGCAGTGCGCCGTCCTTCATAAGGTACTGCACCAGTGTCAGCAAGTTTTTGGCATACATCTGGCTGGCGTGAATAGGCATAGAGGCAGGCAGATTGATCGTGCCGATGATGGTGACTCCGTGATGTACAACATCCTTGCCGGGTTCCGTACAGGCACAGTTGCCGCCTTGCTCCGCGGCCAGGTCAACGATCACTGAGCCAGGTTTCATCTGGCCGACCATTTCCTCCGTCACCAGTAATGGCGCTTTTTTCCCAGGCACCTGAGCAGTGGTGATTACCACATCGGATTGGCGGACGTGTTCGGTGACGACTTCCCGCGATCGCTGCTTAGCCGCTTCTGAAACTTCTTTGGCGTAGCCACCCGTCGCAACCGTGTCTTCCTCTAGCTTCACCTCAACAAACTTAGCCCCAAGACTCTGCACCTCTTCTTTTACCGCAGGTCGAATGTCAAAGGCTTCAACTACTGCACCAAGACGACGAGCAGTGGCGATCGCCTGCAACCCTGCAACTCCAGCACCCATGACAAACACCTTCGCTGGAGCGATAGTTCCGGCTGCGGTTGTCAACATGGGGAAGAACTTAGGCAAAGCCGCCGCTGCAATCAAAGTCGCTTTATATCCTGCTACCCCAGCTTGAGAAGACAGCGCATCCATACTTTGTGCCCGACTGCTACGGGGAATCATCTCCATGCTGAAGGCGGTTACTTTACGCTCGGCTAGACTCTGAATCAGTTCAGGCGTTCCCAGGGGGTTGAGAAAGCTAATCAGAATAGCCCCTTCTTTCAGAAAATTAATCTCAGGCTGTCCGTCTCTATCCTGAGGAGGGCTGACCTTTAGCAGAATATCTGCCTCACCCCAAAGCTGAGCCGAATCGTGGATAATTTTTGCACCTGCCGCTTCATAATCAGCGTCAGGGAAGTAAGCCCGCTCTCCCGCTCCAGTTTCTACCAAAACCTCAAGTCCCTGCTTGACTAGCCGAGCAACCGTATCGGGAATCACCGCAACCCGACGCTCTCCAACCTCAATTTCTTTAGCGATAGCTATTTTCATGAATTCTCCTTGATCTCCTTGAATTCAAGTCAACAAAAGTTAGTTGACTCTGTTATTTGCAATGCCTTGAGTTGTTAGATACATTGCACTGAGCAGCAGAGCCTGATTGTCTTTATCACCAGAAACACGAGCTATCAAAATAGCTCTAAGTTCATTGCTTCTAGTAGAAAATTTATGTCTTCGTGCTGATAGAGGGTAGGGGCTAGACTTAACCCCATGAAGTCTTTCCACTGCCTTGTCTACTCATTTACAAAATCTTGAACAACTCTATTCTTGGCTATTGTTTGGCTCTTTTCTAGCTATTGAAGTCTTTCACTCAAAAGAGACATGGCTTTGAATCACGCCAGAGATTGACTCGATCACTTCTCTACATTTCGTTTCTAACTCTGTACACTCGTCTAATTTACTTGCTCTACCCTGAATCTACTTGCTTTAAATGTAGTCAATCTAGCAAGTCAATTAATACTCCGGTGAATATAAATTGAGAACTTTAATTCATGAGAATCCAAGTAAATCATTAAACCTGAAGCCAATGCACATTACCTCTATCGTGTACAGATCGTTATGCATCTTAGGTCAATTCTTTGGAGCCAATCTATATCTTCAACTTGTCTTATAGATCTTATAGATTAGATCAAGCAAAATGGGTTGGGAAGAATTAAATTTCTTTGACCATTCCAGCACTACTCTAGGTAAAAACTTAGGTAGAAATATTTACGGTTAGCTACATTTCTTTATGATTTTAAGCGATCGCCCTCAGCACAGAGTCCAACGCTAATTTCCTGCTTGGTCAAAGTTTGGGCGGGTATCAGCACGGCACTTTTTACACCTGATTACGTCGATCAGCTAGTGAATTATTCAATTACCCGCCAATCCTGCTAGAGTCGAGATTGGTGAAGTTCCGTGATCTAGATTGTCAAATACTTAGTATCCAGGTACAAGGTTCATGTCTTCTAAAGGCTCATCCATCCGTCGTCTACTCTCAGTTTTTGCAGCTACAGGTTGCCTGCTAACCGGGTTTTCTGCTGTTAGTTTGGCTCAGGGTTTACCGGGGCTAACCATTTTCAGTGGAGTTGACCGGGAGTATCAGCTAGGCTACCGCCTTGACTATGACGGCATTCCTAACCGCTTTGATCGCTACCGCTTGCGAGTTCCTGCTGACAAGATGGAGCTAGCGGTAGCCCAGTTTGCTATCACCTACCCTGACACCTACGAAGGCACATTTAACCCAGATGAAATTGAGATTCGCATTGATGGCGAAAGCATTCCTCTGAGTGAAGTTAGCTGGGATGAGGAAAATCGCGTCATTGAGATTTATCCAGAAGAACCCGTTCCCGCCCGAACCCGCGTTGAACTGGTCTTTTCGGATGTCCGCAACCCAAGATTTTCTGGCACCCACTATTTCAATTGTCTAGTACGCTCTCCCGGTGATTTGCCTCTGTTGCGCTACGTCGGTACCTGGATTTTAACCATCGGTCGGTAATTTATTCCCAGTGCTGTCCATTAGGTAAGGGATTAAGTGGTTTCTAATTCCCCTAAGCTTCAAGGGGTTCCCGCAGTTGCCTGAAGTGATATGATGGTGGACTGTGGGTTTTTGAATGTGAAGAAGTTTGGAGTATTCGTATGACTAAGCGCACCTTGGGCGGCACTAGCCGTAAGCGGAAAAGAACTTCTGGCTTCAGAGCCAGAATGCGGACTCAAACTGGACGGCGCGTGATTAAAGCAAGGCGGCGCAAGGGCCGCCTGCGGCTCTCAGTCAGCTAGGGGCTGCACAATCTAGCGAGTTCAGCGGAAAGCAAGCGCGTTATAAAACAGCTTGAGTGGTGTAAATGTGGCTTTGCCTAAGGTTCATCGACTTCGACATCGTAGAGACTTTAGTGCAGTTTATCGGTCGGGTCTGCGGCGTTCTACTCTTCACCTCACTCTGGTAGCATTGAAGCGGCGATCGCCCAAAACGACTTGTGAAGACCAGGGCGCTCTAATATCTAAGAGATTGTTGTCTGAAAAGGTGTCCTTCACCCAAATTGGCATTTCGATCAGTCAGAAGGTAAGCAAGCGGGCAGTCGTCCGCAACCGCATTAAGCGACAAATTCGGTCTGCAATGCAGCAGCTTTTGCCTGAGATTCCTCAGGGTTGGAAAATTGTGATTGTCGTCAAACCGACTGCAACTCAGTGCGATTATGGGCAATTTCTGCAAGAATTGAAGCAGTTATTAAAAAAGTCTGAGGTTGTGAATGGGCATTAAGGAAGAGGTATTTTTCGAGGGTGGCCCCCACATTGGAGATCTAATTTTTAATTTGCTTCTTGGCTTAACCGTAATTTGCCTGCCGCTAACGGTTGGGGCGATTGTTCGCGCCCTATGGTTGCGCTATCGAATCACAAGCCGCCGAATTTCAGTAATAGGTGGCTGGTTAGGGCGCGATCGCTCTGATGTCATCTATTCCGAAGTCGTCAAAGTGGTTACTGTTCCTCGTGGTTTGGGTGCCTGGGGAGATATGGTAGTCACACTCAAAGACGGTAGCCGCCTAGAGCTTAGAGCCATACCTCGATTTCGCGAGGTTTGCGACTACATCAATCAGCATTTGTCGGTTAAAGTCCAGCAGCCTAGTGGTTCGATAGGTCAGTAAGTTAAGGAGTTAAGTTGAAGGAAGGGTAGGTTATACTCCTCTCCTGAAGGCCTAGCACATTTGTTTAGTATGCCGATAGACTTACAGGCTGATTGATAATCAGATAGATTAGACTCAAATAACTCAGAGTACGTAGGTTGACATAGAGCACATGGATTTTGGTGTCGGGTTTCTTTCCAACAATGTGATGCTGCCAATCCTGGATTTCTTCTACGGGATTGTGCCAAGCTATGGTCTAGCCATCGTGGCTCTGACGCTAGTTATTCGGTTTGCCCTTTACCCGCTCAGCGCAGGCTCGATTCGCAGCATGAGGCGGATGCGTGTTGCCCAGCCCGCTATGCAAAAGCGAGTTAAAGAAGTCCAGGAGCGCTATAAGGATGAGCCTGCCAAGCAGCAGGAGGAAATGAGTAAGGTTTATAAAGAGTTTGGTAATCCCCTGGCAGGGTGTTTCCCGGTTCTTTTGCAAATGCCTATCCTGTTTGCTCTGTTTGCCACCTTGCGTGGGTCGCCTTTTTCCAACGTTAATTATTCTGTTAATCTGCAAATTTTTCCGTCCGAGCAGATTGAGCAGATTCAGCCGCAGGCGCTTGTTACTAAGCCACAGAACATCTATATCGCTGATGGCGTTCATGCTCCCGTGTCTGCGGTAATTCCGGGAGGAAACCGACTGGTAGCAGGTGAAAAGACTAGCATTGAGTTTCAAACCGCCGAGGGAACTCCACTCAAGCAACTTTTGGACGAATATCCCGAAACGCAAATTATACCTGACTGGAAAGTAACCAAAGGTGAAGAGCTAGTTCGGTTTGACGAAAATGGAAGTCTGGAGGCTCTTAACCCTGGTGAGGTAACGCTTCAGGGCACGATTCCAGGACTGGCAGCAAACAAAGGGTTCTTGTTCATTGACGCGCTTGGTCGAGTTGGGGCCTTTGATGAAGATGGGGCAATCCACTGGGATATTGTTGGCATGGTCATCTTTTTTGGGCTTAGCCTCTACATCAACCAGTTGCTCTCTGGTCAGGGCGCTAGCTCAAATCCTCAGCAGACTGCGGTAAACAAGGTTACACCTGTGCTGTTTTCAGGAATGTTCCTGTTTTTCCCGTTGCCTGCTGGCGTACTGATGTACATGGTGATTGCCAATATCTTTCAAACGATGCAGACGTTTATCCTATCGCGAGAGCCTCTGCCTGAAAATCTTCAGAAGATTGTAGATGCCGAGGAGAAAGCAAGCGGTAAGTCGGGTGATGACGAAGAGGGTAGAGAAACTCTTCCGTTCGAGCCAAAGCGTTCTAAGAAGAAGGCATGACGGTTGCGCTTATGGATGAGAGCCAATTGCAGCGCGGGCAAGAGTGGTTAGAAGAGTTGTTAGAACTAGCTGGATTGTCTGCTTCAGTCCACACGGACGCAGAGCAAACGCAGCAGGAAGGCAGCTACTGGTTAGTTATTGACTCTGCATCTCTGACTTCTAAACAGGTTGAGACATTAATCGGTGTAGACGGATCTGTTTTAGATGCAGTTCAATATCTAGCTAATACAACGCTTAATTTAGGGCAGCCAGAGGACCAGCAGTGTGCCTACACGGTTGAGCTAAACGGCTACCGCGCTAAAAGACAGGCTGAGCTACAGGCGATGGCTGAGCAAGCGGCAGCTAAAGTACGTGAAACAGGCGAAGAGTTCGAGATGGCTGCACTGTCGTCTGCTGAGCGTCGCCAGGTTCATACTTTTCTCAAGTCCTTTGAAGATTTGGAAACTTACAGCCGAGGACGAGAACCCGATCGCCGTCTAGTTGTCCGTCCACTCCAAAGCTAGTTAAACGTCTCATCTGTCAATCCAGGCGGGTGGTAAAGAAAGCTCGCGCAATTCTAATTTTTGAGATTCTTTGGAGATTTCACTGGAATTGTGAGTGAGAGTCTGATTGGATCGATAGACTGAAACTGTTAGGATCAATACTTGGCTGGGCGTAAAGCGATCTTATAGGATCGCTCACTCATGGAAGCAATTTATATTCCACGATTAGCTAAAGCGCCTGAGCAAACGGAATATGTTCAGGTCAAGGAATACTTTTCAGCTCTAGCAACGTTAACTCCCGTTCAGGGGAGTTTGCAAGTGACCCATCGAGGAAACTACTTGGAAGTTTCTGCCCATGCGGAAACGATTGTCACGCTAAGCTGCGATCGCTGTCTTCAGCAATACAATTACCGCCTTTCTATCAATCCGGTTGAGCTAATTTGGCTACAAGAGCCAGACAAGGACGCAGACGAACTTCTAGTTGAACGCGAGGTTTCGCTTGAAGATTTGATAGAAACGATCTCACCACAGGGCTACTTTGAGCCAGACGAGTGGCTGTATGAGCAGCTTTGTTTAGAAATTCCGCAACGCCAGATCTGTGATGCTGCTTGTGCCGGAATTCAACTTGACACTCAAAATACCGAACCAACGACCGATCGCCGTTGGGCTTCTTTAGAAGCACTGAAAAACCAAATCTCTAACTGAGTCTGATTGAGGGCTAAACTGAGAATTTGGCTTTCAGGATTAGTAATTAATCAATTTATTCTTAACTGACCCCTAACCCAAACCTCGGAATGAGCTTTAGTGATGAATTTGAACTTTTATTGCGTGCCCGCTACCCGCTGATCTATATTCCCACACGAGAGGAGGAGCGGGTTGAGGGGGCGATCGCTACCTCTGCCAAACAGCAGGGCAATCGCGCTATTTATACCTGGGATTTTGTGGATGGCTACCAGGGCAACCTGAACGATGCTGGGTTTGGACGACGCAATCCGTTGCAGGCATTAGAACTGGTCGAAAAATTGCCTGCTTCTGCATCAGCAGTCTTCATATTGCGAGATTTTCATCGCTTTTTGGAAGATGTTGCTATTTCTCGTAAACTGCGAAACTTAGCGCGATTGCTCAAATCTCAACCTAAAAACATTGTGATCATTTCGCCTCTGTTGTTTATTCCCGACGACTTGGGCGAAGTGTTAACGGTGCTAGAGTTTCCGCTGCCCGGTACGATTGAAATCAAGAGCGAAATCGAACGCCTAACAGCCGCAACCGGACAATCTCTAGACGGACGAACTTTAGATGAAATGGTGCGCTCCTGCCAGGGCTTATCCATTGAGCGGATTCGCCGAGTTTTGGCACGGGCGATCGCCACTCACGACAAACTTCAGCCCGAAGTTGTAGATTTAATTCTGGAAGAAAAGCGCCAAACGATTCGTCAAACCCAGATTCTTGATTTTCACCCCGCAACAGAGCAAATCTCCGATATTGGTGGTTTAGACAATCTGAAAGACTGGCTATTCCGACGCGGCAGCGCTTTTTCCGAGCGAGCCAGACAATACGGCTTGCCTCATCCCAGAGGGCTATTGTTAGTGGGTATTCAGGGAACGGGCAAATCTCTAACAGCAAAGGCGATCGCCCACCACTGGCACCTGCCGCTGCTGCGTCTGGATGTGGGTCGGCTGTTTGCTGGACTCGTAGGAGAATCTGAATCGCGCACTCGACAGATGATCCAGCTTGCAGAGGCTCTGGCTCCCTGTATCCTCTGGATTGACGAAATCGACAAGGCCTTCTCTGGGTTAGACGGCAGAGGCGACTCTGGCACTACCAGCCGCGTGTTTGGCACCTTCATCACCTGGCTAGCCGAAAAAACGTCCCCTGTTTTTGTGGTTTCCACCGCCAACAATATTCAGATGCTGCCGCCAGAAATGCTGCGACGGGGGCGGTTTGACGAAATTTTCTTTGTGGGTTTGCCCAATCAGGAAGAGCGCAAAGCAATTTTCTCAGTTCATCTATCTCGCTTACGCCCTCACAATTTGAGGAGTTATGATTTAGACCGTCTGGCTTACGAAACGCCTGATTTTTCTGGGGCTGAAATCGAGCAGATTTTGGTTGAGGCAATGCACATCGGCTTTAGTCAAAATCGAGACTTTTCCACCGATGATGTGCTAGAAGCAGCCAGCCAGATTATTCCTCTGGCACGGACTGCTCAAGACCAGATCCAATTTTTGCAGGAATGGGCGGCCGCAGGCAAAGCTCGTCTAGCCTCCAGGCAAAGCAGTTTAGGTAATCGTATTCAACATCAGTCACCGTAATGAGTTGGTCTGGAATCGCAAAGTTTTTTACAGGGTTTGTGCTGGCGATCGCTGTTCTGTTTTTTGCAGGAGTCAGCACCACACGCTACCTAATTACTCGGTTTACAACGCCACCACCTCGCCCCACTTTTCCCAACGATCCGCCTGCTCAAGCAGATACCCCCACTGAGAGCATTTCACCCCCTGCTGAACCCCCTACCGAAGCAGTTCAACCTTCTCCTACCCCTACCCCATCGGCCACTCCTACTAATCCACCTGGTGCCTATGAAGCCCGTGTAATTCAGCCTATTGGGTTAATTTTGCGGCAGGAGCCCACTCAGGACTCAGAGCAAATTGGAGGCATAGGATACGAAGAACAGGTGGTCGTATTAGAAGAAAGCTCTGACGGAGAATGGCTAAAAGTTCGGACATCGGGAAACAACGCTGAGGGTTGGGTCAAATCAGGCAACACGGAGCGGTTGAACTAAGCTTTAGGACGACGAAAATATTAAGAACGTTAACTGAATCTGAATCTTGATTACAAGATACCTGCATCCCTACAAAGGATGAAAACAGGAATGGTAGGTTGATTAATACTTACTAGCCATTAATCAACTTTAAAAATATGTACGATAGATCGAAGAAAGACTGGGTTAGTGCTGCTGTTACTGCGGGTTTAGGCGCAGGCATCGTAACTTCCTTTGCCGTTAGTCAAGGACAGCACCCTGCGATCGCCCTGGGGATCACGGGTTTCGCTATTGTCGCAGCTTTAATCGTTGATCATTACGCATAGTTTCATACCCCATTTAATTTCAGCATCCTATCTGCCCTGTCCTACTAATTTCCCTGTAACTTAAAAGGTTAGAAGTATTTTTCTGTGTTGCAGAAGAGTACTTCTAACCTTTTGGTTATTGAATCACAACACCGCTATGTCTAGATCGCCCGGAAATAGCATAAAATACTTGCCAAAAGCGTATGAGAATTTGAAGTGCAAAAGGCTCTAGATTGGACTGATCAGCAAATGCATATTTCAAAAAGTGCAGGACTCCTCGATTGCCAGCGCCCCAACGTTTTCCTGCTTCGTCTGTTGTTTCTTACGAGCATTTTAGTTGCGAGCAGCGTTAGTCCAGTCCGAGCTATTCAAAGGGGGGGGGAAGGCGATCGCACCCTCATCCCCAATTCTCCAACAGAAGGTTTTTCAGAAGTTCCCATTCTGATAGGTCAAAGTTTTGACAGTTCAACATTACAACTGGGTGACAGCGGTGATGCAGTTTCTCAGCTTCAAATCCGGCTAGCGGAATTGGGTTACTATCAAGGCTCTATCAGCGGCATTTTTGGCCCAGCCACCGAAACAGCCGTAATTCAGTTTCAGCAAGACAATAGACTAGTCGCAGATGGCATTGTTGGTACTGCAACGCAATCGGCTCTTGGCGCTACTGCTACCCCCTCACCTCCTACAGAGGGTGTACTTCAGCTTGGCAGCAGTGGCGAATCCGTAACTCAGCTTCAAACCCGTTTGGCAGAATTAGGCTACTTTCAGGGTTCGCCAACAGGAAGCTTTGGACCAGCTACCGAAACAGCCGTAATTCAGTTCCAGCAAGCAAACGGGTTGATTGCTGACGGTGTTGTTGGAACAGAAACAACAAACACGCTCTATGGATCTGTTAGTTCTGCACCACCCCTTGTTCAAGCTGCGCCTCCGATTCAACCATTCAACCCCGTTGCCAGCGACAACGATGGAATTTTGCAACTGGGGGATGTCGGACCCGATGTTATCAACCTTCAGCAGCGATTGAACAATCTTGGCTACTATCAAGGGCCAATTGATGGCAATTTCGGTGCCGGAACTCAGTCCGCAGTCATCCAATTGCAGCGAGACAATGGACTAGTTGCGGATGGTATCGCTGGACCTCTAACCCTCTCATCAATTGGAAACACATCTCCTAGACCTTCCGCTCAGCGCCCATCAGCTCAGGTTCCCAGCACAACTGGACAACCATCTGGACGGTTTAGCGTACTAGAGCTACAAAGACGGTTGCAGCGTCGGGGCTTCTACTCAGGACCGCTGGACGGGGAGTTGGGACCTGGAACCAGACAAGCAATAACTGCTGCCCAACGCGCCTACAGACTTACCGCTGACGACATCCTGAACGGGAGATTCCGCTAACCCCCCCATCAAATCGGTAACAAAGCTCGCTGGCACATTGGACAAACAGCATGGATCGTCAACTGACAATCGAGCAAATGATATCCTTCTTTTTGAGCAGTTTTAGTTCCCGTCTTTAGAATTGAATCGTTCTTGAACTCAATCGTCTTGTTGCATCTGACACAAATCAGATGGTGATGATGATGCGGGTAAGGTTGATTGAGTTCATAGTGCTTATGTCCTTCAGCTAGCTCAAGCTCCCGCAAAATGCCCATCCGAGCCATCAGCTTAAGCGTCCGATAAATCGTTGACAAGCTAATGTTTTCGCCCTCGCCTTGCAGCAGATGATAAAGCTCCTCTGCACTCAAATGTTTTGCTTTTGGGAGATTTTGAAATACTTGCAGGATGGTTTCACGTTGAGGCGTTAAACGCCATCCTCTCTCGTTCAATTCCGACTTAAGTGAGGTTGCTGTATACACTGTCATATTGACCTTCTCAATAAAACCTCTTTAATGAGAATGATACACAATCAATTCGTTATTTTCAAGAAAAAGAGCTTATTGAGAATAATATCTAATTAAACTTCCTTCCAAAATGGGTGCTTTGAACAAGTAATAACTTTGTAATAGCCTTGAATGGCACAAAGAACGCTTATATCAGTCAAAATCGTTGCTTCAATATACTGCCTTAAGATTTGTTGAGGAGTTGGGAATGAAGATCAAGTAAGACGACTCTAAAGCAAAGTCAGTAAAGTTTTCTAGGTTGTAGCTTGTGTTAACTCTTGACAGGTTAACGTATCTGGCAGTGAGTAAAGTCAGAATAAGCCATGCTGGGCGTGGTGCACAACAAGAAATCTAAGTACATTTACTCCCTTCTCAGTTGGCGATCAGGTAATATGGCGCTACGCGCCTTGATCAAGACGTTTTTGTGCGAAAGCCCCGCGTCGCGGGGGCTTTCGCACAAAAACGTGTCCTAAGGTATGCGCGTAGCGCGTTAAAAGATTAGGGATGCACCTCCGCTTAGCGAGGGTGCATCCCTAATCTTTTAATGGAAAAGGAGCAAGTACAAAGGAGGACGAACGACCGTCCGCCCCTACCTGTGATTCATTCATCTGAAACACATCGTGTAGCGCTACGCGCTTTAATTAGGACGTAAAGGCGTAACGCCATAAGTGCGTTTCTAGGTTAAAGATTCGAGGTAATCTCTGACTCGATTACGACGCTTGGGCTGACGCAACTTTTGCAATGCTTTAGCTTCAATTTGGCGAACTCTTTCTCTAGATAAATCCAGTGCCCGACCAATTTCTGCAAGGGAGTAAGGGTGTCCATCTCCCAGTCCAAAGCGCATCCGAATCACGTCTCGTTCGCGACTGGTTAGATCGGTCAGCAGTTGCTGCAAGTCCCGATGCAAGGCTTCCCGCATCAGCATTTCTTCGGGAGATACACCGTCGGTTTCCAGTAAGTCACCAAGCTCTGTGTCTCGCTCTTTGCCCACCTTGGTTTCCAGAGAGACAGCGCGCGGCACTCGTAACAGCACCTCTCGGACTTGAGGTGGGGTCATGTCTAGCTCAGCAGCGATATCTTCAATGGTAGGAGTTCGCCCTTTTTCTTGGGAGATTTTGCGCTGAGCTTTTTTGATCTTATTAAGTTTTTCAGTAATGTGAACGGGTAGGCGAATGGTACGGCTTTGGGTGGCGATCGCTCGAGTAATTCCCTGACGAATCCACCAGTAGGCATAAGTGCTAAAGCGATAACCTTTAGTAGGGTCAAACTTCTCTACGGCCCGCTCTAAACCCAACGTCCCTTCTTGAATTAAATCCAGCAGTTCCAGTCCTCGATTTTGATATTTCTTGGCGACAGAAACTACAAGCCGAAGGTTAGCCTTGATCATGTGATCTTTGGCTCCGGTTCCTTCTGATTCAATTTGATCCAACTCCTCAACCGTCAGGTTCGCTAGCTCTGCCCAGTGTCGTTTGCCCGCAGCTAGTGTCGGTTTGAGGTCGGCAACTGAAACACCACCCTCGGCAGCCCACCGTTCTAAGGAGGGGCGATGCCCTAAGTTAGAAGCTAGGCGATCATGAGCCTCAATCAACCGGACGTATTGTTGAATTGGACTATCACTTTCAGTAGCAGCAGCAGTGCAAAGCTCTAGCAGTTTCATATAGCGCTGAACTCTCTGTGCTTCTGAGACTTCTTCGTCTCGTCCTAAAAGGCGAACTCTACCAATTTCTTGAAGATAGAGCCGCACTAAATCAGTAGTGCGTCGTCCAGCACCTTTGCTAAAGTTGCTAGTTTCTGAATATTCCATCTCTAGGCTGATCAGGTCGTTCTCCATCTGCTCAGCATCAATATCACTACCATTGCCATTTGGCTGAAAGCTAAGGGAATTGGCTGGCTCGTTATAGTCTGCATCAGCGTAAAAAGGTTTTGCTGGCATGGTGATAGTCTCAGTTGCTCAAGTTGAAAGGGACTCTTCTACTGCTGCTTAGCGCATTATTCCCGCGATCCAGGACTAAGTAACAATGCTGAGAGTTCCGTTGGCGGGTTAGGTGGGTTGGACTTGTATGAGCCGAACCAAGTCAATGACCTTCGCTTTGTATGTCTCCTGAATAGAGGACACTTCCCGAAGGGCATAGTCAAATCGCTGGATTAACTTCACAAGATATTGGCTCGGCTGCCAGTATAGGGAGTGACCTACTGCCGACGAGTGATTTAGGTCGAGGCATAGGGTAATCTACATCACCCATAACGCTGATTCCTGATTGCGCTCCGGATCTTTTGGACTAGCAAGAATCAGGTTGCAGTCAATCTTTTGCTTAAGAGCGCTGATGTTTTCTCTCAAATAAGTTCAATCGTTTGTCTGTTAGTTGTTCAAAGAATTCGCAATAGATTCTAAGAATTCATACCAGTTCATCAATGATTGAAATAATGCTTGCCCCCGCTTGTATTACAGTTTAGTTCGATTAAAGACTAATCTTCCTCGCTCACAATAACTTCACTATTCAGCCCAAAAGACTTAAAGGTTTCGTGAAAAGTTAGTGATTCACTCAGTATTTATTCCCGCCTAATCTAAAAGGCGACGGTTTTTCTTAATCTACGAAGAAAAAATCCCATACCTAAATTAAGTTCCTGATTCGCGATAACTTCATGAAAAATTAGTCTCGAAGAAAAAATGTAATAAGTAATTCGTTTCATGTTGAGATGGAGGTAGGTGTGCTAGATCTATCTCCATCTCAATATGAAACCTAATTTGGAAGAAATCGAGTGAATTATCTAGGGCAAACGTTCTTTAAACTGCGAAATGACTTAGAAAGAAGTTAATGTTTAGGTTCAGTTTTAGGGTTCGGATTCAGCTAAAGGTTTGACCACGCGGCGATCGCCTCCTGCACAAAACCTTTAATGAACTCATCCCGACGGTTGAGTTGAAACTGCTGCTGCACCACTTCGGTCATGCCACCGTCTCCCCAGTCCTGGTTGTTGCGGAAATATTCAATAAAACTTTTTCCTGCGATTCGCGTCAGATAGGCGGCTGTGACTCCTTGAATTGCTCTGCCCACGAGAAATGTAGCGACATTAGTTTGCAGCGTGATTGAGAACAGTTCAACTGCGCCTCTGACAATTCCTAAACCAGCCAGAGTTTTAGCAAGGGAGATAGCTAACTCACGTCCTCGATCAAGGTTGATTTCGCAGCCGTAAACTTTTCCAATTTCTACCACCATTTGAGCGTTAATGGCGGCAGTCGCTAATAAGTCTATGACGGGAAGGGGAGTGACGGAGATTACGCCTGCTCCAATCCATTGAAAGCGATCGACAATTTTTTCTGCCTGTTGAAGTCGCTGAGCGTCAATCAGTTGACGGGCTTCTTCACCTAAGCGCTGGGATTGTAGCAGAATGTTGTCTGCGATCAGATCTTCTCCTTCTGCCCGTAAGATGGCTGCCATGCGTCGGAGGAGAGGCAAGATTTCTGGAGATGGCTGAAAGAGTCCACCACTTTCCAGGGGGACGGGTTGGGGGCGTGCGGCAACTGCTACAACGTCATTAGGATCAATAAATCGGTGAACTCGCTGGCGAAGGCGAACCAAGATTTCTTCTCGGTCGGCTTCGGTGTAAAGGTCAATTTTGTTGAAGACGATGAGCGATCGCTTTCCAATCTCAGCTAAAGCCCGTAGCGGTTCATATTCAGACTTGCGGAGGTCATTGTCCAGCACAAACAGCAGCAAATCGGCTTCAGTTGCCAGTTGACGGGCCAGCCTTTCGCGTTCAGTGCCGACCACGCCTGCCTCTAGAATGCCGGGAGTGTCCGTGATGAAAATTTCTCGCTCTAGCCTTTTAAGCTGAAAACGATAGGTTTCACCTGCGGCTGTAGTCCCCATTGGTGCGCCGACCTGTCCGACGATGCGACCAATCACCGCATTCGCCATAGAAGTTTTTCCGGCGGAGCCAGTGCCAAATACGACAACGCGCAGTTCCCTCCGAGAAAGACTTTCTTCAATTTCTAGGGCGCGATCGATTAAAGCTTGTCGAGCTACCTCATCTTGAATCTGGGAAACCTGCTGCCGGATTGCTTTCAGGCTTTCTTCAGCGGCTTCTGTCTTTCGCTCTGGCGCTTGGGGAAGAGGACGTTCGGAGCGTTGTCCGGGACGCTGAAACAGAATGCTGTAATAGATAAGTGTTGCAATCAAGGCAACGAGAAGCCCGATCAGCAGCAGCAAAAATAGGTTGCCCAACAAAGGCGAAGTGAATGAGATGCGGAAATAGAGCCGGGAGAGTGAATCGAGAAACCAGAGCAGCAGTCCTAGAATCAGGACGATGCCAACTAGCAGTACCAGGATGCGCGACCAGGACATGAACGACTTGTAGGATTAATGGTCAGACGTAACGTTTGGCTGGCTAGGCTCAAGATCCTTCTCATTCTAATTCCATATCAGGGCATTACTTGCTGAGGAATACGAATTAAACAAAATCTGAAGTTTTTGAAAAAGGGGTTCACTACAAGTGGCAAAGTCGTCAATAATGGGCTTCAACTCTAAAATAGTCATCAGCAGAAAGTCATAAACTTAGCTAAACGACTTGTGAAGCATTGCTCAATCACGGGTAGCCAAGGGTTGCCAGTCAAGACATTCTACTTCATGCCACGTAATTTTGAGGGACAACCTTGTGAGTAAACAACTTCAACCTGGGAGTTCCAGACGTTTTTCAACTTGCTCTGTCCTAACTGCGGCCACTGTTCATCTCAGCATCAGATGGTTTGCTGTCTGGACAGGACTGGCGACTACGGCTTGTTTAGTAGGGCTAGCGTTTTTGCCTGCGGTAGCCCAAGCGGGTTCTAACCCAACTTTTAAAGTTCTAGAAGATTCTTCTCAAGCTCAAAACGCTCCTCAGCCTCAAAACTCTTCTCAGGGTAGCGCTGATCCTGTTTTGAATATTGGCATTGTGCAGCGATTTGGCTCTGAAGCCGGAGAAGATATTACTTTACAGCCTTTGACGGGCGATCGCCTCACCCTACAATTTGAAACGGGTGGCCAGATGCAAACGGTCACCGCCAGCACTGTCGAATTAGAAATCACGATGGAGCCACTAGCTGAGTCGCAGGTGAATGAGCGAGTGGTGTTAAGTACCCATCGTAGCTTTGAGAGCGCAGAAGATAGCGCTAATCAATGGCGATCGCGAGGTGTAGAAGTTGAAATCGCCCAACCTCGACAGTGGCAGGTTTGGGCCAAGCGTGATGTCTATCGCAGTCCACTGCTCCGTCGTCTGCTGTTTCAAAATCTTCAGGCCAATGGGTCTAGAAGTGCTTTCCTGGATACGCAGATGCAGCAACAGTTGCCTAAAGCGGCATTTGTCGCCAATGGCTACCGCTATCAGCGAGATCAAGTGAAAATCACAACGGCGAATCGTCGAGTGCAGGTAACACCCAGTCGCAGCGATAGCGAACGCCGTCTCTATGGAGGTAATTTGCGGCTTCAGCCTAATGCCTATGGCACTTATACGCTAGTAAATGAGGTGCCAATCGAAACCTATTTACGGGGGGTGGTGCCTCACGAGATTGGGGTTGGTGCGCCGCCAACGACCATTGAAGCTCAGGCAATCTTGGCTCGCACCTATGCATTGCGGAACTTGCGCCGATTTGCGATCGATAATTATGAGTTATGTGCTGATACGCAGTGTCAGGTTTATCGAGGGTTATCCGGTGCCCATCCTGAAACCGACCGGGCGATCGCCGCTACCCGTTCTCAGGTGTTGACCTACCAAAATGAATTGGTTGATGCCCTATATTCTTCAACAACAGGCGGAATCACAGCGCCCTTCAGCGATGTTTGGAATGGCCCCGATCGCCCTTACTTACGCGCAGTCGTCGATTCCGTACAAAACATCTGGGATTTGTCGCGTTACAGTCTTGCAGACGAAGCTAATCTTCGAGCCTTTATTGGTCGCACCGAAGGCTTTAACGAGAATGGCTGGGATGTGTTCCGCTGGCGGGTGGAAAGCCCAATGACGCAAATCACCGCTGATTTAAAGGAATATTTAACTGGAATTCAGCATCCTTTAGCAAACTTTACAACCGTGCAGCAGGTTCAGGTGGTTGAGCGATCGCCAGCTGGTCGCGTACAGCGAATGGCCATTCAAACCGATCGGGGAACAGTTGAGTTAGAAAAAGACGAGATTCTACGGGCTTTTTATGCACCCAACAGCACATTGTTCTACATGGACCCTATCTATGAGGCGGCACCCGGAATAAACTCTGGGGTGCAAAGCCCTACAGAAGAACCGGGCGAAGGGGCGCAAAATCCACAGCCTGCTGAATCTAGAATCTTAAAAGGTTACGTCTTTGTTGGTGGAGGACTGGGGCATGGAGTCGGCATGAGCCAAACGGGAGCCTACAATTTAGGTGATTTGGGCTGGTCTAATGCTCAAATCCTTAGCTTCTATTACCCTGGCACTCAACTCCAACCCCTTAGCGATACCATTACGTTTTGGCGCGATCCGGCCGTGCCGCAGGACCTACCTGATGCAGGCGTAGAATCGTTAGCGCCAGCCCAGTAGAACCTGGCACTACGCTTGAAGGTGATTCATACCCTATGCAAAAGCAAGCAGTGATGAGAGTAATTCTCCCCTGCTCTAAAGCAGTAACATTTCATTTAGTGTTTGTGTCGGGAGTGAACCAGTGAAGGAGGCAGAGAGCATTCATGCGATCGCAAAGCTCCCTGTCTCTCTAGAGCAGCTTCACCGATTAGTACAGTTCTTCTTCTTGGTGAGTGATGATAGTGCAATCAGAGGTTGGGTAAGCTACACAAGTCAACACATAGCCAGCCTCGATTTGATCATCATCCAGGAAGGACTGATCGGACTGATCGACTGTACCCTCTTTCATCTTGCCAGCACAGGTAGAGCAGGCTCCTGCGCGGCAAGAATAGGGCAGGTCAAGCCCCTGCTCTTCAGCAGCATCCAAAATGTACTCGTCATCGGGTACTTCGATGGTGGTGTTCAGCCCTTCGGCCTCGTTGACTAACGTGACCTTAAAAGTCGCCATGCAACAATCCTCTCAATGTTTAAAACGGCAGTGTGAGTTGACCCTCTGTAAGACATACGCCCCCAGTTGGGCAAAAGCTTACGTGCGGTAACTCTTCTCTGATACTACGAAAAAATCTAAGATCTGTAACGTCCAATTGCTGAATGGGCCGAATGGGATTAGTAATGAAAGCTGTGAAATTAAGCCTAAATTACTTATACTTGAATGCTGATTATGTTAGTGCAGTCCGTAACTAATACAGCTTTCCAACGGTGGCTCTTTTCCATCAGGAGCGAGATTTGTCGGAAATTTGCCAGTCCTGCTATTACGCTATTCATATGTTCTACTAACCTTTGGATGTCCAATAAATTAAAAGTGGTTATAGGTGTAATGAGTAACAGTTATTTTATTGGAAATTAATAGGCAGAGATAAAAACTCTTGCCTTATCAGCCATCAGCATCACTCTCCAAAATAACCTTCAAAAATTGCTGTCAGTTTCTTAGCACATCTTGCCTCAAAAATATTGCTGCTGTGACTAGTCCCCATGACAACTACATCTCTTGATTTACTCATGTCAAAGCCAATTAGGGTTGGATTGGTTGGCACAGGCTACGCTGCCAAACTTAGAGCAGAGGCTTTGCAAACTGACCCGCGATCGCACCTCATCACTGTTGCAGGACATACCCCAGAAAAAGCAGTCGCCTTCAGCCAAACCTACGCCACTGAAACCTCAAGCTCATGGATAGAGCTAGTACAGCGAGAAGATCTGGACTTGATCATCATTGCTACTGTCAATCGAGATCATGGGGCGATCGCTCGTGCCGCACTTCAAGCGGGCAAACACGTCGTTGTAGAATATCCGCTCTCCTTGAACTATGCCGAGGCAGAAGAACTAGTTGAACTGGCACAGGCAAAAGGTAAACTGCTGCACGTCGAACACATTGAACTGCTCAGTGGAGTTCATCAAGCGATCGTGGATGCTCTCCCGGCAATCGGCTCAGTATTTTATGTTCGCTATGCCAATCTCAATCCACAACGCCCAGCCCCCCAGAAATGGACTTATCAACCAGACTTATTTGGTTTTCCGCTCATTGGCGCACTTTCTCGCGTTCATCGGTTGACCGATCTATTTGGTCAAGTTGACTCAGTCAACTGCAACGCTCGTTTCTGGAATACAGATTTACCTGATTACTACACCACCTGCCTGTGTACAGCACAACTGCAATTTCAAAATGGTGTTGTGGCTGACCTGACTTATGGAAAAGGCGAAGTTTTGTGGAAATCAGAGCGCAGTTTAGAAATTCACGGTGAGAAGGGTGCCCTTTTATTTGAGGGCGATCGAGGAACATTAGTTCAACCAGACACAACACACCCTCTAGAGGTTGGTAGCCGGAAAGGGCTGTTTGCAAAAGATACAGCCGCCGTACTAGATCACCTGACCTCAGGTTCTCCCCTTTACGTGACCTCAACCGCTAGCCTGTATGCCCTCAAAATAGCTGACGCTGCCCGTCGCTCTGCTGAGACGGGGTGTAGTACCAGGTTCGCAGATCTATCACCGAGAAATTGCTCTTGACAAAATTGCTAAAGCAATGGCTTCTTCATCAACCCATTACAATTCAGCGGTGAGTCATAAAGATATCGAGAAAACGGAAATGGCTTTAGGGTGACTATTTGAACGCTGAAGTATAAATATGGAATCAGTATTTCTCTGTCAGAAAATAAGTGCCTTTAGAGCTAACTTAAGATAAAAGTCGCAGTCTGGGAAAGCAATCCTTTACAAAGGCTCTTTAGTCTAGCCTAATTTTTTAGCTCCATAGCAAGGGGTAGATTTTTTCTATTAGTTTGCTCTTAATCTTTTTTATATCTTCTCGTATTGAAAGAACGATATACAGTCATCCTTTTAACATCTATTTTATTAGGCAAGTGAAGAATCTTTACTAGTAGAAAAAATTTTAGCTGAATGTGATGGTTTCAACTGGTTTTCTTATTCATTATCTGAATATTTTCTAGTTTTGCTTATTTCCTGTCTAACTTATCCTTTTGTTTCTGCTTAATATAGATTGCGATCGCCGTCAAGAATTTGGGCAAGCTACTTCACAGCGGTAGTATTTACCTATGTTGTGGAAGCGTTTGCATTGTTTGAAGTCAAGTTCGAGCGATGATTTCCTCATTTTCGAGTCGATTAGCAATATCAGAAATTTCTTTACATCTTTTATCACTAATATTTCTGCTTCACGTCTGAAGAACCCACATAAAAGTTGGAGTTCTCTTCATCAAATCGATCTCTTAGGGTTGAGTTCTCACCATTATCATCGAATAATCTGGGCGTTTTGGGAAAGTATCCTGCTTACGAAAGGTTGATTCTTGTATCCATGAAACCTACGGAGCCTGAAATGATTACTATATTGAAGGGATTAAAACTTAACAAGTTTGAACTGCGAGTTCCTCTAGAGATTCTATTAGTTTTTGCGATCGCCCTAGCAGTCACCATACGAGTCCTGAACTTGGGCAATCACGAATTTTGGTACGACGAGGTTCTATCCCTGCTGCTGTTTGGCGGACAAAAAGCAGCCTATGACCCTCCTGGAGATGTGCCCGTTATCCTATCAAGCTATACCTCCTTACTCAAACTTCCAGTTGAAACGAGTTTGGGAGACATCGTAGAAACCCTCAAGCAAGTTCTGAGGGGCATTGCAGGTGGTGAACCTCACCCACCGCTTTTCTTTTTAAGTCAACATCTTTGGTTACGGCTTTTTGGTAACGCTGTTGCTCAAGTTAGAAGCCTGGGAGTTTTACTAAGCTGCATCGCAATATTTTGCGCTTATGGGCTAGGGCGAGACGTACTGGGACATCGCGGTGGCTTAATTTTCGCAGCATTGCTTGCAACCAATTCCTTCTATTTATTTCACTCACTCAACCTGCGGATGTACGGTTCACTCGTTCTGTGGGTTGTTTTGAGCGGGTGGGCACTTGTCCGTTTGATTCGCCAAAACACTGCCGAGGCGAATGCAACTCACCAGCAACAGTTGATTTGGAGTTGTCTGCTAATTGGTTCAGTTACAGCCGGACTATTGACCTTCTATTTCTTTGCCTATTGGGTGATGGCACTGGGAGCGCTAGTACTCTACCTGGATCGACAACGTTGGTTTCAGTATGGGGTAGTACTCGGAATCGGTGTTTCCCTGACAGTTCCCTGGGCACTTTGGGGAGTTCGACAACAGGCAAGAAATGCTGATCTTGATCGGTTCGCTGAGTCAATTGGATTTGTTGAAGCTTTGTTAAGACACTTTTGGGATGCCCTTGAGGCAATTGGTATTCAATTACTGTCGGGGGGCTTTTCTACCAGCATTCCTCAGGGATCTGCTGTTGTACTTGGCATTGTTGCTGTTGGAATGCTGTTGACCTGTTGCATTGGGCTTTGGCGACAGGGTGAGTATCAAACTCTAGGAATCGCATTGATAATGGGAGCTTTACCTTTGGCCTTAGCGCTAGGTGTAGATGTTGTCACTGGCAAATTTACGCTGGGTTGGGGATACGGCAGAAGCATTATTTTTGTTCTACCAGGTTGTCTCCTGCTGTTAGCTGCATGGCTAGAGCGATTGACCAATACTTGGCAAAAACCTTTAACTGCTCTCTTAATAGCTGTTTACATTGGTGTTAGCGTAGGGGATTTTAACCTTCGCGATCGCCAAATGTTCCACGCTGTTGACCAACTGATTCAGCAAAACGTAGAAACCCCCACCTTAGTCGTAATGAATTCTAAAGCTTGGGGGCACGTCTTGCGCCTGGCTTACTATGTCAACCCTGATGCACCTGTAAGCCTGTTAGCTGAGAAGCCTGAACAGCTTGCTGCCACTCTAGAGAAAACGCTAGCTGATAGCGCGTCAACCTACGAACGCATTCTATGGCTTAATCCTGATCGACCTGTATGGAATGAACCTGAGACAGAAGCTGAAAAGCAGCGGTTTGACCAAGCTGTTCTAGAGGTTCTACAGGCTCGTTATGAACTTATGAATACTGAATCTCTGACGGGAACGATGGATTTAGATCGGTTCACGCTCAGTCTCTACACCCAATCGCCTGCTACATAAATCACTGGAGCTATTGAAGATGACAACTCAAAATTCCTCCGCTTTGTTGGAGGTGCCTTCTGGACCTTTGCAAGTTTTTGGCTCTCCCACTGTTTCCCAAAACGCTCATGTTCATGATCAGGACAATTTGAAGTCGCAGCACTCTGTCAAGTTCTCTTTAATCATTCCAACCTACAACGAAGGCAGGAACATTCAGGATATTATTCGGTTACTGAGTGGCTTACTGGATCAGGCGCTACCCGGTGAGTATGAACTGATTGTTGTCGATGACAACAGCCCAGACAAAACCTGGGAAATAGCTCAAAATCTGATGTCAGAGTATCCTCAGCTTCGAGTTATGCGCCGTCAGCTTGAACGGGGGCTTTCTAGCGCCGTCATCCGAGGATGGCAAGCTGCAAGAGGAGAAATTCTGGGAGTCATTGATGCAGATTTGCAGCATCCGCCAGAGGTTCTGTTGAAACTGCTCAATGCAATCGAGCAAGGAGCCGATCTCGCTGTTGCTAGCCGCCACGTTGAGGGAGGTGGCGTGAGTGAGTGGAGTCTTGCCAGGCGATTTCTATCACGCGGCGCTCAAACGCTAGGGTTAATTTTGTTACCTGGGGTTGTAGGACGGGTAACTGATCCGATGAGCGGCTACTTTATGGTGCGTCGTCGTGCGATCGGCGATCGCACCCTTTATCCGCTCGGCTACAAAATCCTACTGGAGGTTTTGGGGCGAGGAGACATTGGGCAAATTGCTGAAGTTGGCTACGTCTTTCAAGAAAGGCAACAGGGAGAAAGCAAGGTTACTGCCAAACAGTACATCGAATATCTTCACCATTTAACCCGCTTGCGAATTGCTAGTGGGCGATTAGGCCATATTCAGCAGCGGTTTGAAATTCCTCTAGGTCGGTTAGTTCGCTTTGGTCTAGTAGGAATTAGCGGTGTGTTTGTAGATATGACCCTGCTATATCTGCTGAGCGACCCAACCACTCTCGGCTTGCCGCTCAACCTCGGCAAGAGCATTGCCGCAGAAATTGCCATCTTCAATAACTTCCTGTGGAACGATGCCTGGACATTTGGCGATTTGTCTAGCAGTCAAAAGGGGATGCAGAAACGATTCAAGCGATTTTTGAAGTTCAATTTCGTCTGTTTAGCCGGGTTGGTTCTTAATCTTCTGACCTTTGATGTGCTGGTTTATCTGCTAGGCGTAAATCCCTATCTGGCAAATCTGATTGCGATCGCCATCGTCACTGTTTGGAATTTCTGGCTAAACTTAAAGCTAAGCTGGCGCGTTACAGAGGTGAAGTAATACGGCGCTACGACTCACCTTAGGGCACATAGCGCTATGTCTCAGTCGTCATGAATTTCGACAGCGATACCAGGTTGCGCCTGCAACAAGGATGCTAATTAAGCTCAACGCTCCTATGAGAGGTATAGTCTCTCCCGTTCTCATTGCATTTAGTCCAGAACTGCCAAGCATGACAAACGGTAAAACTCCTGGCACTGTGCCCAGTGCTGTGCCTAGTGTGTAGTCTTTAAAGCTGACGGAGGTAAGTCCAGCGGCAAAGTTTACCAACCCGTAAGGAATGATCGGCAACAGGCGAATTGCAAACATATAGAACAGCCCACCCTGGACCATTTCGGCATCCATCGCCTGCCATCGCCCAGCTAGTCGGCTTGCCACCAGTTTACGCCCTACGGTGCGGGTAAAGGCGAAGGCAGCGATCGCTGCAATCAAAGCAGCAAAACTTGTCCAAAGTGTACCAAGCCACACTCCGAAAATTGCACCTCCCGCCAGGTTTAGCGCCGTCGAAGGCAGGATTAAAAGAGTTGCCGTAACATAAAGCGCAATGTAAGCTACAGGTGCCCAAACTCCAGCCTGTTCTAGCCAAACTTGGATTTGCGCTGGATTAATTCCACTGATCAGGTAAGCGGTAAGAGCCGTCGCAACGAGGCAGGCAGCGGTAAGCAAAATGGCTCCCTGCTTGAGCTTCAGCATAAAATAGTCTCCAGGTTGCTAGTGGGCTAAATTGCTTGTCTCAATCAACCTTCCATCAAACAGGGTAATTTGCATGGTTTTCGGGATGATTTTTGGGGTGGCGATCGCCCTCAAAGCCGTAAGCATCTCGCACCAGATACAGCGGTCGTCGTTTAACTTCCTCGTAGACGCGCCCCAAGTATTCGCCAATGATGCCTAAAGTGATCAGTTGCACACCTCCTAAAAAAAGGATAACGACCATCAGCGAAGCATAGCCTGGAACGTCAACTCCCCAGATCAGAGTACGAACAATCAGAAATGAGGCGTAAAGAAACGCAAATACAGATAGGATAAGCCCCAGGTAGCTCCAGACCTTAAGCGGCACTGAGCTAAATGAGGTAATTCCGTCCACTGCAAAATTCCATAGCCGCCAATAGTTCCATTTCGTGCGACCTCTATAGCGTTCAGCCCGATCGTAGAAAATTGCGGTATTTTTGAACCCAACCCAGGCAAACAGTCCTTTCATGAAGCGAGTTCGTTCAGGCATTTGCTTCAACACCTCGACGACACGGCGATCGAGCAGCCGAAAATCACCCGTATCCCGAGGAATTGGGACAGTACTGACGCGCCCAATTACCCGGTAAAACGCACTAGCTGTGAATCGCTTAAACCAGGCTTCTCCTTGACGCGATCGCCGTGTCGCGTGAACCACATCATATCCTTCGCGCCATTTCGCGATCAAATCTCCAATCAGTTCAGGCGGATCTTGTAAATCTGCATCAATCGGAATGATGGCATTGCCCGTCGCGTAATCAATTCCTGCGGATAGCGCAATTTCCTTGCCAAAGTTGCGGGACAAACTCAAGATTTTGATTACAGCATTGTGGGTACGCTGCTCAATCAAACATTTCAACGTGTTGTCTGTACTACCATCATCAACACAAACGATTTCATAACTTAAATCAAGTCCTTGCAGCACCGTTGTCAATTGCTCAAACAGGTAATCAACGTTTGGTTCCTCGTTGTGTAAAGGAACTATCACAGAAATTTCTACGTTACCTGCACTTGTACACATGATTGAGGAAGCTCACCGTCCAAGCTTATTGGCAATTCCATCACAGCCACCGGGGATCGTCAATCGAGTTTTAGAGCCACCCCAAGCACAGCAATATTGCCGCTGTTCTTCTGATATGCGTTGTGCGCTCGTGAAATCTGCGTTTTCAATCACTGCTCCGGTGCAGGTTCCGGTTGTGTAATCGGGAATTTCTGTGCGGCTACGAGGCGTTGCGGTCGATGCTGACCCATAGAACAAACGAGTTCCCATCAGGTCGGCTCCAGCTAAGTTTGCATCGACTAGAATGGTTCGAGATAAATTAGCCTTTACCAAATCACAGCGTCCCAGGTTAGCCCGAATCAAATTCGCATCACTCAAGTCTGTCCACCGTAAGTCTGTCCCAGAAAGGTCAGCAGCAGCTAGCATTACGCCCAAGTCGATAACGCGAATGCCAAAGTTGCGGTCTTCTTGATAGCCCCCTACCCCGTCTAACATGGCTCGACCGAGGCGGCGATCGCGCATGAGTGGAGTCAATAGCTTGGAGCGGGAGAGAAACCGCAAGACTTTCGCTTTGCCCCCCGCATCAACGCTGCTGAGAATGGCGGCTGTTCTACCTTCAGCGATCGCCCGTTCTTGGGGCCAATCTTCCAGCAACCCCTCTTCATCCAGCACCAAATCTGAAATTCCCTGAAAGTAAGTGTCGATGGTTTGCTGTTGAGTAATCAGGTTTTGCTGAATTGTCAGGTCTTTAGAAATAACGTATTGCCGCCAGGCCACATACACCGCCAAAACCGCAATCAAAATTTGCCCTAAAGCACCCAGAACCTCACCCAGCGCCCCGATCGCTTCCCAATCAACCAAACCCCACCCAAGCCGTACTTGCTCCAATGTACCGCTGAGTACCAGCATACCCAGGAGGGCAGACACTAAACCCAGTGTTGCAACGGTTATTCGCCACTGCTGCTCAGAGATTAATTCTGTGAGAGCGTATTTCAAGGGTGTCCCAATGACTCTCAGAGATGCCAGGAATGCGACTGCCGTTCCCGCTACTCCTAACCAAAAGCTACCGATGATTAGTCCAGTAGTCATGATGGCGATCGCTAGCAGAATAATCAGCCAGTAAGGAGGCGGATTATTCTGTTTGGACACGGCAGGATCATGCTTCAGAGCATAGCTAATTGCGGTATGCCCATTATCTTGGCTTTTAGCTATCTCGCTTTCAGTCATAACCGATCGTTGACTTGGATCAGTAATCGGTTGGAAAACAGGCTCACTGGCTGCTCCGTTCGGGCTGTTTGATGACGTTGCCTGTGAGTCAGCCTCATCAGCCAAAGGCGAGTCAGTCCTGGATAGATTGGAGTCCGGTGTCATATTGTCTTTATCATCAGCCATCTTAGGCAGACCCATGCCTTATTAGGATATGCTGACGCATCAAAATTGAGTCACAAAAGCTAAAAAACCCTCGACCTGGAGAAAATAGACAAAGCTACTTGTATCGGGTCAAGGGTTTTCCTGAATTATTTTTTTGTCAATGTTGCCTGAAAAGCAATCAGGCAAATGAACTTGCCTACTTCACGATTCTAGTTGGGCAAAGGACTGAGCAAATTTACCCTCCCATGGGCTTCTCGCTGGATTTGTCCGGTGTGAACGGCATCGTAAAGCCGCTCTAAAGCTGCCAGATCTGCTGATTGATAGCCCCTCATTGCTAAGACCTGACGGATCAAACCTTCAGATTCAACGCTAAGGCAGCCTGTTTGGAAAGCTGATTGGACAAGTCTACCGATCATATGGCTGGGGCATCCTTATCAGTGAACTGTAACTACTAATATCAATGATTTACAGCACTAGATGACTGACTGAGATCGCTTGGGGGTTGTGATCCTACAAAGCTCTAGGCTGTGATATCGGTCACTTACAAACGAGCCTGATTTGACATCCCTGAATGGCAGCAATTGAGTTTGAACTCTTCACCCAATTCTGTACGGTGAAGAACGAAAATTTGTTAAGTTCCTATCAAGTTTCTGTAGTGTTCTTGTTAGGAATTCATGCGTCTCATGGGTTAGTCTGCTTAGAATGCCTGAACAATATGGAGAAATTGGTGTAGGACAACATCCCTGCCAATGCTTTAATTACGGATATTCCCAGGATCTAGATTGTGGATTAGTCAAAAATGGAGCAAGATTTTAGTGGGCAGAAGAAATTCTTGTCTGCTGGTTTGCTAATTGATTTAGTAAATGAAATTTAATTTCCAGATAGCTTAATTTCGGTGAGATGGTGAGGAATAAACCCAATGGCTAATCAGAATGGTGTCGGCTCGTATCCGCCGTCTGTAGTCAACTTGGCAAGCGTAGGGGACGTGCAGGCGATCGCCCACTGGCTCAATGATTGCCTTACTCCCCAGGGAATCTACGCACGGGTAGGCGCGGGTAGTCCTGGTTACTTGAAGATAATCGTAGAATTTGAGCGATTGCCTGAGCGCGATCGCCTGATTCGGTTTATTTGTCACCGTCTCTGGAAACTCAACTCCAGTCAGATCAAAGGAGTGCAAATTGTAGCTCAACGGGCAGGCACCTCAGCGATCGCTTGGAAGCAGTCTGTTCGCATTAATACGCCAGCCAGCCGTGCCTCAAATCAGTCGCCGCTGCTGCCTGCCGCTCGCAGTGCTGCCCTTGTTAGGCGACAGCAAGCCTCTCCATCAATTCCTTCTGTGAGTCAGCAGCTTCGATCTCGATCTTTGCTACTCAGCGGCTCGGCGGCGGCAGCATTTCTGGTCGGCTGCGGATTTGAAGTGTTAATTCAGCATACTGAAGCTTTAGCTGCCCAGTCTGGACAGTCTGAATCACCTACAGTGAGTGCATCCCAGCCAGACTCTCAGCGGACTAATACCGTTCAAACCGCACAGGATGAGGTAACGGTATTTCAACAGCCTGTTCTAAATTCCCACGATCCGACTGTCACACTGACTTTTGGGGATGAGGCTGCCTTAGGAACCCTGGGAGCTACGTCCACGCTTCGGGCTAGCTCGGCGGAAAGAAATCAGTCTAGTCAGGCTGATATTGCTACGGCTCACCTGGATGCGCCGCTGGTGCAGATCAAGCCAGATTCTTTAGAGGATGAAATAGCCCCTGAACAGCTTCAAACGCTAATCGATAACCGCATCAACTTGGTCACTCTAGCTAGCAATCAGGTGATGGAGGAAGGAGCAAATGGGCTAGAGAAAACGTTGGAAACCCTGGAGCAGTTTGGCATTTACTCGGTCGGAGCCGGACGAAACCGCCGCGAGGCAAGTCGTCCGGAGATTCTAGATGTAAAAGGACAGCGTATTGCTTATTTGGGTTATTCAGATTCGGACTTGAATGCAGCTAGAGACAGGGCGGCCGGAGTTAATGCTAATCCTGAACGCCGAGTCGCCGCAGACATCAAAGCAATTCGCAATCAGGTAGATTGGGTTGTAGTAAATTATCACTGGAGCCAGGAGCTAGAAGCATACCCAACTCGTTTACAGGTAGACCTGGCGCATCTGGCGATTGACCAGGGCGCTGACCTGGTGGTGGGATATCACCCTAATGTGCTGCAAGGCGCAGAAATCTACAAGGGAAGGGCGATCGCCTATTCCCTCGGTAATTTCATCTTTACCCACAGCGACAGTCCTGACAGCACCCACAGCACTATAGCCAGCGATTATGATACGGCTGTCCTCAAAGTCTCTTTGCGAGAGAACCAGATGCGGCTAGAGTTCTTGCCTGTAGAGGTGCGACAAGACAAACCAGAAATTGTTGCAGGCGAAAAAGCAGACCAGATTATGCAGCACATACAGCAGGCTTCTGGTGCGTTCGCTCAGCCCATGCAGTCCCCGGTGGTGTTGAATAAGCGATCGCAAGATGCGCCCTCGGAAATTCCTCCTTCAGAAATCCCGGCAGAACCTTCTGTACCTGAACCTTCTGTACCGGAATCTTCTGTACCCGAACCAGATCAGCCCTTAGTTCCATCTGAGCTGTCCCAACCTTCTGATTCTTTCATCACCTATCCGGATGCTTCTTCCGGTGAGACATGGCTCCATCAGGCGCAGCCAGAAGAAACGCCTGTCGCACCATCAGAGCCTTTCACATCAGAACCACCTCCTGAAAATGTTACGGATGATGCTAAATCACTTCATGCCTGGCCAGATGTCGAACTTCCTGATGCCTCCAGGGAGAATACTGAAATAAACGCGATACAGCACTCGCAACCCGAACTGCAAATTCAGACTGAACGGGTGGGTGTGGGTGGCGAGTAAGGCTCTACTCTTCATGCCCACCAGTGACGCTTGATTGCTATAGTCACAGTGTGGAATTGGGAGAAGCCTGTGTTTGCGATCGACCTTGAGCAGAAGCAATATAAGATCTACATCCTCTCTGACCAGACTGCCCAGTCTCGCTTGGAGGTTGTCCCAGAACGAGGCGGCATCATCACCAGTTGGCAAGTTCGCGGTCGAGAAATGCTTTACCTTGATACAGAACGATTTGCTAACCCTGAACTGACGGTACGCGGCGGCATTCCTATTTTGTTCCCTATTTGCGGCAACCTGCCGGACAACACCTACACTTACCAGGGACAATCCTACACGCTAAAGCAGCACGGTTTTGCCCGCGATCTGCCCTGGGATGTGACCGATCGAGTCACCCAAAACATGGTCAGCATTACGCTGGTGCTAAACAGCAATGACCAGACTCGCGCCGTCTACCCATTTGACTTTCAGCTGATCTTTACTTATCGTTTACAGGGCAACAGCCTGGAAATTCATCAGCGCTACGTTAACCATTCTGCTGAGGCAATGCCCTTCTCAACAGGGCTACATCCCTACTTTCAGGTTTCTAATAAAACTCAACTTCAGTTTGAAATTCCTTCTAGCCAATTTCAAAACCAGCGAGATAAATCTGTCCAATCTTTCTCTGGACAATTTGATTTTGAACTGGACGAAATTGATGCTTCGTTTAGAGATCTTTCTAGCCAGTCAGCAGCGGTCACTGATTTGGAGCAACAAACTCGGCTAAAGCTAGATTATGAGCCACACTACTCAATGCTAGTGTTTTGGACGGTCAAAGGAAAGGATTTTTATTGTTTGGAGCCTTGGAGCGCTCCTCGGAATGCCTTGAATACAGGCGATCGCTTGATTCATTTAGCATCAGGCGAAACTTTAGAAACCTTCGTACAGTTAACCGTTGAACGTTAAGTGCGTCCTGTGGGATGAAGAATTCCACCTAGTCTATTAGGACGGGCAAGATACCCATCCCACAGGAAATTGAAGCTTTTTATGCCCCATTACTGCTGGCGAACTCGATAGCTGCCAACAATTGTTTCAGCATCAGCATTGTAATCAGCATATGCCTTATTAATGCCATACAGGTTAAGGATAAAAATCGTGTCGCCACGCTGTTCAACAAAGCTGATTGCGTCCAGATCATTGCCATCAGTATCTCGACCGACCCAATCAACTCGAATGCTGCCATCGGGTTGAATTTGAGAATCCTGCCACGCTACATCTTCAAGCCGATTTTCATATTCTTGTTTCAGCGATTCCTCCAGTTCCTCTGTACTCAATTGCTGTCCTTGAGCAGAACCAAAGTCAACCGAACCGCCAAAACCTTGATCAGCGGAGACAAACGCAATACCGCTGCCAGTCTCCTGATGAGTGTAGCCTTCTGGGAAGGAGATCTGGAAAAGGTCGTTTGGCTCCTGGTAGGTCGTTGCACTTGATGAGGCAGAACTGTCAGGAGCGGGAGAGGCTGGTGCCGAAGGACTTTCAGGAGCAGAAGTTGCGTCAGGAGAGGCGGCAGCATCAGGAGAGGCGGCAGCATCAGGAGAAGCAGTCAGCGGGGACGCGGGGGAGGGAGATTGAGTCTCCGTTGAATCGGTGGATAACGAACCACAAGCTGAGACAGCTATTGCCGAGACAATCAAGAAAGCGGAAAACAGAGGGGAATACTTCATTGGAGTCTGTATTTACTGAAACACCTTACGCTACATATCTACATCGACAGGTGGAATAAGTACCGAAGCATTACTGAAACTTAGCTAGAATTTTATGGGAAATTATCTTTTTGATTTGCTTGACACATTTGGGGAATGAACTGATAAGATTAACAAGGCTTCGTTGTTGGGGCGTAGCCAAGTGGTAAGGCAGCGGGTTTTGGTCCCGCCATTCCCTAGGTTCGAATCCTAGCGCCCCAGTCTTAAAGGTTGTTTTTGTGTAAGCGTGGGCAAGGTATCCTTCTTTACGCAGGCGTTGAGTATGCTTCAGTTCTATGAAAGACACTGCATTTACTCAACCTGCTCAATGGAAAGTTGGCTTGATTCTCACGGTAGGTGTACTCTCTGCCTCAACTGCTGCAATATTTATTCGATTAGCACTCGAAGTAGTCGAGGTTGGCGGTGTCGGCTTTAGCTTGGTGCTAGCAGCCTCGCGCTTGACTCTGGCAGCACTATTTCTAATCCCAGCCTGGGGAAGTTTTCGGATTTCCCAGTTTCAACGCGGTGCGTTGGGCTGTTCGGTGGCAGCGGGCTGCTTTCTGGCAGTTCATTTTGCCAGTTGGATCACTTCTTTGTCTTACACCTCGGTTGCTGCCTCTACTGCGCTGGTGACAACCAATCCGGTTTGGGTTGCGATGTTGTCCTGGCTCTGGTTTGGCGAAAAGCCATCGCTAAAAGCCAGTGTTGGGATTGCGATCGCCCTAATTGGCAGCCTGTTGCTCGGACTGGGCAGTTTGGATGGTAGCACCACCAGCAATCCACTGCTGGGTAATTTTCTGGCAGTAGCCGGGTCTGTGGCAGTCAGCCTATATTTTTTGCTGGGGCGAGAGGCTCAACGGCAGGGATTGGGGATTAGCAGTCACGTTGTTCTGACTTACACAACAGCCGCCCTGGTTTTGCTGCCTTTACCGCTGATTTTTGGAGTTGGCTATGTCGGGTATCCCAGTCAGGTTTATCTCTGGATTGCGCTGATGGCGATCTTTCCTCAGCTAATTGGTCACACCAGCTTTAATTGGGCGGTGCGCTGGATTTCCCCTACCCTGGTGACGCTGACGATTTTGGCTGAACCCGTCGGTTCAGGAATTTTGGCACTTTTGCTCTTTCGAGAAAATCCGGGGATGCAGGTAATTTTTGGGGCGGCTGTGATTCTAGTGGGGGTGCGATCGCCGCCTCAGGAGCTACCCCAGTTTCAGAAGCCACCTCAAATATTCAATAGCCACCTCGGACGATTAGATAGGTACCCAGCAGAGCCGCTAAAGAAGCCAAAAGAGTAGACCAGATGGGATGAGCGCTTTGAACTTTGCGAATGCCACCAACGGCATGATCTCGCTGAGTTTGGAGCAATTCCAGATCGATCCAGGGAGTCGCACCCCGACGAAACCATCCCTTTACGGTGATGGAGCGATGGACTAGCTCACTGGGGCGAAGAGACTGCGGCAGCAAGCCCAGTTGACCCAGTTGAGAGCAATGATGAATCTTGATCAAACCTGTTTGGGTATCTAGGATCAGGTCTTGCCCTAGCCAATTCCCAATTCCCTGACGGCCTAGTAACTTGCCCTGAAGCTGTACAGGTAGGCTGTCAATGGGCAAGGCCGCTGGATTCTTGAGCAAGTCTGGCAGTGATGGCTCAACTTTTAGGTTGGAGGGCTTGATATCAGGAAAGAAGGGGTTGATTCGCAGGAAGGTGCCAATGCTAAAGCCAATCGGAATTAGTGCTATGAGGATGCCGCGATCGCCCCAAAGCCACTCCAAACTCGAAATTTGCGCTAAACCTGCAACTCCACCGACGAGCCACAGCGCCACAGCAGCCAAAATTCCTAACGGCATACCTAGAAAAGGAGCAACTTGAAGTCCAAATCGCCGTGACCAGCGTGACGAAACGTAGACGGGTTTGGTATTCAAATCTAGTTCGGTTTCCAGCCGCCAGTGACGAGCATAGAAGGCTAGAAGTTGGAGGCGATCGCCCAGTGGTGGATGAGCATTGTTAACGGCTAGCCAGTTGCGATAGGGATTACTCCGATCCCATTCCAGAACTTGCTCTAGCGGGAGATGGGCATAAACACTGCCAAGACTTAAAGCAGTTTGATAGCCCAAAGGCGTAAGCATTTCAAAACTCTCTAACAGATTGCTAGTTTGTTTTTGGCGGCGGATTTCTTCGGCAGTCCCAATGGCAATTTTGAGCAGCGCTCTGGTTAGAGCATTGGGATTTCCAGTAATCTCGACAGCAGTGCGATCGCTGTAATAAACCCGCAGCCGCGATAGCCATAGCCCTGACCAACGCAAAGCTCGATATAGCCAGTAGCTAATGGCTGAAATCACCGCCAGACTGCCCCGTATAAAAGGATTTTGCTGGCGATCGCCCCACTGAGCCACCTGCCAATAAAGCAAATAGGGAATCTGCATCACCAGTGTCACCAGCGACAAAATCGCGAAATCCCAATGAGCGATGTGACCCAGTTCACCTGCATAAATAGCTGCAATTTCATCATCGGCAAGCTGTTCCAACAACCCTTGACTAACAACAATGCAGGCTTTGCGCGGCAGACAGCCATAGGTTAGAGCAAGTGGAGCAGCAGTTGGCAAAATGCCTAGCGCTGGTACTGGCCAACGTCGTTGACTACAGATTCGCTTTAATACTCTGGCTGATTCTGGGCTGTAGTTCTCTAACCGGGAAAGGTTCAGCGACTTCAGCCCATAAAATCGTCGCAGCAAAAAATTTAGTAGCCAGGGAGAAGCACAAAACAAGGCAACGAGCGAGTAAACAATCCACCAGGTCGGATCAAAACCGTAGGTGACGAATCGATATAGACGTAGCGTAGAAAAGACAGCATTTGCGGTTGCGTGTGTCGCTTGTAGAACGGCTTGAATGATCCAGAATAGGGCGATCGCCGTTCCAATTTGGACTAGCCACAGTCGCCACTGCTTCACTGTGCCTAGCGGTGTCCAGCGTTGCGCTCTGCCTGCCTGCCGCCACACCGGAAAATAGCCAGTTGCTGAATCAATTTGAGGATCGGTAGTCCGAAATTCAGATGAATCGGGCTGAAGCTGAGTGTGCATCTGAATCTGAGTTGGCACGTCAGAGGCAAAATCTGCTCTGGAGTCTTCTGCATCAGCAGACAAGACAAACGGATTAGCTAAATCGTCCTGCTCAGTTTGAATCTCATCAGCTTGAATCTTGGGTTCGGTTCCCGCTGTCTCTCCAACGTCAGGAGACTGAACCACTGGATGGTTTTCAACAGGAGGAATTGGGGTTGAGCGAACAGTCGAAGGATTTGGGTTGAGCGGCACAAATCCTGTCGTATCTGCCTCAGCCAAACCTGGATCTGAGATTTCAGATAAATTTTCTGAGGGGATGAACCCTGTTCGATCTATAGGTTCCACCAAAGGTGAGGGTGTATGGGGTGCAGCAGGGGTGCGAGTTGAGCGAAAGGACCCACGAAGGGCTAAATTTGCCTGGGGATAGCGTTGAGCAAAATCCGACAGGGTTTGAACTGCCCACGAACGAGTGCGCGGGTCGGTGCTGGTTGAAAGGGTTTGGCAAAGTGCGATCGCCTGCTCAACTTGCCCAGTTCCTTGATAGGCCTTCACCAGTCCTATTTGCGCTCTCAGCACGGTTGACTGGCGAGTTGCTTGCAGCGCTGGCTTCAGGTAGGCGATCGCTGCTGCATAATTCTTTTGCTTCAAGGCTTTTAGCCCTTCATCCAGAGACGAATTCAAGGGCTGGTCGGGATCATTGAAATTAGAAGGAGTCGCGCCCAACTGAGCGGAGTCAGAAAAATCTTCCATGTTGCTCCACCGGGGTAGATGTGAAACGATTCAGGGGTATCACCACCTTGTATATTGCCCATTTTCTTCTACCCAGGGATCTTACGAAATAAGAATTCAGTATTTTAGTTTTGCTCAGTTATTGCTGCTGGGCAACCTTGCAGGCCGCCAAGATTCTGTGATCGTTGGGGCTAAGCGTCTCAAGCTGATGGTAGCCCGCTAGGTGTAGAGGGGCGATCGCCGAATTGCCAACAGTTGCAACATTCGTGTCTTGCTGCATCTCCACAGTGTAAGAGTATTCAGACTGGTCTTCACTATTCACTACCGTCAGTTCCAAATGCTCAACCTCCGGCTCACCATAGAAACAGTCAAAGGCAGAAGCTGGCATATAAAATGCTCCAACAATTTGCTCGTCATTTGCCTCAAATACTAAATAAGTTGAGCCAACCTGATTGGCTTCTGGAGACTGTCCAAAGACATAAGTGCCATCTGGTAAAGCCTGTTGGATTGCTGATCCAGATTGAGCCAAATCGATAGACCGATCGACTACATTTGTCACGTCTAATGTAGACCGATCGGCTAGTTCTGGCACTTCAGCCCCATGCGCCTTTACAATGGGGAATCCCTCGACCATTAAGCTCAGGGAAAGCGTTAACAATAGCCCAGTGATTGGTTTTTCCAAATAGCGCCAAAAGGAGCCGCAGGATTGAGTGGAGACGGCAGAATTTAGGAGAAGTAGGTCTGACATGATGGTAGGGAGGCATCTGATGTCAAAGACTATCGCGCTTTTTGGCGGTCTACCTAGTGATTGAAACCAGGCTTGAATCGTGATCTTGAACTCAAAAATGAGTGATTGAAAACGGTTCTAGCGATGATTTAAATCACAGGAAAAACGTTACACACAGATGTCGTGCAGAGATTGCAGCAAAGAATTAGTATTTCTATTACAGGGCATTCAGGGAAATTGGAGCAACTGTATGCAGCTCGATCAAGATAAAAAGCGATGCTTGGATAGTTTAGTCTGGGCAATTGAGCAGTTGCATGGTGATTTGCAGATGCATCGGCTGTATCGAACGGCCGATCTGATTATCCAAACCATGACGGGGCCTTGGCGCTTTTTTCATACCCCTGAACACATTTTTGAAGTGGGCGGAACGGTTGGCGCAACCGGAGAAGCGATCGAAGTTCTAGCTGCTCTATTTCACGATCTGGTTTATGTCCAGGTTGACCAGGGCGTAAGCGTTAATATTGGTAGCTACATTTCTCCCTATGTTAAAGAAGATTGGGGTAAGCTGATCATCCGCGATTGCGACGAATGGGTGAGCGATCGCCTATTTGACTTAGTTGCCGCAGTCTTTGGCTTTGTGCCAGGTCAAATCCTGCCAACGGGCGGACAAAACGAATTCTTGAGTGCGGTGATCGCGGCCAAGTCTTTAGAAAACCTGCTGCCGCTCGACACCATCACCAAGATTTTGGCCTGTATCGAAGCAACCATTCCCTTTCGCCCTAAATCAGCTTCAGGATTAAGCGCCAGTGATGCTCTATATCAGCGTTTACTCGGCATAAACCGGGATTTTGAGTTTGGCTGGACGGATGAAAAGGTGCAGGCGATCGTCAAGCAAGCTATTCGTGTTGCAAACCGCGATGTCGAAAACTTTGCCTTTATCAGTTCAGCCCACTTTTTAGACAATACCTGGAACCTCCTGCCAGAAACAAACCATCATCTCAAAAGCGCTAACTCTTACACGGTTCAGGGCTATCGCACCTCTATTCAAAAGATGGAAGGCTTCATGTACTTCCTCAAACCTGAATTGGTCTTTCAACAATTTAAGGGAGAACCCGACGACCAAACCTATCAAGATTTAGTGAATCGCACTCGCAAAAATCTTGAAGTCGCTCGACTCTATTTAGGAGCCAAACTCGTTTCCATTGGCATTATCGAAGCGCTTTCTTTCAGGATTGGGCGTGACATTCCCATCTCTACAATGATGGGAGAATTGCCCTCTATCGCGCATTCAGCCGCTCAATTAGAACACTTTATTCCCACTATTCCTGCCCATGTCCCGCCTGCAACCGCTTTGGAAAGCGAAGTGCTAGAGCTATTAGAAATTGGGCGTAGTCTCAACTCTTCCTATGATGTAAAAAACTCACCGATCGCCACTTTCGTAGTGAAGTCCGTTGGCTTTGCAGAACTGAGAAAAATGATAGAGCAGGCTAAAGCTTTTTTTAGAGGAGATGTCTCATCTGAAGGATTTCTTTCAAGCTGCAATCCAGATGTAGTCAGAACCGTAACAAGCGGCGTTTTAGAGTTATTTGAAAGCCGTAAGATTGCGCTGGGCCAGTTGACGCGATCGCCTTAATCAAGCGTAAAATCTTCGCTACAAGTTGTTCATCAAAAATTTGAAATTCTCGGTGTAGCGAAAGACTTCTTGCTTTCGTTACGCAGAACTTGTGCATATCTATATACTTTAATGACTGATCCTTCCGCTACGAAGGCGATGCTTGGGTTAAGGTGTTGAAAAGCAAAAATCACTTGGTCTTGATAACCCTGATTGTTCTCACAAACCCAAACAGCTTGAAGTTTTTGATTAACCAAAGAGTGAAACCAATGTGGCATCGAGTTGGCTTGAGATAAACCTGCTGCTACGCTTGCAGTTTGCCTATCAATCGAGCCAACGGTGACTTCAATTTCGTCTGCATCGGGACAGGCTTTTAGAGTAACAGTGCGATCGCCAAAAAACAGCGAAACCCAATCTAGACAAAGTTCGTCACTATCAAATTCTTTGCCTTCCTGAAAAATCACTTTTTTTAATGGATGCCCAATTGGAAATTCATCGTCCACCATATTTCTCACGCTTCCTTTTTGCCTGCTTCAAAATTTTGATAGCCGTCTCTGCGTCTGCATCTCCCGTTGCAGCTAGATTAGCCAACTCACCGACCTTGAGATTCTAATAATCTGTCCGCACTCGATCAACCTGACTTTGCCCACCACCTCGCGCTCGGATTGCGCTGGTCAAATTCATATCTTTTAGGTTAGCAAGAGTCCCAATTTTCTTTTGCCCTCCCGGTGTAAGCGCTACTTCTTGAGAGTCGTCTTTTGGTTCAGTCAACCCTGTTACCTCTGAAGCAGTGCTTGAAACCGCTCATCGTCTCGAATGCTGTCAAAGTCTGAATCGGTTCTTGCCATCTCCCGATATTTATTAGGATTTAGATGAATTGAACGCTGTAAGTTCTCAATTACTTTTTCGGGTTTTCTCCAAACTGCATAGCAGCAAGCTTTGTTGTAAAAGGCTCTCGCATCGTCAGGTGAATATTCCAAAGATTTGTCGAAGCTCTCAATTGCTTCTTCGTAATGACCTAAAATAGCTAGTACGTTGCCTCGATTATTCCAGGCTTCGGACTTGTCCGATTTGATTTCTAAAGCTTTCTCGTAGCTAGCGATCGCTTCTTCGTATCGCTTCATAAAACCAGTGCATTTCCTTTGTTATACCAGGCTAGATAATTATCTGGCTCAAGTTTAAGAGCTTCGTTAAAACTATCAACTGCTTCCTTATAACGCTCTAATCGTTTTAACGATCGACCTCGACTATACCAAGCCTTGCAGTAATCAGGTTTAAGTTTAAGAGCATTGTCATAGCTAGCGATCGCCTCTTCATAACGCCCTAACCATCTAAAAGCTCTGCCTCGACCATACCAAGCTTCATAATAATCAGGCTTAAGTCTAAGAGCATTATCATAATTGGCGATCGCTTCTTCATAGCGCTCTAACCTTCGTAATGCTTTACCTCGTTCATACCAAGCTTCATGCTTATCTGGCTTCAATTTAAGAGCTTTGCTGAAGCTAGCGATTGCTTCTTCATGGCGCTCTAAATTACACAGCGCAATGCCCCGATTGTACCAAGCTTCATAATCATCTGTCTTAAAATCAAGGGTCTTGTCGTAGCTAGCAATTGCGGCTTCATTATCTTGAGTAACCATAAATAAATTGCCCTGTTCAAAAAACAGTTGTGCTCTACGTTCGGAGGTTTGATGTTTTTCTTCCAGCAACTCCTGAATTCTTAGTAGCTTTTGATAGCGTTGCTGTGGAATCAACCTCAAGTATTCCTCGTGATTTGCCCCGATAATTCTTTGTGATTCTTGCTCAAGCGTTTCTGGATCAGACGAGAAGGCATATACCCCTGAACGCCAATCGAAGAAATCAGGAGCGCGATGAATTATATATTTGAAAACAAATAGAGGAACTAGAAAAACAAAACAAGTATTGAAGTTATCGCGAAAGCGCTCACGCTGTTGATTCAAATTCGTCAAAATATGCGGAACGCCCTTCCAACTATAAGAATAAGTATCATCACTACTCCAACCACTCAATCGTCTCTGAGTTTCCTCATAATCGTAGAGTGAAAATTCTAATCCTTGAATAAAAAGAATATCGGTTAACTTGCTACTACCCAGATATTCTTCAACTTGTTTGTAAAGATTGCCATTTATAATTGATTGCTCAAATCTCAATACTTTAATTGACTTTTGAGGGAGATCCTTATTAATATCTTGGAGCAACTGTTTTGCCTTTGAACGAGAGCAGCGTACAAATAGCAAACCAAATCCTCTTGTCCGACGTAAAGCACGGAGAAGCGCTTGATATTCTTCTCCAGGATCAGCAGAGAGATCTGCATCCCAATCGATCGCTTCTGATTTCATGGCTGAAATTGAACGACAGCTTCTTTGAATTCCTGAATGCCTTTAATTAATGGATGCACATCATACCAGCACTGCATATCACCTTGATCATCAAAATAGCGGTATTCCAGCAAACAACGACGAAATAATAGATTGCGGTGCTGCTCATCATTCTCAATGTTATGAAACTGAGCGACCTTTGCCAAAGTTAGCCATTGATCTTTTTCTACTGTTCGGCGATAAGTGTCTCTAGTTTCAGTAATTGCTCGCCGCACGGCCCTAGCAGAAATAGGTAGAGTATCTGTGCGGTTAATTGCTTCCTTTGCAAGCAACAGCAGTTCGCGGACGTGACCTCCACTAGCTAGACACAACCGCTCTAAGACTTCTGGATTTTCAAAGATGTCTGTCTCTAGCTCTGCTTGGGGTGCAAATGGTTTGATTCGGCTAGCGATTAATTCTTTAACTTTACTGAATCCAGGTGGGTATAGCCTACCCTCTTCAGTTTGAACCATAATCATTGGCAGAAGCTGAGGGTTGCCATAGGTGTCTTTTAGATCATTAGCCCGATTGGAATAAACCATTGAAATAGGAACAGTGTAAATTAAGTGGCAATGTAAACCCTTGAGTTGTTCACTGCGATCAAGAAAGATTTCGTCGTGATTACTACGTCCATCGTCATCACGAATTGGCACAATTCGATCTAGATTGTCTGCAATGACAACGAGTTTGGTTTGATAGGCAGGAAGTTTTCTTTCGCCATCTGCAATAAATTCATTCAGCGCTTTAAGCAACGTCACAGTATATGGCTCAATCTGATCTCGAATCTTTTTTCGTAAGCTGGGTACTGCTCGAATAGTCGTATTAAGGTGAGCAAACTGTTGAATTTGTGCTCCAATATCTAACTTCTCAAACTCAATCTCGCTTTGGGCAAAGTCTTTTAGAGCCTGCCAGCGATCGCCCAGCCAACCCAAAAGTGGTTTTGGATCAGCCGTCTTCAATCCTTCTAATAGATGCTGCGTACAGCCTAAGAGAATGTCTGTGTACTGTACGTCATCTGGAGCAATGTCTCGGTCGTCTCCAACCGCAGCGAAGTAAACCACAAAGCAGCCTTTTGTTTCCAGGTCTGCTTTGAGTCGTAACAGTTCTGTAGATTTGCCTGCGCCTCGGTGTCCTGCATAAAGTTGGCAAGTCACGCGATGCGATCGCAAAATTTCCCGTCCTAAATCTACTAACACGTTTGCATCTCCCCGTACCTCCCGACAATCAACATAGGCAGGATCACCAGGCTGTAGTGGCTGAAACGGGTCAATAGCATTATAGATATCGGTTAAATCATCGTTGCTCATCGTTTCAACTCCCAGGGTTAGTTCTATCTTACTAAGGAGGGAAATGGAGAAGAATAAGGATTGCTGCTTAGCTGCAATCGCCCCTACCCTCTCAACCCCAACCGCAATTCAAGAAACGCTTACCCTAATTCAAAAAACGGGTGCATGAATTCAAAAAACGGGTGCATGAATTCAAAAAACGGGTGCATGAATTCAAGGAACGGGTACGTAAATTCAAGGAACGGGTGCATGAATTCAAGAGACACCCTCGTTACCAGGCTTCGCCTGGTAATGCTAGTCGAGAGGCTCTGCCTCCTGCACTCTATGAGGCAGAGCCTCACTGTAGGCATCTCCAGGTAGAACCTGGAGACGAGGGGGATGGGAAGGTAGGGGTGGTTCAGGTTGAGGGAGGGGCGATCGCCCCCATCCTACACCCTTCCAAAGTTAAAAATTGATACCTGCAATTCAGTAAAAGGACTCAGAGCAGTACGCTGCGAGAATCAGGAAAAAAGTTTAGCGAGGTCACGATCATGAACCTGCTAGGGACTCCTATTTCTGCTCGGTGGCTATCTCTACTATTGGGGGTTGGATTAAGTGGATTTGTTGGTGCTGCGTCCCAAGCACAACTTGCACCAACAGCCCGCTATGTCAGAGGTGAAAACGTTGATCTGGCGCTAATCATTCGGGAATGGAAACAGAAGCATCCCGACATTCCGGTATTTGCTTGCGTTTGCGATCAGGCAGTTTGCGATGCTACTTCACGCTGGCCGTTTCGCAGTTTTAATCAATATCAGTTCACGGTTGCTCTGGGGTCATTCAATGCTGCATATAACGAAAGCCTGGGATTTAACTGTTTTGACATTCAAACGGGGCAGGCTCCCAATGCTCCTGATCCGGGAGAGCCAAACCCTTCACCCCAAGTCGAAATTTTAGACGAAGGAAGGCGACTGCGGGGGCAATGGTTTGGCAGTACGCAAGAGATTGACATTACAGACTGGAATGTCAACGTTTTAGATGCATTGGATTGCGCTGGGCCTGAAATCGTAGACCAGCGAGAGTTCAATGGTCAGCGTGTGGTTGGCAAGCCTGCCATTCACCCTGAAACAGGAAACATTGCCGTTGGAGTGCTACTGACAGAGTGTGTTGAAACTCAGCAAACGGCTATTTTTGTGATCGATCCACAGCCAGGGGGCTATGCGCTTTATCGAGTTCAGGTGCCGGGCGATCGCCCCCTGCCCAACGAATTCTTCACCTATCCTCTCAACAGCTTAGTGGGGTTGCAGTACTGGGATCGCTACCTGCAAGTGCGTCATGGAGATTCATCGGGCAGCGAAGCGCTACTCGTCTTTGAATCTGCTGACACGCCTGCTGGAGAATATGGTGGCTGTATCGAATTGCAGCAGATTGAAGGACGAGGGCTTTGTCCTATTACAGAGAATGAGGAATCGTAGACCAACCTCTTAGAGGGAGCGATACGAGAAATACCAAATTTTTGTGAACGATTGGGATAAAATCTTCGGGTTCCCTCAAGCAAACGTTGATGAACTTAAAACTTTGGGTGCCTTCGTTTATCGTAATGGTGCTTTCGTTGGGTCATGCCACTGTGCAGCCTGTTCATGCTGAGCCACCTGCTCAGATTGCTCGATCGGGCTGGCAGATATTCTCGCCGTCAGCGGGAGGTTTCAGTATTTCAATGCCCGGTGAGCCAACTGAACGGCTGGTGCAAGAGTTTCTGCATATGTTTTCGGTTGAGCATGACGGCAGAATTTATGCTGTGGGCTACGTTGAGCTAGATCAAGAGAGACTCAATGCAGCACTGCAAGACAATCCGGACGGATTTTGGAATGGCATACGGCGCGGGCTGCTGCAAGATGGGGAGGCTGATTTGACGGGCGATCGCCCCATCTCCCTGAACGGCTTCACAGGTCGAGAAATTGAATATGAAGATGCAGATGGGTTGAGAGGTAAGGTTAGAGTTTATGTTGTGAACCAGCGCATCTATCAAGTAATGGCCGTCGAGGCAGCAGACGACAACGACATTGAAGACTCCGAGGAAGCTGAGGCATTCTTGGAGTCGTTTCAGTTGTTGGTGCAGTAGAGAGGATTGGTTATTGGTCATTTGTAAATGACCAATGGTCCTTTACACGATGTGCAATTAAAGGTTTGGATAGCTTAGTTTCCTGTGGAGCAGGCATCTTGCCTGCTTGCTTCGCTTGATTCGGACGGGCAAGATGCCCATTCCACAGGGGGCTTTGCAAAAGTTGCACATTCCGTCAATCACCAATGACTAATGACCACTTCCCCTCCTCTTTCGAGGCAAATTCGGAGCCTGTCCAGATAAGTTGATGCGATCGCTTAGCTGTCTCAGCGTCCTTGCCATTTCGGGGTCACTATTCTTCAGTTGGGCGATTTTCTCACAGCTATACATGACGGTTGTATGGTCTTGCCGCCAAAGACTTCTCCAACTTTAGGCAGGCTGAGGTCAGTGTGCTGGCGCATCAGGTACATCCCAATTT
>JAAUTN010000332.1 GCA_012031415.1 Leptolyngbyaceae cyanobacterium SM1_4_3 | reverse complement strand
CTGGCAACCGAGGAATTGCGATCGCAGGACTGGAGTGAACTGAAGCTTAACCAGGACGGTTTAATTTGCGCTCACATTGACTACTGGCACTGTTCCAAACTGGACGTGGTGAAACAGCACTTTTTCCCAAAGACACCTCTGGCGCGAACCGCACTGAAGAAAAACCGATAGATTAAAAGAACGTAAATATTTGAGTCGTTTCTTAGGTGGGTTCGATTATCCATGCGCGTAATCTTGATGACGGGTAAGGGTGGAGTGGGCAAGACCTCAGTTGCAGCCGCGACAGGTCTGCGTAGCGCAGAATTGGGTTATCGCACCCTCGTCCTTAGTACTGACCCGGCACATTCCCTGGCAGACAGCTTTGACATGGAGCTAGAACACGCCCCCCGCGAAGTGCGTCCTAACCTGTGGGGTGCAGAACTGGATGCCCTGATGGAGCTAGAAGGAAACTGGGGTGCCGTTAAACGCTACATCACCCAAGTGCTTCAGGCGAGAGGGTTGGATGGTATAGAAGCAGAAGAGTTGGCTATTCTCCCTGGCATGGACGAGATTTTTAGCCTGGTGCGAATGAAGCGCCACTATGACGAAGGCGAATTTGACGTACTCATCATCGACTCTGCCCCAACTGGTACTGCACTGCGGCTGTTGAGTTTACCAGAGGTAGCGGGCTGGTATATGCGGAGATTCTACAAGCCGTTGCAGGCAATGTCTGTGGCGCTGCGTCCGCTGGTGGAACCGCTGTTTCGCCCGATCGCCGGATTCTCACTGCCCAACAAAGAGGTAATGGATGCACCCTACGAGTTTTATGAGCAGATTGAGGCACTGGAGAAAGTCTTGACTGACAACACCCAAACCTCGGTGCGGCTAGTGACCAATCCTGAAAAGATGGTGATCAAGGAATCGCTCCGCGCCCATGCTTACCTTAGTCTCTACAACGTGGCAACGGATATGGTCGTTGCGAACCGAATTATTCCCGACGAAGTAAGCGACCCGTTTTTCAAGCGGTGGAAGGAAAACCAGCAGCAGTATCGCCATGAGATTCACGAAAACTTCCGTCCTCTGCCCGTAAAAGAAGTGCCGCTCTACTCAGAGGAAATGTGTGGCATGGAGGCGCTGAATCGCCTCAAGGAAACGCTCTACGCTGACGAAGACCCAACCCAGGTTTACTACAAGGAAACCACGCTGCGGGTGGTGCAAGACCAGAATCAATACAGCCTGGAGGTTTACCTGCCGGGAATTCCAAAGAACCAGGTTGAACTCACTAAAACGGGAGATGAGCTAAATATTCGGATTGGCAACCATCGGCGTAATCTGGTGTTACCTCAAGCGTTGGCCGCACTTCAGCCTGCTGGAGCAAAAATGGAAGAAGATTATCTAAAGATTCGCTTTGCGGAGGCGGCAAGGGTGGGGTAGCGATTAGCGCTCCGCGCAACTCCGCAGGAACCGACCCAAGAAAATCTACGAGTTAGGCGCTTCTGTTAGCTGCTCTAACTCGTCGCGGGTCATCGGCTGGTCAGCCAAAACATAGAAGGTTCCCTGCGCCGTAGACAGCAGGTTGAGATATTCTATTTCACCGTCCTTTGAAACTTCATACACCCTGAAGTTCAGTTCTTCCTCGCCTGTTTCTTGCTCAACCTCGTAGCCCTTACTTTCCAATTCTTGCCGCAGCGTAGTGGCAACCGATCGCCACTGCGTATCTTGGGTTTGCCAGCAGTTTTCCTGCCCTCCACAGCCTGGTTCCCCACCCACCACCGCGTGGGGAATCTCTGCTGCAAATGAAGTGACTTCTGGTGCTGGGGGAGGTCCTGGTGCCGGGGAAGGACTTGGAGACTGCTGCTCAGATAAGGTGTTCTGGGGAGAAGGCGTTGGGCTGGGAGGAGACGGATTAGCCTGCGGGGTTGGGCTGGGCGAGGACTGCGGTGAGGGGATTGGCGAGTCCGGCGGAGGTGCCGTAGGACGAGCCGCAGGGAAAGCTTGGGGCACGGGAGGTGGCGGTTCGGGGGGTGACGACAGTGCCGCAGGAGAAGGGGCTGTAGGTGCGGGAGAGGCAGGAAGTTGGGTAATTCGCACTGGCTCCTCAGCGAGGGGCGGCTCAGATGTGGAGCGATCGGGCAGGGGCAACAGCAATACCAAAACGTGTAGCCCGACTGAAACAATAGCCCAGGGTCGCAACAGCAGACGTAGAGGCGCGGGCAGATTTTTCCAAAGGCGCGGCTGGGTCATTAGACAAAGGGTATTGCAAAAGATTTGAAGGTCTGATAAAGGCATTGAACCCGATTGGAATCTCTCTCTTGCTCTAAAAAGCCTACCAGATATGCGTTCCAGAACAGAATGTTGGGATAAATTTGGTTTTTACAGGCTTAAAAAGTCATATAGCTAAGAAAACTAGCTTGCTAGTTAGGAATTACTCGCATTAATAGTACAATACAGCCTTGACCCAATTCATGAACAGACAGATGGTGCATGGCCATTTGCTGACTTAAGACTTAATAACTCACAGGAGTAAACCACAGATTATGAAGATGACAAGGCGTGTCTTTGTTGGCGCAGGTGCAGCAATGGCTGCGGTAGCGGCTGGGCAACTGGGGCGAACGGCTCCCGGACAGGCCCAAAATGCTCCTCGTGGCGATCGCCCCACCCGACTTGCCCAGGCTGGCGGAGCCGTCAATCTATACTCGGCCCGCCACTATGACACCGACAATGACTTATATCAGAGCTTTACAAACCGCACCGGAATTCAGGTAAACCTGGTTGAGGCTGAAGCCGATCAGCTGATTGAGCGGATCAAGAGTGAAGGGGTAAACAGCCCAGCTGACGTATTTATCACGGTAGATGCGGGTCGTCTCTGGCGAGCAGAATCAGAGGGCATTTTACAGCCTGTTTCTTCTTCAGTATTGGAGCAAGCAGTACCCGAAAACCTGCGGCATCCCGAAGGGCTATGGTTTGGTCTTTCCAAGCGGGCGCGGGTAATCGTCTACAACAAATCGCAGGTTAACCCAGCCGAGCTATCCACTTACGAAGATCTGGCAGACGAAAAGTGGCGCGGACGGCTCCTGTCCAGGTCATCCTCAAACGTCTACAGCCAATCCCTCACGGGTGCTTTGCTGGAAGTACATGGGCCAGAGTACACAGAAGAATGGGCACGGGGAATTGTCGCTAACTTTGCTCGTCCCCCTGAAGGCGGTGATACACCCCAAATTCAAGCGGTTGCAGCAGGAGTTGGAGATGTGGCGATCGCCAATCACTACTACTATCTGCGCTTGCTCAACTCTGAAAACCCCGAAGAGCGGGCAGCGGCAGAGCAAACGGCAATTTTCTTCCCCAACCAGCGCGATCGCGGCACTCATGTCAACATCAGCGGCGGCGGTGTGCTAGCCAACTCGCCAAACAGAGAAGCAGCCATTCAATTCCTGGAGCATTTAGTCAGCCCAGAAGCTCAGGCAATCTTTGCTCAAGGCAACAACGAATACCCTGTTCTGGGAGGAGTTGAGCTTGCCCCTAACGTCGCAGCCCTGGGCGAGTTTAGAGAAGACAGCATCAATGCGGCTGTATTTGGTCGAAACAATCTAGAAGCGCTTCAGATTATGGATCGCGCAGGTTGGGCGTAGAGTTAGGGGTTAGGGGCTAGGGATTAGGGGCTAGGGATTGAATGCATTAGGAGGTGTAGGGGCGCAGCATTCGGCAGCTATTCCTCGGTTTGAAGAAAGTCTTTGCCCGAATGCTGCGCCCTTACAGGATTTGCATCCTCTACCCAGATCTCCTGAAACTCTACATCTAAGCATCTAGTCCAAGAAATCGATAATCCGTTAAAGAAACGGGGTGAAGTTTAACCTCCACCCCGTTTCTTTAACTGAAAATGCTCAATCTCCTTTCTCCCTTCCCCTTCTCCCCTGTCTGACAAAAGTTAAAGAAAACATACTTGCTGTGCAAATTAGGGGCTAAAAAAAGTATGGTTTGGAAAAGGTAGCCCCCATTACCTATCGGAAGTTGCCGCCGCAGATACACAGCAAAGCACTATGTCAGAATCCACGATTGAATCCATTCTTCAAGAAAAGCGATTGTTCAACCCGCCTGCTGCTTTTTCTCAGCAGGCTCATATCAAAAGCCTGGAAGAATATGAGCAGCTTTATCAACGGGCTGAGGCTGACCCAGAAAAGTTTTGGGCAGAGCTAGCGCAAAAAGAACTGCACTGGTTTGAGAAGTGGGACACCGTGCTGGACTGGCAGCCGCCCTTTGCCAAGTGGTTTGTCAACGGCAAAATCAACATTTCCTACAACTGCCTCGATCGCCACCTCACCACCTGGCGACGCAACAAAGCCGCTCTGATCTGGGAAGGCGAACCGGGCGATTCACGTACCCTCACCTATGCTCAGCTTCACCGGGAGGTTTGTCAGTTTGCCAATGCCTTGAAGCATTTGGGCGTGCAAAAGGGCGATCGCATCGGCATCTATATGCCGATGATTCCTGAAGCGGCGATCGCCATGCTGGCCTGTGCCCGCATCGGTGCGCCCCATACTGTGGTGTTTGGCGGGTTTAGTGCTGAGGCATTGCGCGATCGCCTGGTTGATGGGCAGGTCAAACTAGTTATTACGGCAGACGGGGGCTGGCGCAAAGATGCGATCGTGCCGTTGAAAGCTCAGGTTGATAAAGCGCTAGCAGACGGCAACGCGCCCAGCGTCGAGAATGTGCTAGTGGTGCGCCGAACCGGACAAGACATTCCCATGCAGCTAGGCGCTCGTGACCACTGGTGGCATGAATTCCAGCCGCAGATGTCAGCCGACTGCCCCGCAGAGCCAATGGACAGCGAAGATATGCTGTTCATCCTCTACACCTCTGGCAGCACCGGAAAGCCCAAAGGTGTGGTGCATACCACTGGCGGCTACAACCTCTATACCCACATGACCACCAAGTGGATTTTTGACCTGCACGATGACGATGTGTATTGGTGTACCGCTGACGTAGGCTGGATTACCGGACACAGCTACATTGTCTACGGGCCCTTGTCAAACGGCGCAACCAGCCTGATGTACGAAGGTGCGCCCCGTCCCTCAAACCCTGGCTGTACGTGGGATGTGATTGAAAAGTACGGCGTGAATGTGTTTTACACCGCTCCAACTGCGATTCGGGCTTTTATCAAAATGGGGGAAGACCTACCCAAAGCTAGAAATCTCTCTTCGCTGCGGCTGTTGGGCACGGTCGGTGAGCCGATTAATCCAGAAGCCTGGATGTGGTATCACCGGGTAATTGGGGCGATCGCTGCCCCATTGTTGATACCTGGTGGCAAACTGAGACTGGCGGCATTATGATTACGCCATTGCCAGGAGCAATTCCCACTAAACCCGGTTCCGCAACCCGTCCTTTCCCTGGAATTTTGGCAGATGTAGTAGATTTAGAGGGCAATTCGGTTAGGGAAAACGAAGGCGGCTATCTGGCAGTGAAGTATCCCTGGCCGGGCATGATGCGAACGGTTTATGGCGACCCCGATCGCTTCCGACGTACCTACTGGGAACACATTCCACCCCAAGATGGGCAATACTTTTACTTTGCTGGGGATGGCGCACGGCGCGACGAAGACGGCTATTACTGGGTGATGGGTCGCGTCGATGACGTAATCAACGTCGCCGGACACCGCCTCGGCACAATGGAAATTGAGTCAGCCCTGGTTTCTCATCCGGCTGTGGCAGAGGCGGCGGTGGTCGGCAAACCCGATGAGGTGAAAGGGCAAGACGTATTTGCCTTTGTCACGCTAGAGGGCAGCTATTCGGCCAGCGATGAGTTGAAGAATGAGTTAAAGAAGCACGTGGTGCAGGAGATTGGGGCGATCGCCCGTCCCGGTGAGATTCGCTTTGCCGATGCCCTACCCAAAACTCGCTCCGGCAAAATCATGCGTCGCCTGTTACGCACGATCGCCAGCGGAGAAGCGGTTTCTGGCGACACTTCAACCCTGGAGGATATGAGTGTTCTGGATAAACTGAGAGAGACTTCGTAAGTTCGTCTGAGCTTGTGTTGCAGTAGGGATGAACCCGAACCTTTCAACCTCTTTCAACCTCGTTACCAAGCTCCAGCTTGGCAACGAGTTTAAAGTTTTAGAAACCCTGGTTTCCTGTGGGGCAGGCATCTTGCCTGCTTGATTTGGACGGGCAAGATGCTCATCCCACAGGAGCCTGAGAAAAAGTTTCACGTTCCGTCAGTATGAATTGGGATTAATCCTCTTCCCGGGAAGCACGACCATCCCGGCGGCCCAACTCATATACCCCACCGCCGATCGCCGCCAGAATGCCCACGCTGATAGCCCAGCTTTGCCCCAACCCAACTTCTACACCGTAGTTGAACAATCCACCCACAATCAGAAACGGCACAATGCTGAACAGCGATGCATAGAAGGCATTTAAAGATTCTCTGCCTTTGCGAGTGCGCTCAAACTCTTCTACTGAGGTGTAGAGAAACCGCTCAGCAAAGTTAAGCCAGCGGTTAAGCTGCTCCATCACCCATTCACTAATTGGCGAAAAACCTAGATACAGCGCTAACGACCACAAACCAATGCCCGCCAGCGTTGTAGCGTCTAGTCCAAACCGGAAGGGAAAAAGTTCGGTCAGCATGGGGAGAGCGATCGCCTAAGAAACTTTACTAATTGTAATATAACCAACCTCTCAGTTAACTCAGTTTGGGGCTGATGGATACCCCCAGAGCGATGTTAGTCTGGAGCGGCAAGACACAACTGAGGAGTCCAAATATGTCGCCAGTTCGACCAACTATTTTAGTCACAGGGGGTGCAGGATACATTGGCTCTCATGCAGTGCTAGCGCTCCAGCAGGCAGACTATGAGGTGGTTGTTCTCGATAATTTGGTGTACGGACATCAAGATTTGGTAGAAAAAGTATTGCAGGTAGAATTGGTGGTTGGAGATACCTGCGATCGCCCCCTGCTAGATCAGCTTTTTGCCAGCCGTAAAATTGCTGCTGTTATGCATTTCGCAGCGTATGCCTATGTGGGCGAATCGGTGACTGACCCAGCAAAATACTATCGCAACAATTTCATCGGTACGCTAACTCTCCTAGAAGCGATGCTAGCGGCTTCGGTCAACAAGTTTGTATTTTCTTCGACCTGCGCTACCTATGGCGTACCTAAAACAGTGCCGATTCCAGAAGATCATCCCCAAGACCCCATCAACCCTTACGGGGCAACCAAACTGATGATTGAGCGGGTGCTGGCTGATTTCGATGTAGCCTATGGGCTAAAGTCGGTTTGCTTCCGTTACTTCAACGCGGCGGGGGCCGATCCGGAGGGGCGATTGGGCGAAGACCATAATCCCGAAACTCACTTAATTCCTCTGGTGCTGCTAGCGGCTTTGGGCAAGCGAGATTCTATCTCAATTTTGGGAACAGACTATTCCACGCCAGACGGAACCTGCATTCGAGACTACATTCACGTTGCTGACCTGGCATCTGCCCATGTATTAGGTCTGGAATATTTGCTGAAAGGGGGCGATACCAACGTATTTAACCTGGGAAACGGCAACGGGTTCTCAGTCAAGCAGGTAATTGAAACGGCAAAACAGGTGACAGGACGCGAGTTTAAGGTTGTGGAGGCGATCGCCGCCCTGGAGATCCGCCCGCTCTAGTCGGCAGCGGTGAAAAAGCCACCAAAATGTTAGGCTGGCAACCCCAATACGCTGACCTGAACAAGATTCTGTCCCACGCATGGCAGTCGGCACCAGCAGCGGCATTCTTGATTTGAAGGGGTTAGGGGCTGGGGGTTA
>JAAUTN010000331.1 GCA_012031415.1 Leptolyngbyaceae cyanobacterium SM1_4_3 | reverse complement strand
AGTGGATGAGTCACTCCTATCAGTGGATGAGTCACTCCTATCAGTGGAGGAGTCACTCCCATCAGTCACTGAGTCACTCCTATCAGTGGATGAGTCACTCCTATCCCGGATAAGGCCACTCCAATCAGCACCCAGGCGACTTCTACGAGGAGAGCGCCCACTGCCCCAACCCTGTCAACGGAAGGTTAGAGATTCCTTTCCGTTTTGGGTCAATCGGCTTGAGTCAAGGCTTGGAATCTACTAGCATTTGTCCCAATGTTCTCAAATTTGCTAAACTACCGCAGGTCTAATCAGTCTAGTGCAGCGGGCGGACTCGTGAATTCCCTACGGGAAGGCTACGCCAATGCAGAGGAATTTTTTTCATTAGCCGTTAGTCGCTGTTGCGGGAGATTGAGACGGGGCGTCGGTAAAGAAAGCTCTGGGGAAAGGCGATCGCTGATGGGAAGGATTACAAGGGGCGATCGCAGACAGTTTAAGGTTTGAATTGGCGATCGCGCGCTGAAATGTCTTTACACCTGATTGAGAAAGGGCGATCGCCATCCCCTGGCTGCACGACTCAATGCGATGCTCACCCTTAAGAGAAAAACAAACATTTTGGACTGAGTTGGCGAAAAACTTGCTCAATACACTAAGGCAGCACGGCAGCGAGGTTTGGAACGTTTTTGGCGATCGTAAACCCCATGAAGAAGTATGAACGGTGCCGGAGCATCAATCACCGCAGAGAATATACTGAATCTGGAGGCGGTCTAATTACCCTTATGAGGGATGTTAGACGGACACCAAGCAGTCTAATCCCCTAAACAAGGAGCTTAGGCGGACTTAAAGCAGTCTAATCACCCTGGAAGGGGCTTTAGCCAGATTGTGTCAGTCTAATTCCCCTAAATAGGGATCTTATATAGAAACTGTCAGTCTAATAAATAGTTATCTCCAACGGAAGTCTTATCAATTCGTCAAACCTGGGGCTAACCTCTGGGAATCTGCTCATGGTTGTTCATGCCGTATATCTTTACAATCTACGTGCCATCCAACACCTCCATGAGCTTAGCGAAACTTAATATAATTTGAACTAACAGTCCTTTTCAGACACAATACCAGCTATGCCAGGTTAAACATTGATTTTCGTGCCGTTTATCATTACAATTTAAGTGATAAATGTGCATCAAGAGTTCCCATTGCAGTTTGATTACTGGTTATGTTGCAGCGCCAGAGTCGTGAGCGGGCAAGGTTGTTGGTGAAGGGGCGCTGGGGTCTGTGGGGCTTAATGGGCGATCAGTGGGAAAATTTACACAACATAACAAATCACTGCACCCGACCGTAAGCTAAACTATTCTTATCATCCAGAGTCAATGACGGCGGGTGAGTTCAACCATTATACCGCCTTAAGTTATCGATGGGACGTATTTGAAAGCTTATCTCTACGTTGCGATCGCCAAGTCGGCTCTAGCTAAAGCACAACCGCAAATAAGCTGTTGAATGATTCAGTTATCAGTAATCAGTTTTGTTAGTTCTGCATCATGCAAACCCGGCACAACAAGCCATAGCCACATTCGGCATTTGAATAAGCGCAAGGGCAAGAGTTCTTCGGGAAAGGTTTGCTGACCGTGCCCCTGCCAGTGCCCTAGATTAGCAAGTTGTTGCTTGGCACAAGGTGGACATAAATCTCCAGGCTTGCCCTTATCGGGACTGTAACCAGGATCGTTTTCGTCTAGGGGCACCAAATCAGGCAACTGACCATTTTGAGCATAGGGACAGGGTTTGCCGTTCAGTCCTGCTGAGATCATCCCGGAGCAAATCAGGGTGTCAGGATAGATTTTGCCATCGGGTGATAGAAAGAGGGCTTTGGGAGGAAGATTGACACCGCTCATACAGAATACCGATAAGAGATTTCCTGTCAGGAGTACACCTGATCTTTATAGTATTATGTACGCTCACCGCACAAAAAGTCAATACTGTTTCATGAATCTGTTAAGGTTCTGCAAAATTGGCTTGTTTGGCAATCATGTTGAGGAGCTTGCATTTGGAACGATCGGGTTCGTATTTGCTGTTTTCCCATTCGCTCACGGTTTCTCGACGAACGCCTAACTCACTAGCAAACTGCTCCTGGTTAAGACCTTTGGAAATTCTGAGTGCCTTGATCGCGTCAGCATTCCAAATGATTTCACCATCCTGTTGTTGGATGTGATAAGTTGCTTGAAAAGTTTTGAAGGTAACGATTTGCTGCGTTAAATCTACAGACTCAATTTGGTAGCCTGCACTAATCCAGGCGATCGCTTGCAACGCACTAGGGCTATCACGATTGCTCCACCAGTTTTTCTTTTTCCGTGCTGAGTCAGGCAATGAGCAACCCATTAAAGTTTCGATTTCGGCGAAGGTTAGCGTTACTACCGCTTGATTGCAGTACTGCAAGTGTTCAAAGAGTGGATGGTACTTGCTTCCGGGTTTCATGCTGATTCGCCGACAGCTTGTAAGACTTCTGCGTAGAGCCGCGCATCAATCCAGAAGCCAACCTGTTCAATTAAGGCATCCAGTAATGGTTTGACCTCTTGAATTAAGTTATTGCGCTTGGCGGCAATCAGAATACCCAAAACACCTGTGACTTGTAGCCCTGCTCGCATTGCAGCCGCTCTCCCCAAGCGTTCATCCATAAGGAGGCGATCGGCGTTTAACTCAACAGCTAGAGCAATCGCCTCCGCTTCACCCGGATCGAGTTCGGCTCTTAACGTATTGACCAGTTCTTGATCAGTGGCAGATTGCGTTTTAATCCAGCTTAGGGTCGGCACAATCCTGGCACTGGCATCGGTGTTGCCGACATTGGTGATTTCGTTGAAAACCGTTGTTGGAATCACGATTTCATCGTAAAGTTGGCGGAGCAAATCGAGATGACCAATGGTGGACAGGTAAAAGATGGGCGACGTATTACTAACTACAATCATCGCCAATCGTTTGCCTCCAGGGTTCTGAGATCTTGGCGAAAGTCTTCAACGCCGTAATGAATGGGGATTTTACGACTACCTAAGATGCGTTGAAACTCCAGTTGATTCATGGCTGCAAACTGGCTGGCGGTGCCCAGGGTAATTTTTTCCTGCTGGAATAGCAGAATGGCAATTTCGAGCTTAAGATCGGCTTCAGAAATGTGTGCCGTTTGCAGAAACTCATCGGGAATGACTAAACTCATGGTTCCAACCTCCATTGTTTACTTGCTTTACTCCGCTATCTCCTCACCTAAAATCATCCGCTCTACTCGCGCTTTTGCAGAGGTCACAACGGCTTCAGCCTCATGTCGCAACTGTTTTGCTTCGCTACGACGTTTTTTTTACCTCATTACCAATCTCTTGCTGTTTTTGTAGATCTTTAGGGACAGGTAATTTAACGCTCAGAACATCCGAAACAGACACTCTAGGAAGTGAAGAACCACTTTGCAAAGGAACAACTTGATCTAAGGTTAGCTGACTCAGCAAAAGTGTATGCAAAAACTGGGTATCTACCTTGTTCTTATTAGGTCTAAAAACTAATGCTTCACCTGAACAAATACCGTCAAACTCTGCAATCCAAACTTTATTAAGATAAGGACGCATTCGACCAAAAAGGATGTCTCCTTTGGCAAATTTTGGTGATGAACTTAGAATTTCTTTCCCTTGAACTGGCTCAAAATTTACCAATTCACCTGTATTCGACTGAATATTTGCTAAACCAATATAATTGACAACTTCATCAGGAGAATCAATTGATGGAGTAATTCGCTCATTAGTCTGCTCAACCACCTCTTCTAGTAAAGTAGTTTCATGCTCGGCAAACTGAGAGCTAATATCTTGTACTGTGACTACTGCCTCAAAATCAAAACGACCACCTTGAAGAACACTAATAGGAACTAAAGCATTTTGCTTACGTTGGGTACGTTCTAGGTTAATCCCTAACTGTTCAAAGACGTACTTAATAATTCTTTGATAAGACTGTTCTGCTTGTTGTAGCTTTTTCTGCCGATCGCTATAAGCCTCCTGCATCACTTGGGCAATCTGGTCTTGGAGCGATGGGGGAGGAAGAGTAATTTTTAAGTCATAGATACGCTCAAAATTCAAATATTTTTGATTCGGACCTGTTGCAGCAGTTTCCGTTTGCATACGCCCTAAGCGGCTATTCAAAAATATTGAGACATAATTAGGATTTATACCGTCCTTCAGTCGAATAAGGACAAGGTTTTGACTGATGTTGCAATCACCTAGACTTTCACTAACAACAGCAGAAATTCCGATTACAGCCTTTGTAGTAAGCAATAAATCTCCTGGCTGAAGTTGTGATTTTTTTAGCTGTTGATGATATTCATAAGAAATAAACTTTGTATCTTTTTCTAGATCAACTCCATATTCCTGAACGTTTTGAACGCGCAGAAATGGAACGCCTTCATCAACAAAGTACTCAGTCTTGTATAAAGAGAAAGCTCCCATATCAGTTAAGACGGTAATAATATCGCCAAACCTAACAACAGGATAGGTTCGATCTAAGCTTTCTAGAACTTCTAAATATTCAGGGTCATGAAAGCCAAAATCCCACCTCTTAGCAGCCTTAATATCAGCAAGGTCACGAATGACTGATTTCATACTTACCACCCTAGCCGATTACTGAAGTCTGCAACTGTGGTTTGATTTCTGGAGGCTCATGTGCATCCTCTTCTGATACCGTAGCCCTCCCAGTTGCGTCATAGCCAATATCCTCCAGCCGAGCCATGTAGACTTGATAGCCTTCATCTGCTTCCGATATTTCTTGACCTAGCTCTAATTGTCCTTCCGCTAGTAATGGTTGATTTACTTTTTCTAGAAAATGATGCTTGCCTTAACACCTGCTCCATAAGGCGCAAAAGTTTCTTGTGGCAGGCTAATTACAGCTTTTAGTCTTGCCCATCTTAGAATCCAGTCTCGAATATCCTGAGCTTGGCTGTTAGCTAAAACTCCATCAGGCAGAACAATTCCCAATTTTCCACCTGGTTTTAGAAATTCTAGACACCGATTTATGAATGCTATTTCCTGGGCAATGCTGCCGACAACCTTATTCTTTTTCTTCGTTAATCCCTCGCGTGATGCTAAGTCTTTTAGGATCGCCGCGCTCGTCACCTTCGCCCCAAACGGGGGATTGGTCAAAATCATCGTCAACCCACTTGGATAAAACCCTGGGCGATTGGGCAAACCCTCCATAATGCCGCCCGTAATGCTGCTCAGAGGTTGCAACGCATCCATTGTCTTCAAGTCGGCATATTGCGCCCCGTTCATCAGGCAATTCACTTTCGCAACCTTCATAACATTGGGAGCAATTTCGGCTCCAAACAGGTGATTATCCCGAAACTCGATAAACTCTGGCGTGGGTTCATCCGGGTTTGTTACTTCAAACCCCTCTGCCTCTGCCCGTGCCAATTCTCGCTTTCGCACATAGTCCAAAATATGGGTTAGCATCCGCGCCGAACCACACGCTGGATCACCCACAAAATCATGCACCGTCGGCTGCAAAATCCCCACCATCAAGTTAATGACCGGAGTGGGCGTAAAATATTGCCCCAGGTCATCTCGAAAGGTTTTGCCTAAAAAATCCTCAAAAACTCCACCCTTAACATCAGCCGTCGAACGACGAAGGCTCCAGGGCTGCAATTTTTCAACAATTTTCCAGGTGGTATGAGCTTTGTAAAATAGCTCATCTTGCCCTGTAAATGCCAAGCGAACGTTTAGATCTTCTCCAAACTTTTTGCTGAGCGTCTTTCTCTCCCACTCCTTAGCCTTTTGAAACGTTTCTCGAACCTGAATGGTTAAACGTTCAGGATCAGTTCTATGGTTCGCTTCGTTTCTAATTGTGAACGCATAAGCACGAGATTCCCCTGTTTGCTTTGCCAAATCAACCGTTGCTTGCTCGTCATACCACTTGGCAAACAAGAACTTAACCATTGCATCAACAGCTTCCTGAGGCTGCAACCCCTCGTTATCGCGCAAAATTGAGTGACAGCCCGATCTCGTATCACCCAATACTTCACGAAATTTATCACGAGACAATGGTTTTAAACCTGTTTCAAATCCATCTGGCTCATCAGGGTTTAGAACAACCGTGAATGGACTGTGTTTTGCAGCTTCCCGTGAACTTTCATACTTTGGCAAATCCCCAATAATTTGCAAATCACGAGGATAACCTAAATCACGAGAATAAATATCTGTAGCATGACCATTAGTGATAATCGCGTAGCAAGCCGATCCAGAACCACTCATATAAGAGTTGAGTCGATTTAGATGCTCTACCCATTCAGGGCTATCCTTTGCAAAATTAGGTGCTAAAGCCTCTAGAGCAATCAGCACCGTATCAGGGTTGCCAAACTCATCCAGCAGTTGATCATCAAAGATAACGAGATCTAGTCTGCCTTGCCAGCGTCTTCCCCCTCTGTAAGTTCCCTCGGCAAAATCCAGATGCAGCTCAAGCCCCATCATCTCCAATGGGACGCTGTACTCCCGGTGTAGAATATCGATCGCCCACATCGTCACCGGGTCTTCTGCCCCACGAACGTAGGTGCCATCTGTCTTAAACAACTTGGACAGATTCGGGTGCTTCCGATAGTCCTCTGGAACATCGGCTGGATTTCGGTAGGGGTTGGTGAAGTTGGCAAAGGACATGCGATCGGCAAAAGTAGAAATTAATACACTTGATTCTCTATGATGCCTTAAAGTCCTTGAGTTGTCTCGCTCTATGCCTATCCGATGGGCACCGAGCTAGTTCCCTCTTCCAATCGATCGAACACGGCGGTATAACAACCCCCTTGCAGCGGACGGTTGAAAGATCTCGGTGGAGATGCAAAGGTTACTAGCCGCCGCTGAAGGGGAACGTTATGCTGCTTCATCCCTTAGTGGGGGCAGTAGCTTAAGAGTTATCGGTTGCCTTTAATATTTGCAATATTTGGTAGCTAAAAGATCATTGTTCAAGTGTGTTCATAACTGAGAGACATTACATGGCTACAGAGCAACAGACCAACAAAGCCCATTTAATAATTCACGGAGCGGCGGCAAGTGCAGCAGCGGCATCAGGTGCGATGGCACAGGGGGCTGCTTTCGGGGCTGATACAGTCGTCTTAACAACAATTCATGTTGGAATGGTGTTAGCTTTAGGAGAGCTTTTTGGTCAAAGTCTTGATAAGCAGGCTGCAATGGCAATACTTGGAACGCCTGCTGGCGCTGGTGTTGGTGTTTTTGGAGCTAAGGCTATACTTGGTTTTCTTCCCGGTATAGGAAATATAGCGAATGCAACCATTTCCGGTAGCTATACAGAGGCTCTCGGTTGGTGGTGCTTTAATTACTTCGATGAAGATAATTAATTTAGGTATCTCCTAGTACCTACCATTGTCAGTTATGCTCAATGGCATTCCTTCCGAATACAATAGTTGAATGACCACGCTGATTGTAGAGATACGTTGTAAATTTGCTGAAGAGCAGTTTGAGTTTTCTAAACACGCTGTTGACCAATCCATCTTGCGACAAATTCGAGTTCAAGAAATTAGGGAGGCAATTGCGAACGGTCAGGTCATTGAAGACTACCCAGAAGATGAGTATGGATCGAGTTGCCTAATTTGCGGTTTGACACAAGCACAACGTCCTATTCATGTTCAGTGTAGTTATCCCTCTCGTTCACTCATCAAATCGTTACAGTGTACGAACCTGATCCCCAACGATGGAATAACGACTTTACTCTAAGGAGACGTAGTATGATGACAACTGATTGGCAAGAGACATTGGTTGAGAGGCAGGTAACATACGCCTTAAATCTGAACGGTAA
>JAAUTN010000053.1 GCA_012031415.1 Leptolyngbyaceae cyanobacterium SM1_4_3 | reverse complement strand
GGTATTAGAGGGGCTAGGGGCTAGGGGTTGGGGGCTAGGGGCGGAGGCAAGAATTTCCGTCCTCCTCCTTCCGCCCTCCTTCCGCCCTCCTCCGTCCTTCCGCCTTCCTCCGTCCTTCCTCCGTCCTCTCTCCTCCTTTCCCCAAACCATGCCTCCCTCCCGTCACTCCCCTCCCCTACGCCGCGTCTCCAGTCGATTTCGTTTCTGGCGACGTTCCCTCATTTGGCTATTCTGCTTAAGCTGCCTGAGTACCCTACTGGGACTAACCACCCTGGCGCAGGCTCAGACCGATAACCCGATTCAGCAACAGGAAGAGCGGGTAATTCGGGAGTTTGTCTTACCCGAATCGCCGCGTCAGGCTCCGGTTTATCGGCCGCGCCCTGCTGCGCCGAGTGCGCCGCCTGCAAGTAGTGGCAGCGGAAATGGGGGAGGGCGATCGCAACCTCCAGCCTCTCGCCCTGCCCCTGCTGCCCGTCAGCCCGAATCTCCTGCGCCTGCGGCAGAATCCACTGCTGATAGCGAACCCGCCACGCCTGCAACGACTTATGAGTACGTGCTGGCCTTTAACCGCAGCCCGGTGGTTGGAAATCGGCTGCGGCTAGAAGGGATTTACCCCGAAACGCGGCTGGGCTTTACTCGGCCAAGAGGCTGGGGCGTGAAGTCGGCAAAGGCGCTGATTCGGTTTCAGCACTCTCCGGCGCTGTTGCCCAACCAGTCGAGTATGACGGTGCGGGTAAACGATACGAGCATTGGCAGTGTTCCGCTCAACCGTCCCAATTCTCAGGTTGGGCAGGTGTTGTTCAACATTCCAACAGCGCTGTTGCAGGACAGAAATGAGATTTCGATTGCCACTCAGCAGCAAAATTCAGAGGAATGCACCGATCCGGCTGACCCGATGCTGTGGACGGAGGTGCTGCCCGACTCAAAGCTGCTGTTTGAGTTTGAACCGCAGGCGATCGCCCTTGACTTTAACCGCTATCCCTATCCGTTTATTGACGACCTGGGGCTAGATCGCGATCGCCTGGTTTACCTGCGACCCAGAGAGCTAAGCGAATCCTGGCTTACGTCTGCCGCCCGATTTCAGACTTCTGCCGGACGCTATGCCGACTTTCGCCCGGTCGATACGCGCATGGTGACGGATTTAGAGCAGGTGCAGGGGGGCGATCGCCTGATTCTGATTGGCACTCCCACCGAGCAGCCCGCCCTAAAAAATCTGTCGCTGCCCTTTCAGCTTCAGGGCAACCAGCTTCTAGACGGCAACAGAACCACCCTGCCAGGAGACGTAGGCGTGTTGATGATGACGGCGCTAGAAGATAACGGCGTTCCGGTTCTGGTCGCTACGGGCAACGATGCCGCCGGAGTGAGCAAAGCAGTGCAGTTCCTAGTGCAGTCTGAAGGGCAACCACTAGGGGCAGGACAAGCGCTAATCGTTAGCAGTGTAGATGAAGTTTCATCGCCGCCGCCGCGCCAGTGGGAGCGCTATTTGCCCACCGAAAACAGCTTTGCCCTGAGCAGTTTGCGCGGTGCTGACAGCGAACCGTTCAAAGACACGACGGTGCATGGCTCCAACGCACCGCCGATTCGGTTTAACTTTTGGGCGCTGCCTGATGACCAGTTCATGCGCGGCAGCACAATGACGCTGCGCTACAGCTACAGCCCTCAGGTAAACCCCCGCACCTCGGCGGTTGAAGTCAGAATCGATGGCGTGACGGTTGGCGGCAAGCGGCTAGCCTCAGAAAACGGGGGGCGCGAATCGCTCAACGTGAATTTGCCGGAAAACTTGATTCAGCCAAATTCTCAGATTGAGGTGCTGTTTGTCTTACGGCCACGGGTGACAGAGGAATGTGGTCAAAGCCAAGATCAGCAGCTTTGGGGCACGGTTCACGGCGACACCAGCTTTGATCTAAGTCGGCAGAATGTCGTTCAGTTGCCCGACCTGCGGCTGCTGCAATCGGGTTTCCCACTCACGGCACCGCAAGATCTCTCCGGGACGGCAGTGGTGTTGCCTGATGCGCCCAACGACCGCGAAGTGATGACTTTGCTCAAGTTCAGCGAACGCCTGGGACGGCTCAGCCGCGCCAATTCGGTGAAGCTGAACGTTCACTCGGCAAGCAGCATTCCCGCAGAAGCAAGAGAGCAGAAAACCTGGTGGGAATTGGAACTCGCGATCGTTCCCCATTCCCGAAGCGTTTGAAGCCAACTCTAGCGGACTTCGACTAGGCGAATTCTTCTCGCGCCAGCGCAACAACAACCAGTTGCAAACACTCTCGGATGAGGAAGGCGTGGTCAAGTCAGTCATTTCTCCCTGGAATTCTGAACGCATTCTGCTCGCCCTCACCGCCCAGTCCAATCAGGGCTTAGACCGGGTACAGGATATGTTTGCCAATGACCCGCTGTTCTTCCAGTTTCAGGGAGACACGGTGTTAGTGGCGGCAAATCAGCCGAACCCTTCCCCCTACGACGCAACGGGCTATAACGTGGAGTTCCTTGAGCAGACCAGCCAGCGGCGCATCGAACACACAAATCTGCTCAGCCGCGCTACCCGCTTCCTGCAAGATAACTGGTTCCTCTTGCCCACCGGAATCGTGATTGCTTCACTCATGCTGTACGGCATTTCTCAGCTTTATATCAACCGCGTTGCTAGCGGAGGTGCAAGATGACAACTTCTCAGCATCCAGACAGCCAGCGTCAGGGTGGCATCCTGTGGCTGCTCAACCGCCTGCCTGACTGGTTTGGGTTTGTGTTTGGCGGGCTGGGTCGCTCCCTGCTGATGGTGATGGTGTTTTTGGTGCTGGTGCTGTCGGTGCCGCTGATCATTGCGCCACTCACGATCTGGCAGCAAACGATTGTGGCAATCCTGCTGATGTTAATTGGCTGGTTTGTGGTGCGGCTAGAGCAGCAGCAAACTCAACAACAAACGAGCGAATACCTGCACTTGTTTTTGGTCTGGCTGAGCATTGTCACTACCTTCCGCTATCTCTATTACCGCACCAGCTACACGCTGAATTTGGATAGTTGGGTGAATGGGTCGCTGAGTATTCTGCTGTTTGGGGCAGAACTGTATGCGATCGCCACTCTCTTGCTCGCCTACTTTCAAACGCTTAAGCTGAAAGACCGTCAGCCCGTAGACCTCTCTGCTTATCCCAAAGACCAGTGGTTTAGCGTGGATATCTACATTCCCACTTACAACGAAGATGTAGAAATCGTGCGAAAAACCGCTCTGGCTGCAATGGCGATCGACTATCCGCCCGAGAAAAAGCACGTGTATGTGCTGGATGACGGGCGAAAAGATCTGGAACGCCGGGAAAAATTGCGCCAGATCTGTAAAGAACTGGGCTGCACCATGCTGACGCGAGACAATAACGATCACGCTAAAGCAGGAAACATCAACACGGCGATGCAGCGCACCACAGGTGAGATAATTCTCATCCTGGATTGTGATCACATCCCCACTCGCCAGTTTTTGCTGCACACCGTTGGCTTCTTCTATGACTCTAAAGTGGCGCTGGTGCAAACGCCTCACTGGTTTTATAACCCCGACCCATTTGAGCGAAACCTGCTCACCCAGGGCAGAGTTCCGGTGAATAATGAGTTGTTTTACAAAGTCTTGCAAAAGGGAAATGACTTCTGGAATGCCGCTTTCTTTTGTGGTTCCGCTGCCGTTTTCCGAAAGGACTATGTGCAAGAAGTCGGCGGCATTGCCGTAGAAACCGTCACCGAAGACTGCCACACTTCCCTGCGGCTACACTCCAAAGGATATAAATCGGTCTATTACGACAAGATCATGGTGGCGGGTCTGGCTCCAGAGCGGTTCTCCGCTTATGTCGGGCAGCAGGTGCGCTGGGCGCGAGGCATGGCGCAGATTCTACGATTGGAGAACCCGCTATTTAACCCCAGGCTTAAATTGAGTTTGGCGCAGCGATTGTGTTACTTTTCGGCAACTTCTCACTTCTTTTTTGGGTTTCCCCGGTTGATGTATGCGATCGCCCCCATCCTCTACCTGCTGCTGGGGGTTGACCTGATTCGCGGCTTAGGAACAGAAACGCTAGCCTATGCTCTACCACACATCTTGCTGGCCATGAACGCCAACTACATCACCTACAAAACGGTTCGCTTCTCTTTCTGGAACGAGATCTTTGAATATGCAATGGCATTTCAAGATGGTCTTGTCACCTTCATGGCGCTGCTTAACCCCAAGCTAGGCAAATTTAACGTGACCGCCAAAGGCACAATGGTCAACAAACGCAGCTTTGACTGGAACTCGGCTCAGGTGCCTGTGATTGTTTCCATTCTGCTGCTGGTTTCCCTGATGACGGTGCCCTTCTGGTTAATCTTGCGCCCCGAAGACCAGGAAGCCGTGATCATCAATGCTGCCTGGAGTGTGTTTAACCTGCTGCTGCTGGTTGCCGCGATTCTCGTGGCCTTTGAGCAGCCTCAGCTACGCCGCGCCCACCGTTTAGATCGCCAACTCACCGCCATCATCTACAGCCAAGATCAAACTTGGACGGGTAAAACCCTGGATGCCAGTGAAACAGGCTGCCGCATTCTGTTAGAGAACTGGCCCAACCTGCCTGACCAAATTGAGCTAGAACTGGTGGGTGACTTTGGCGCACGAGCTTTTCTGAACGGGCAGATTATCCGAGTAACGCCGCAAAATGATAACCAGATTATTGTTGCTGTAGACTTTGTTGACCTAGCGCCCGTGCAGTTTGACGCACTGGTGTTAGTCCTCTACTCAGATGTCAATCAGTGGTACTCTCAAGAACGCCAGAACTTAGACAATCCATTGGGTTCACTGAGGTTCCTGATAACCGGGCTGTTCCGAGCATTCCGAGATCCTAAACCTGCCCAGAAGGTGACAGTGCGAAAACAAATCAGTGCTGCTGCTCAAATTTATTGGGAAGGACGGTTTCATACGGCAACGGCGACAGAAATCAATACTCGCACGGTCCGTTTGGAGTTGAGTGAGAAAACGATTCACAACCTGGATGATATGAGACACAACAAACCTCCAGTGGGAATTTTGGTGAGCCAATATTCAACTGACCCACTTCCCAAACGGTTGATTGCTCAGGTTGAAGCGGTTGAGTTACCGGGTCGCATGACCAATAATCCCTACAGCCCAACCTCTACCGCCAGCCCCACCGTGATTGAGCTACGTTTTCCAAAGAATCTTGACCATCAGCAAGGGGATAAAATCAAACAGCTTCTCAAGACGTTGAAGTGACATATCGCTGGTTACTTAAGTTGCGGCAAAAGTTTACGCTTCAGGCTCAAAGCCTTAACATTAGCCCAGTTAAACTTTCAGGGAGTATTTGAAAAGTGGCAAATGTTCCTATAAGGGCGCGGCATTCGGCAGGTAAACCCTGGAATAAACCGAAGAGCCTCAGGCGACCTGAATAAAAACTGGTGAGGGTAAACTAATGCCTCCATCCTCACGATATTCTAGATAGCTGGCGATCGCCCGGACGAAACCAAGCAATCCATACGCTAATCAGGGGCTTAAACTAAATAGCACTGACTCAAAGAGCTAAGGTCTGCAACTTCTTCGAGAAGTTGCAGACCTTAGCTCGTTTTCTACTTCTTACCCGTGCCGTGCAGACGCGGATCGGGGATCGGAGGTTCTGGCTCTTGCCCCAGCGGTTGAGGATTTGCCAGGTATTCAAACTCACCTTTGCCGTCCATTGAGGGCCCTTTTGCCCAACGTCCTTCGCGGCTTTCTTCACCACTAGACAGATTCCAGAATTGGTAAGCCGCATCCTGCTTCTCCAACTCTTTCGGGAAAGAACTGGGAACGGGTGTTGTATCCAGCCCAGAGCTTTCCAGATCTTCGATCGCTGCCAACCACTGGTTTTGGTGCATTGTATCTCGCGCAATCATGTAGCTGAGAGTATCTTTCACACCTGGGTCATCCGACATCTCATACATCCGTACAGCTTGCAATCTACCTTGAGATTCTGCGTGTAGGTTAGAGCGGAAATCTGCTAGCAAGTTACCGCTGGCAATGATATATCGACCATTCCAGGGGTAGCCCACGCTATCATTAGCTGTCGCACCTAAGCCGGAAACAATCGCGTGTTGGGGATTCATGCTTGCTGCAATCACATCTTGTGGATTAACACCACCCATCACAGCACCCACAATTGGGTCTTTCGCACCATCTTCCTGCTGCTTCAAAGGGGCCCGATCAAGCAGATGAGCGATCATGGTTGCCAACATTTCAACGTGGCCAATCTCTTCAGTGCCGATGTCGAGCAGCATATCTCGATAACGAGCAGGTCCTCGACAATTCCAACCCTGAAAGAGATACTGCATCATTACCGTCATCTCACCAAAGGGACCGCCAATCAGTTCTTGAATCTTTTTTGCGTAAATTGCGTCAGGCTGCTCTGGCTTAGTAAAGTATTGCAGCCGTTTATTGTGAAAGAACACGTGCTAAATCTCCTGCTTAACTCACCTCATTTTTATCAACCGTTGCTAGCAAAACGTCATACTTATTGCTTGTCATCCGCCTCAACTAAAGAGGTAGCTTTGACAAAGTGAGATAGACACTCCGAGTCATGATTCAAACATGAGGATCAGACACAGGGCGAGGAATGCTTGGCGTTGCTTAATTCGCGCATGAATGGGTATGTGGCGACGCAGCCGCCACATACCCATTCATGCTGAAAACTGGCAATGCTTAAATTCTGGTAGTTTCTGAATAATTGCTGGGAATGTCTTCAGGAACGAGCATCGTCAATACTTCATCGGTCAGAGAAGAGAGTACCGCTAATCGATTTGCCTGCTTTTCAATGCTCTTTTCAAACAGATTGCGAACCATACGAGCGTTGCCAAAGTTCTTGTCTCGATTGTCGTAAAGCTGGTTAAAGATCTTGAGCAGTTTTTCTCTGGCTTCTGGTGTGAGTTTAAAGTGACTTTTTCCAGCCATTCGCTCAAAAATTGCCAGTAGTTCTTCGGGGGTATAGTCGTTGAAATAGAAGTAACGGTTGAAGCGTGACTTTAAGCCAGGGTTGGATTCGATGAAGGTTTCCATTTCATCGGTGTAACCTGCCACAATGATGACAAGGCGATCGCGATAATCTTCCATTCGCTTCAGCAACACATCGATCGCCTCTTGACCAAAATCACGCCCCGCTTCTCTGGGTACCAAAGCATAGGCTTCATCAATGAACAGCACCCCGTCCAGAGCAGAATCCACCATTTCATCTACTTTTTTAGCCGTTTGCCCCACATAGCCTGCCACCATGCCAGAGCGATCGGTTTCCACCAAATGTCCTTTGCTGAGAAACTCTAATCCTTCGTAGATCTTACTCATCAGACGAGCAACGGTTGTTTTACCCGTACCAGGAGGACCACAAAACACCGCATGAAGTGAAACTGGTGTTTTTGCTAAACCCCGCTCTGCCCGGATCTTCTGTACTTTTAGGAAGTTGGTTAAAGTTTGCACTTCTTCCTTAATATTTTCCATGCCGACTAAATCATTTAAGTCAGCCAAAGCCTGCTCCAAAATCTTGGCTGGTTCTTCCTTTTGAACGGATTCAGGAGTTTGAGGCGGTTGAGATTCAGGAGTTTGCTCAGGTTTTGAAGTCGATGGCTGAACCGTTTTGGGAATAAAAGAGGCTAAACCAGACTGATAACTATCTAACTTTTGGTAAGAGTGAAGCAGTTGCCAGACTTGTGATAATGCTTCCATTTCTTGCATCATCACAATGCCATCTGCCTTAGTAATGACTTGAGCAAACTTATAGATTGCGTTGACCGCATGACTTAAATATTCAGTGCCTTTTTCTTCATCCAGTTTGCTCAAAATGGAAGGCAGCGCAAGCTGGTCAACCTGCTGATCTCCACCCGTTAGATCGAGCAAAATCTGAATTGTGATTTTCTGATACTTCAGTCGTTCTTCGCTAGAAAACTCCCATGAATGAACAGCAGCACCCAGCTTTTCCCTATCTTTTTTAATCAGCGCGTAAATCACCAGATAGGCTAACAGTTCAGCAGAACTGATTTCCTTGTTGTTGCGGCCGCAGATTCGCACGACCTTCGCCAGATCAACCAGGATTAAATCTGCAAACCGTTCATCTAGCTCTAACAGCGGAATCAGGGATCGGTACAGATCATTTGCTTCTTGCTTAACCAGTCTGAAATTTACGATCTGTCGAAAATCCACAAAAACCTCCTACAAGGGCTGTCTGACTTGCCTTAGCTCCCCCATTCCCTGCCAATACACCTCAGACTGGGTTCGCACCTCTAGTCATCTTATCTAGATCGGACGGAAAAGCCCTACCCTTATCGCTTGAGCAAGCCACAAGAAGTTCTGGAGACGATGCGTTACTACAGAATCCGATATTCTTTAATTCCCATTTCTTACCATTTCTCAAACGCTTCTTATTTCTCCGATGAGATACCTTTCCAGTGAAACAACCTGGGAAGCTGTGCCAGATCGAGGCAGTAGTTGATTATCCAGATGACAATTTCAAAAATGAGAATGTATCGAACCCAAGCTATCTCCGGGTGGGGCGCTAGAAGGATTGTTCCTTCGTAAAGCTGCCAGAAACGATACGGCAAGTATAAGTAGGGAACCATCACAAACACAGTGGACTGAAATCGTCGTAAAGACAAGCTTTCAGACAAAATTTGCAGCCCCAGCAGGAGAAAATATGTAGCAAAGATAGCCAGAACCGTAAAATTGCTCTGCCAAATGCCGCCTATCAGCAGTGCCGCCAGAGGTGGGACGATGCCAAAAACCTGAACTGATAGAAACCAGACTCTAAACCAACCCGGAAGCGGTTTAGGCAATTCGTATGGTTCAATGTTTCGCCACGACCAGCCTACGAATGTGAGCAGAGAGGTGGCGATCGCAAAGAAAACTAAATTCTCAAGTAGAAGATAGAGACCCGTGTTAAGAAAAAGCATGAGTGACAGTATTTATCGCTGCATCTGTCATCTTGCTTCATCGCAGCCGACGTTTGCTATTTTGCTTTCGACGGCTAATAACGACCCAAATGATGAAGGCGATCAGTAAACTTCCCACGATCAGTTTAGAGAGGGGACCCATGTAAACTTCAACCAATTCATAGTTGTCGCCCAGCAAATATCCGGCGGCTGTAAGCAAACTAACCCATGCCAAAGTCCCAACTGTTGAATAGAGAAAGAAGGGGATAAAAGGCATATTACAGGTGCCCGCCGGAATTGAGATCAGCGTGCGGACTCCAGGCACGAGGCGACACAGCAACACAGTTTTGCTGCCGTGTTTGAGAAACCACTTCGTTGCCGCGTCCATTTCCTTACTGCTGATCCCCAACCATTTGCCGTAGCGGTCAGCCCAGATTTTGAGGCGATCGATTCCCAAAAACCTTCCAGCATAGTACCAGGGCAGCGCTCCTAAAAGCGTACCAATGACCCCCGCTAAAACAGCATAGAAAAAATTCATCTCGCCTTGAGCCGCAGTAAAGCCTGCCAACGGCATGATTAGCTCAGAAGGAATCGGTGGAAACAGATTTTCCAGAAACATCAAAAAGCCGATGCCGACGTAGCCGAGGGTATTGATTGTGTTGGTAATCCATTCAACCATGAGGCTGTTCCTTTTTAGATTCCGTTAAAGCCAATAATCTTTGAGCCAATCTACCAAGCTAGAGCCACCTAAAAAGATAGCTAACAAAACTGAAGTTGAAACTGCCCCTGCTATGACGCAAATGACTAATCCTGCAAGGCTAATTGCCCCATCGTCGTCTAGCAAACCAAAACCGGTGACAAAAATTCCAATGGCGGGTGCGGTGTTAGTGCCCAGAATGGGGATCATCAAAGAAAAACCGCTGCCATTCTACAGAGAGTTGCACCACTATAGCTCCTTCACCATTCAGGACTGTCATACCTCTTTACAGGAGTTGCAGGGTTAACCCGTGCATTTTCCCAAAGAGCGGGGGCGCTGCAAGCAACGCCCCCTGCCCAAATTAAGATGGCTTTAGCTTAGCCTATGTGCCCGATGTCCAGGAATTGATGTACTCGGTTTGCTCTGGAGTGAGCGAATCGATCGCAATTCCCATTGCCTGAAGCTTTAGTCGAGCAATTTCCTGATCGACTTCCGCCGGAATGGAGTGCAGCCCAGGTTCTAGATTGCCTTTGTTTTTCACCAAATACTCACAGGCGAGAGCCTGGTTTGCAAAGCTCATGTCCATGACAGCGCTGGGGTGTCCTTCAGCAGCGGCGAGGTTGACGAGCCGACCTTCACCCAAAACGACAACAGACTTACCGCCTGGCAAACGATATTGCTCTGTGAAGTTGCGGACTTGCTTTACCTCAGTAGCCATTTCTTTAAGCGATTTAAGGTCAATTTCAATGTCAAAGTGACCAGAGTTACAGACGATCGCTCCGTCTCTCATGGCTTCAAAATGTTCTGCTCGAATGACGTGCTTATTGCCTGTTACAGTGATAAAAATGTCACCTTGAGGAGCCGCAACCGCCATCGGCAGCACTCGGAAGCCATCCATTGCCGCTTCGAGAGCGCGGGTAGGATTAATCTCGGTGACAACTACGCTTGCGCCCATGCCGCGTGCCCGTAGCGCAGTTCCCTTACCACACCAACCGTAGCCTGCTACCACAATGGTTTTACCCGCCAGAAGGATGTTAGTAGCGCGGATGATTCCGTCGAGGGTCGATTGCCCCGTGCCGTAGCGGTTGTCAAAGAAGTGCTTGGTGTCAGCATCGTTGACGTTAATGGCTGGGAAGGTAAGTACGCCATCCTTGAGCATGGCTTGTAGGCGCACGATCCCAGTAGTGGTTTCTTCGGTGGTGCCAATCAGATCGGCAAGTTGGTGCTGCCGTTCTTGAATCAGAGTGGCAACGACATCGCTGCCATCGTCAATGATGATATTGGGACGGTGATCCAGCGCGATCTGGACGTGGCGATGGTAGGTTTCGTTATCTTCACCCTTTTGGGCAAAAACTGGAATGCCATGATCTGCAACCAAACTGGCGGCTACGTCATCTTGAGTAGACAGAGGGTTGCTGGCAATCAGCAGAGAATCGGCTCCGGCTGCTTTGAGGGCGATCGCCAAATGAGCCGTTTCAGTCGTGACGTGACAGCAAGCCACCAGACGAATTCCAACCAGGGGCTTTTCCTGGGCAAAACGTTCTTGGATTCGCCGCAAAACGGGCATTTCTCGCCCTGCCCACTCGATTCGCTGTCTCCCCTGTGCTGCTAAGGAGAGGTCTTTAACTTCATGCTTTACCTGAGCTGTTGTGGTCATGTAGATCTTGCCTTAAAGAATCTTGGAGATTTTGCAAATTTACGACTTTTACTAGCCTACCTAGCTTAGCCAAATCGCGAAACCGTGAGACAAAATTCCTCTGCTTTTTACCCCTTCTCACCTTTTGTCAAAATGTTAAATTGGCAGCATGATTACAGTTACATTTGAGGAAATTGCTCAGTATCGGTCTGAGCTATCAGCAAGTCCAGAAGCACTGAGAGCGCTGGATATGATTGAAGATTGCGAAGGCGATTTGGAAGATGCGGCGATCACCCTGGCGCTTCAGGCGAGACAAGAGCCTGATACCTCCGAGCGCTGGTTAGAAGGACTGGCAAAACGCTGGCGGGCCGTGCTGTGTCAGGCTGACATCAGAGCAAGTCTGGCAGCAGGAACGCTCCAAGACGTGCTGCGATCGCTATCCCAGGAAACAGACCTTCCCCCAATTTTGGCAACTCCAGTGATCATCTACGTTCTTAAAGCAGGCATAGAGGACTTCTGCAAACCGCTTGAGGAAAAACTCTGAAAGGCTAGTGTAGCCAGATATAAAATTGGCTCGTTCCCGCACTCCAAAAGCTGTGGTGCGGTGAGAATGACAATGACTTATAGCCTGGGCTAGCTCGTCAAATTAGTTGCATCAGTTACATTAATTCAAACTGATATCAAAAAGTCCTTAATGCACAGTTTCAAATCTATGCAGCAGTTTGATCCCACAGCCCTATCTCTCTCTGTTGAGGTGCGGGGGGGCGGCTTTCCAATACTCTGTTTGCATGGGCATCCTGGCATAGGAGCCAGTATGTCCGTCTTTACTCAACACTTTTCCCAGCGGTTCAAAACCTTCGCGCCTGATCTGCGCGGCTATGGCAAAAGTCAGGCTAAGACTGCATTCAAGATGCAAGATCATCTGGTCGATTTGGAGGCATTACTCGATCGACACCAAATCAAGCGGTGCCTGGTCTTGGGCTGGTCACTAGGGGGAATTTTGGCAACAGAACTAGCATTGAGACGACCAGAGCGAGTCAGCGGGCTGATCCTGATTGCTTCGGCAATGCGTCCTCGGAGCAGCCATCCACCCGTTAGCTGGGAAGACAACCTCTACACAGGCTTAGCATCGGTGATCAACTGGCTGCAACCGGGTTGGCAGTGGAATATCGACACTTTTGGCAAGCGATCGCTCTATCGCTACCTGATTGAGCAACACACAGCAATTGCCTACCAGCACCTTGCTACTGAGGGAATACCAGCCTACCTCCAGACCTCGGCCAGCGCCCGCCAAGCTCTAGGCGATGCCCTCAAGCAAGAATATGACCGTCTGGCAGAGCTCAGCCAAATTCAGTGCCCCAGCTTGGTCATGGCTGGGACAGCCGATCGACATATCACAGTGGACTCTAGCCTGGAAACTGCTCAGCACTTACCAAAATGTAACTGGCTTAGCTACCCTGATGTCGCACACCTCTTCCCCTGGGAGATCCCGGAGCAGGTACTCCAGGACATTGACAATTGGATCGAGAGCAACCCTGAAGCTACAGACAAGCAATCGAACGCCTAAAGCTAGGCGTAGAGGGTAGAGCGTTAACTAAACTTGACCACTAAAAATAGGGGTCGAACCGCTGCGGCTAGGACGATCTGAGGACTCTTCGTAAATTGTTAGGTTGTCTGGCTTGCATCGCTTCACAACTACCTTGATCTCCTGAGCGCCCTCTTGCTCAAGGTCTTCAATGTATCCAGATTTTTCGGCTTCGGCCTCGCTGGCGCTAGCAAAAGGTCCAAAGTAGTAGGTGCAGCGGGGGTTTTCGGTAAATATCTCAACCCACCAAGCCAAGCCAACGGTTTGAAGTAGATTTGTCCAAAGTTCTTTCATAATTTCCACCGAATTGTCTCTGCCGAATAATAGGGTGTGCTAAATAAAAGCCTAGCGAACGTCAACTGCTCTTAAGAAGTTTCAAGTTTTGTTATACTCTGTTGCACTTTTTTTTGCAAAGCATCCGCCGAGATGAAGAGTGGTCGCTCGTCGCTGTCGATAAATCTCATAGAGCGCCATTCCTGCTGCCACAGATGCATTCAAGCTGGGCGTGTTGCCTTTCAGTGGAATCGAGACTAGCGTATCGCAACAGCGCTGCGTGAGCAGACTTAATCCCTCACCCTCTGAGCCAATCACCAGGGCGATCGCCCCTGTAAATTTAACCGTATCCAAATCCTCGCTGGCCGTTGCCGCCGTACCGTAAACCCAAAAGCCAGCTGTTTTTAATTCTTCCAATGCTCGGCTTAAATTGACAACCCTTGCAACTGGAAAAGTTTCTAAAGCTCCGGCCGCAACTTTTACGACCGTTGACGTGATCCCCACGGCCCGTCGCTGCGGGATCACCATTCCTTGCGATCCCAGCGCTTCTGCGGTGCGAATAATCGCGCCCAAATTGTGAGGATCTGTAATACTGTCAGCAACCACAATGACAGGTTGTTCAGCCGTTGACTTGGCCCGTTCGATCATTTCTTGCAGATCAGCATAAACATAAGACGTAACTTGGGCTGCGATCCCCTGGTGGTTTGCCGACTGCGTGATCTGGTCGAGTCGTCGATGATCGACTTCATCAATCACCGTCCCATTAGCCTTTGCCTGAAGTAGGAGAGAATGAAAGCGAGAATCATAGCGCAGTCTTGGGATGATCCACAGGCGATTAAGCTGCCGCTGGCTTTCCAACGCTGCCAAGACAGGATGACGACCATAGATCAGATCATTATCTGCATCGGAGGCATCGGTTACTCCAGTCAAGTTAGCGGTCTCAAGCTGGGGATCAACACTATTCCCGTGTTGCTGCTCTAAGGATGGCTTCTCAGCAATGGGCGATCGCCTCACCAGTTTAGGAGCGGAACTGGGTTTAATTTTCCTGCCGCTGATTACTCTGCGCTCACCTCGACGCTCTGCATCAGGCTGGGAACGTCCCACCTTTGGGTGAACCCGCTTATCCTTGACCGGGCAGCATCTTTGCGATGAGGGCGACCCTGAGATGCGTTGTGATTTTTCGGAGCCATATGCAAAGTCCTCTCAGTTGCTCAAAATTCTACTAAAACTCTGCAAGGCACTCAGCCCTGCCGTAAAAATGCGGGTCTAGGGTCAGGAGACGTGTAGGGATCTGCCCATCTGCTCTGAAGGTATCAAGCTCGTAATCCCAATCAAAAGTTGGGTTCAGTTAATCTGAAGGCTTCTCTAAATCTAACTTTGTCAGTAGTTGAGCAAGCCGCTGGGGATCAGTGATATAGAGATACCCCATAAGAGTTTCCAGGCTGGTTGCAGACTGATAAATCTCCAGAGCGACTCTTCTCGGTCGTTTAGAGGCAGCATTGCGTCCGCGCTTTGAAATTTCTAACTCGGTAGCCGTCAGGTGAGGTTCAAGCGATCGCAGATGGTTAGCCTGACTCTCGGCCCTGACCTGACCCACCACTTGACTATGATAAGCCTGCAACCGCTTAGGCGGCATGAGGTAAAACGAGCGAACATAAAGTTCGTAAACCGCATCTCCAATGTAAGCCAGGGCTGCCGGAGAAAGCTGCTGCACTTGGGCCGGGGTCAAAACGGGTAGAGACGTTAGGGCCATGCTGGTCTGCTTGAACAAACCAGTCGCCAAAAAGCCCGAACCTATTTCAGCCGTTGGCTCCACGCAAGGACTCCCTCACTTTGATAAATCTTTGCTTTTCTTTACTTTCCTTTACTCATAGTAAATGCGATCGCGGAAATAGATGCGATCGCATTAGTAGAGGTTACGTAATTAGAATCAAGCCGTCCCCACGTCAGCAAGAGGCTTAAGCCCTTACTTCATAGAGGAAGTGCGAACCCTAATTGAGGGTGAACCTAGACAGGATAGAGCCTCTCCACGAGCCTGCATCAAGAGGACTTAATGTTCTCCAGAGCGACCTCAACCGATGGTTGAAGAGACAGAAATTGCTCAAGCCGAACGAGCTTAACCGTTTGCGTAACGCGAGGGTTAGTCACAACCTGTAGCGTTCCCCCGGCAGTCTGCGTTTTCTTCACAAGCTGCACAAGGGCACCCAGCCCAGAACTATCAACAAAGTCTATTTGAGACAGATCCAAAATAAAGTTTTTCGGACCTTCCTCCACAAACTTGTCAAAGACCTTGCGAAACGTCGGTTCAGAGAAGGCATCTAGAAGGCCTGCAAGGCGAAAGAGTTGGCAATTTTCCCTGACTTCGCGGGTGCCTCTTAAACTTACGGTCAGGGTTAGTGATTCAGGAATAAAAACCTCCTATACCAAATGCTTTCTAACATCTAACAATATATTGCTTAATTCGAGGCTTCAGTATAAGTCAGGATGAGCTTGTCTGCAACCCAGAAACTAATCCCCTTGAGGTAATTCAGTCCACAGGCTAGTGGTTTGCCTCAGACTCAAATGATCTCCGTCACCTAAGATCAGGTGATCAAGTAACGGAATCCCTAGAAGCTGTGCCCCTGACAAAAGCTGGCGAGTTAAGGAAATATCTTCTGGGCTGGGTTCAACATTTCCAGAAGGATGATTGTGGGCTACGATAACCCGCACCGCACCATGACGAATCGCCTCTCGGAAAATATCGCGAGGGTGAGCAAGGGTTTCCGTTGCCGTTCCAATTGTAATGACACGAGCGCCTATCAGCCGATGTTTGATGTCAAGCAGCAGGACTGCAAATCGCTCTTGAGATTGCCACATCAGGTCATGACTCAGAGTTGCTGCTGCTACAGCAGGATCGTCAATCACGGTGCGCTCTGATGGGCGAACTTGCAAAACTCGTTTGCCAAGCTCGATCGCCGCCAGAATAGTAGTCGCCTTAGCTGGACCTACACCCGGAATTTGCATCAGTTCTTGAGCATTTACATCTCTCAGGACGGCAAGGGAATCACGCTGGTCTTCCCCTAACTTTTGCAGAATGTATTGCCCCAACCCTACGGCTGAGAGTTTACCGGGGCCCTGTCCTGTTCCTAACAAAATTGCAATTAGCTCGGCAGTAGAGAGAATTTTAGCCCCTTGAGTCAGCAGTCGTTCGCGAGGTCGCTCAGTGGCAGGTAAGTCTGCTACTCGGAGGCTGTAGGTCATAGATGCACTGAAAATCAAGTTAGAAGGACTGGATGAGGAATTTAATGCGTCTGGTAATCAGTCCGGCCGCCTTCCTATCTATCCCAAATGCACTGTCACAAGCCACACTTGCAAGAGCCTTTCCAACAGCGTAGAGAGGGCTGACCGTGAAGAAGATGATAAACTGCTACTGCTCAGCTATTACTTTGTCCAGGTAGGTATACTCTTTCAAGAGCGGCTGTACAATTTTTCTACTGACAACCAAAAAATAATACCGTTTTGCATGAGGCTGCGTTTTTGAAGCGTGCCCCGCTTCAAAAAACGCAGCCTCAGAGAGAATGGGTATAAGGAACCTCTATTAGGCGCGTATGGATAGCGGCTTTATCGCTCCTAACTAGTCTATGAGTTCTAATTCGTAGAACATTTGAGGTGAAATTGGAGCGTTTTGATTGTCATTGAGAAAACTGTTGGGAATTGATAAGTTGTGCCTGGTGCAACTTTACTTCTCATTCCCCTGTGAGTAGTGATTAATTTTGGTGGTTAAATTAAGCAATCTATGCCGGAGAATTCCTGGCTCGAAGACGACTCCTACAGCGAATTAGAGCCTATCAGCTCACTTTTATCTGACCTGACGGACTCCAAGGACGAGACATCCGCTACAAGCAATTTTTTACATCGGGGATTAAAAGGGCGCAGACGCAAGGCGGCTGTGGTTTTAACGGTTGTTTGGAGTGGCACTATCGCTCTACACCTGGTTTCCTGGGGCTACTGGTTTGTCTTAGGTTTGACAACTCTGATGGGCATTCATGCTCTGCGGATTTTGTTTGCCCGTCCTATTGCTATGCCTGAGCCGCTCATGGACACAGACCCTGAAGCCTGTCCTTATGTTTCGCTGTTGGTTGCAGCGAAAAATGAGGAGGCGGTTGTGGTGCCACTGGTTAAAACACTGTGTAATCTGGACTACCCAGATTGTCGCTATGACCTCTGGGTAATTGATGATAACAGCAGCGATCGCACTCCGATGTTGCTAGACCACTTAGCAGAGGAGTATCCTCAGCTTCGGGTGATTCATCGCTCGACCAGTGCAGGCGGTGGCAAGTCTGGCGCATTGAATGAGGTCTATCCCATTACGCGGGGAGAAATCATTGCTGTATTTGATGCCGATGCTCAGGTACCTGACGATTTGCTGCGACGTGTCCTGCCGATGTTTGAGCGGAAAAAAGTTGGGGCAGTGCAGGTGAGAAAGGCGATCGCCAACGCCTCGGCTAATTTTTGGACGCGCAACCAGGTTGCTGAGATGGCGCTAGATTCCTATCTCCAGCAGCAGCGACTGGCAATCGGCGGCATTGGTGAACTGCGTGGCAACGGTCAGTTTGTGCGGCGAGAAGCGCTCGACCGCTGTGGCGGTTGGAATGAGGAGACAATTACAGACGACCTGGATCTAACCTTCAGGCTACACCTGGATCAGTGGGACATTGATTTTCTAGCATTTCCACCTGTCGGCGAAGAGGGTGTCACCCGTCCGGTAGGGCTTTGGCACCAGCGAAATCGTTGGGCAGAGGGAGGCTATCAGCGCTATTTGGACTACTGGCGGTTGATTTTGCTGAACCGGATGGGGACTCGCAAAACCATCGATTTATTTATGTTCTGGGTGACTCAGTATGTGATGCCTACTGCCGCAGTCCCCGATTTTTGATGGCGATCGCCCGCAACCGGGTGCCCATTTTTAGCCCGATTGCTAGTCTGACTATTGTGCTATTTATCATCGGTATGGTGATAGGACTGCGACGAACAGACTCCAGTATTAGGAACAGTAAGATAACCGCTCAGTCCGTATTTTTCTCGTTTTTTCAAACTTTGCAAGGCACCCTCTATATGTTTCACTGGCTGCCCATCGTTGCCAGTATGACCCTTCGCGTTTCGTTGCGGCGAAAGCGGTTGAAATGGGTGAAAACAATTCATCACGGCATCCATGAACCTCGGCTAAACTCGCCTAAAAGCTAATCAATTACCGCTTAGGGTAATACTGGGGCAAAGCAGCCAGTCTGCCTTGCTGTCACGCTGAAGGAAGGTCAGTAGATTATGGATTTCCCCCTTATCCTATTTTTTCTGGTGCTTGCTGCTGTTGTGATTGTGTTCTCTTTCTATTTTGAGCAGCGGAGAACGAAGCAGCTAGGAGCGATCGCCACCGAATTAAATCTAGAGTTTTACGAGAATGGTAATGGGCAGGTAATGGGGCTTGTCCAAGATTTCCAACTTTTCTCCAAAGGTCGCAACCGACGAGTCAGAAACCTGATGCAGGGACAGGTTGAGGACGCGTTTGTGGCGATTTTCGACTATCGATACGTCACTGGGCGTGGAAAACACTCCCACACTTATGATCAAACAGTAATTCTGCTGCGCTCTGAGCAGCTACAGGTGCCAAAATTTTCGCTGTATCCTGAAAACTTTCTCCACAAGATGGGCGATTTTTTGGGCTATCACGATATTGATTTTGCAAATCATCCAGAATTTTCTAACCGTTATTTGCTGCGTGGCGAAAACGAAATTTTGATTCATAAAGCTTTTCACTCTGAGGTGATTGCTTTCTATGAAAACAGTAGAGGCCTCTCTACCGAGGCTAGCGATTCTCGGCTAATTTTTTACCGTGCTATGTCTAAAGTTCCACCTGAAGAAATGCATTCATTTCTCTCGGTTGGGCTGAAAGTACTGCATCTATTTGCCAGATCTTAGTTGGGCTGGCAGCCTGGAGCAGATGAGGGAGTTTCTGCATGAAGTTGGGCGATCGCTCAGCCAAAGCAAAATCTAAATCCGTTAGTCCACCTGAATCATGAGTCGTCAGGCTAACTGTAACCCGATTGTAGGAAATCAGCAGATCGGGATGATGACTAGCGGCTTCCGCAGGGACTATCAGACGGTTGACAAAGGCGATCGCTTCTACGAAATCACTAAACTGGTAAGTGCATACAAGCTGCTGATTTTGAACTGTCCAACCTGGCACTTGCTCCAGACGACCAGAAACTTCCGCTTCACTCAAACGCATCGAACCTTTCAAAGTTTCAGCATTTGCCGAACTAACTACTAGCAATAGGCTAGATGCGGCAACGATGAGACTCAGCTTTGCCTGTTTCCACACTGGCATCATAGGTAGAATCCACTTAGTTAAAAGCTTGAACGAAAATATCCAATCAAAAATCTTTAAATTTCTTCAGTTTTGTCTATGACTGCTACCCCAAAAAGGCTGGTTTTAAGATTGAGATCTGGCCTGCTTTACCATTGCGATTAGCGTGTGATGAGCATCTTCGGAATCTACTAGTTCGTGATCAAATACCACTCTGACTGGAACGGTAGCGTCACCTACCTGAGCAGATAGATCCATTCCTTGAGCATCGATCTTGATCATCTGCGCGGCGGTCGCTTGAGGAACGTCACCAAAAACTTTGGCGTATAAAGCCACTGCATCCGCATGGTCATCGTTCATATGTTTGCAAATGCGATCGCTAATTTCAGGAGAGAAAGTTTCCGCCATAGTTAAAGCTTCCTAGCAAATTTTGAAGTTGGACAGTGCTTATCTAAAATACTTCAATCCCCGCTAAGGATCGCGAATTAATTAACCTGATATTTGTTTAGTCCATGATCCTAGAGGGGCGGATTGGTGTGTAAGAAAAAGACCGCTAATCGAAACAAATTCATGCCGATAAAAGCGATCAGCGCAACGCTGATGAGAATGTTAATTGCATCACGTAAAGCTTTCATTGCAAATCTTAACAACTATTTTTACAGAGTTTCACAGAGAGCGATAGGAAACTATTCCATCCTAATCAGCTTCAAGCGCCCATTGCCCATCACCCATTACCCAACTTCACTAACCACAACAACCTCAAGACATAAGTTTTCAACATCTTCACAGGATCTTAAATCTTACTTAATTGGCAAAACAGAAGACGAAACCGTAAAATAAGATACAGACAGAAAACAAATTTCGTTCATCTCTCAAGCGCCCTCTCGCTAAATTGGGTTCTGTTAGAGACGGAAGTAGGGAACCTCTCCCGAAGGAACGCGCCTCAATCTGAGATTACAAGATTATCCTTTACAGGAGGCGATCGCCATTATGAAACTTTTTTATCGCGGCATACCTTATGACAGCGTTTCTACGCCTATCTCTATGATCGAAAGCGAAACTGTGGGTCATTATCGCGGCGGCAATTTCCACTTTGCCTACCCCAGACACATCCCTGTTCCGCAGCCTGTACTAGAGCTAAAGTATCGGGGCGTTGCTTACCAGACGAACGCGGCAGGCGGGTCAGAATCTATTTCGCCAGCAACCCGTGCGGCAAAGTCGGCTGTACGCGATGTGTTTCGTCCCAGTGGAGTTGACCAGGCTCGTTCTGCAATTCGGGCGCGGCAGGCAATCCTGAGCGAAGTTGCGAACGTTCACCGTCAAAACATTGAGCGCAGTCTGCAACATCGGCTAGAAGTTGCAAGAGAGAGAGGCGACCAAAACCTGGTCAGTATGCTTGAGCGCGAAATGCAGCAAACTTTTTAGCAGTCTTTGTAGTTCAAGACAACGTGGGCTGAGACAAAAGAAGGGAGGCAGCGCTAAGGACTGCCCCCTTCTTTTGCCTTGATTTAGCTTTCCTCTGTCATGTTAGAGAAGAGGGTTTCCCCGTTTCCTTGTTTTTAGCAAAATGGCACTAACTCAAAGGGGGTTGAGATCTGCGACTTCTTCGAGAAGTCGCAGATCTTAGCGTTCGTTGTGTACTTAGATCGGTAACTAGTGCTTTGCTTCCTAAGCCTCTGATTCCAATGGAGGGTGTGTAAGCCTTGTTAAAAATCTACGCCTCGTTTTAGGTCAATTCCTTTTTCGGCGTAATGCTTGTGACAGTAGACCTCTGAGTGAATGCTAGCCAGATCGAAGTAGGCGGGAGGATTTTTGCAGCGGCCTGTAATAATCACTTCTGTATCGCGAGGTTTACGCAGCAATGCCTGGATGATCGGCTGCTGGGGCAACAGTTCTAGATCGACGGTCGGGTTTAACTCATCTAGAATAATGGTTTTGTAGAGTCCAGAGGCGATCGCCGCTCGCGCAATTTCCCAACCCCGCTCTGCTTCTACGTAGTCAAGTTCCTGCTGCTGTCCGCGCCAGACAATTGCATCTCGACCACAGCGCTGGTGATCAACCAGGCTAGGATAACTCTGCTGGAGAGCGGCGATCGCCGCATCTTCGGTGTAGCCCGTGCCACCTTTAAGCCACTGCATGATCAGCACCCGGTGAGATTTATCCTGGCTGATGCCCCGTCCGATCGCCTGAAGTGCTTTACCCAAAGCGCTGGTAGATTTGCCTTTGCCTGCCCCCGTATAAATTTCGACCCCTTCAATCCCATGCTCCAGGGCAGACGGGTGATGGTGAGGCTTCATCTCAGAGTGCAGGTCTGCGGCATCCAGCAAAGGCTGCGGTGCGCCTCGTCCAGTGGCAATGATTTCCAGGTCTTCGGGCTTGCGCTTGAGGGTTTGCACGACTTCATCAATCGGTAGCAGCCCCAGGTCTAGCACCGGATTGAGTTCGTCTAGCACAACGACTGAGTAAAGACCGGAAGCGATCGCCCCTTTTGCTACGTCCCAACCCCGCTGTGCCTCCATCCGGTCAAAACGGGTAATTTCATCTGGGCCAAAAAATTCTGCCCTACCCGTTCGCACCTGGTCAATCAGGTGGGGGAAGCCGCGCTGAAGGGCTTCGATCGCCGCATCTTCGTCATAGGTACAGCCTGGACCTTTAAGAAATCGCAGCAGCAGCACGCGGGTTTGCCAGGATGCCAGGATGCCTAAGCCAATCGAGCGCAACACTACCCCTAGCGCTGCTTGAGATTTGCCTTTGCCTGCGCCGTCATAAACGTGAATTTGACCCGTTATACGCTCAGAGCGGATTTGAGCGGTACGAATCCCAATGCCCGTCCTTGTCATAGCTCTGATGTGTGACTCCGGTGAGGTGAATAGGGAAAGGAAACATGGACAATGAATTGAGTTTCTGTCTGCTGAAATTATCAGCACTACAGATAGCGTTTTTAGGGCGATCGCTCAAAGTCAAAAACCTATCTGTAGTGTCTCACGATTGACTCATTATGACGATTAACCTGCCGATAGGCAATTCTATGCTGCTTCTTGCTCAAATATTCAATCCCATTTGCTCAAAGTGAAGTGGTGTATAGATTCCTTCTTCTAAAAGCTGAGTAAAGATTTCTCTTGATCTGGAGTCTCCCAGCGTTTTTAAGGCTCGACCAGCGGCTAGGCGTAGGGTTGGGTCTTGCTGTTGCTGGGTAATTTGAAACAGAGGCTCTACAGCGCGGAAGTCTCCTAAAGTCTCTAGCATTTCAACGACTGCCAGTAACATTCTCCATTCATAAGATTGACAACTTATTTGCATAGGAATCTCTAACTCAGTGAGAATCTGCTTATATGAATTGAAAGAGCCTAAAGGAATTTGTCGTAGGAAAGTAAGCAGTATGTCTACAGCTCTAGAATCTCCTAAACTTCCTAGCAACTTGATGTGATTAAAACTCCATGATGAGGATTGCTGGATGACTTGAAAAAGAAGATCAGTTACTTTTATATTCTCTACATCTTCTACGAATCTAACGCTTTCACTAATTCCATAACTAGCTAGCATTAAAGCCACATTATCTCGGATCTCAGAATCATTCCTTTTCATTAAATCCCACAAATATTGAACTGCCTCGATGGTGTCGATCCTGCGAATATTTGCGATTAGCGAGTAGTAAAGCATACCTTGCTCTGAGGGTGGCGCTTCGAGTGCGTCAGCTTTCTCGGATGGAGTTGAGGCACTGCGAAGTTGCAATAGAAGGCGTTTAACTTCAGGCTCAAGCTCCTCGACTGCTTGAGTTAGTAGAGATAATGCTTCTGGATAGCGCATTTTCGCTAAAGCAGAGTAACCTTCCCCTCGTTCCTTGTAAGATAAATGCTGCGCTTGATTATTGAGAATTGCAACAGCGCTACTTAGGGTTGCCTCAGCTTTAGCAACACGATGAGGCTGATGCTTAAACCAAATTCGATCTGCTCCAGAGTAATCCTGATCTAGGTAAGAGTAATCATCTATAGAGTAAGCGCCTGTCTCAAAACATTCGGCGATCGCCAGCATCATATCGGTCAAGCTATTAAACCTTAGCTCTAATCCAACCTGTACAAAAAAATCGAAAACAGGTGCAATTGCTTTAGATTCAACATCACCTTGAATCACATAATAATTACCACCTTCAGCGAATAGAGGAAACCAACAAGTCTCATTCTCTTTCACTTCTTCGTCTTCGAGGAGCAGTTGTCGGATTATTGCGTATTCGGCGATCGCCTCTTCCAATGACAGCATTCGATACCCCGGCATAAACTCAACTTGGTGAGTTGAGTTGTAGCTATCCTCGCTGCCGTTACGCCATTGATAGAACTGATATACCTCTTCAGGCACGCGGAACGGCAAGGTTTGAAGCTGTGTTTCAATCTGTTCGTAGGTGAGTCCAGGTTGAAGGGACTGAGCGACTGTAGGCGCTTTCGCCTGCCAATCAGCAAGAATCCGCTCTAATGCTTGAATTAGAGGAGACGCGGGAAGTTCGGAAGCAGACATCACCCACCTCTGTCATTAATGAGTTTGACCAAATTCTAGCGACCGTAGGGGCAGGTTTCGCCGAACTCTAGCTGGTATGCCGATTACAGGTTTGCGAAACCTGCCCCTACAGAGTTTTGTCAGCCAATCAGGAGACTTACCTCTTACCTGGACTGCGATTCTTACAACTGATTGAGGTTTGCTATAGGATCTTAAAGACTTAATCGAGCATGGGTTCAATTTCTTCGTTTTGCTGATATCAATCTAGATAGAACGTGCTGTATCTAGGACGGGGTGAGGGTTTAGATGTTTTCTGTAATGCCGTTAAGGGCGATCGCATTTCAATGTTTGTTTTTGCTGCTGGCGATCGCCATTGAAGCGGCAGTTTTACGAGAAGCGCTAAAGTTGCCTTACCGCAAAAGCGTGGAATATGCAGCATCAATCAATTTGCTCTCGACCGCAGTGGGGTGGCTCATCTTTTTTAGCCTTGAGCCATTAGTTCCGCTCAACCTCAAATTTCAACTGATTAACTGCATTTTCTTTGATCAGTGGTCGAGCAGCATTGCAGCCTGGGTGATTTTGGCGGGCTTTGCCACTTTCTTCATCAGCTTTTTAGTGAAACTTTCAGGGCTAGATTTGCTCAGGCTGTTGCTGCAAGACAAAGCAGAAAAAGAGCCAGAGCAGGAAACTCAAGTCGAGAAATCTAGACGATATCAGAACACGGTTCGTGCTAGAAAAAATGCTCGTGAGGGTCCGAGTCGGGCCAATGCTGTGCTGATCGCCAATGCTTTGAGCTACACGGCAATCTTGCTGGTCCTGTTTATTCGGATTATTGTACCTGCTGATACTCGCCTGTAACGTCCTCACCGATTTGGAGCCTGCCCCGTGCTGGATGCAATTAAACGCTTTTTTCAGCAATTCTGGTCGCAGTTCAAGCCGCCCCGCTGGTTTTCCTGGCAAACGCTGATTTTTCTTAGTTTGTTTTCCTGGGGAATGTCGCTGTTGAACTCGGTTTTGAGTGATACCGAGTTTGTGCAGGATTTTCTGGCAACGATGGGCTGGATTTTTCTAACCCTGGGAGTAGGCTGGGCGTTGGCGGATGTTAAGTTTGAGTTTTTGGGGCTAACAATTTATCCGGGGCCGTGGATAACGGGCGCGTTAACCTGTACGTTTCTGTTTGAGGGGGTGCGTGACGAGTTTCCAGCGTTGTCGTTTGTGAGTTGGCCGTTAATTTCGGCGGCGATCGCCGCTGTACCAAAGTTCCTCAAGCGGGGTCCCGAATTTAAGGTACCTGATGCCAAAGGGCGACAAGAGCTAGTAATTTTGTTTTTAGTCAGCATTATTTTGAGCTGCTGGTTTAGCTTTCATTTCCTTTTGCAGGACTGGCTCGGAGACTATCCCAGCATTCTGGCAGATCGCTTTGACAGAAGTGCTTTTGTCATTAATACCGCTCGTCGCAGAGTCAGCGATTCTAGAGGCGTTCTCATTTTGAATTTAGCGGAGACAGCCGTGATCGAGCAGCTAGAAGGTCGCTCTCTGGCAGAAACCGAACTCTGGCTGTTTAACGTAGAGTCGCGAGTTGCCGACATCGAAACCCAAATCTTACAGAGAATTTCTTCACTGGAGGAAAATGTTTTGTGGAGTCTGGAGGGTTTGGTTTCTGGAGATGCCCCACGCTATAGGCTAGATTTGCGGGCGGTTTGGCAAGGGCCGAGTTCCTATCTGGAGGGCTATTTCTTGCAAAAGTCCTGCTTTATTACGCAACAGCCTGTACAAAATCGACCTGCGGCTTCTCCGCCTACGGTGAGTCAGGTTGCCTGTGAACCGATTAGTGATTTGCTTCCGCTTGATTCTATTACAGCGTCTCAGGGCAGTTAAATAAGGAGATTATTTGTGCGTCTGGGTCGAATTTTAGTTGTTGCTGTCAACGTGTTTCGGGAAGTGATTCGCGATCGCGTTCTCTACCTGATCGGGGTGTTTGCACTGCTATTTGTTGCAGCAGCAGCACTTTTGCCGGAAGTGGCGGCTGGCACAGAAGATAAGATTCTGCAAGATCTGGGGCTGGCGGCGATCGCCCTACTCAGCCTGGTGATTGCTGTATTCGTGGGCACGGGCCTGGTAAACAAGGAAATTGAAAAGCGCACCGTCTTTGTCCTAATTGCCAAGCCGATCAGCCGAGTTGAATTCATCATCGGCAAGCACTTAGGGCTAACGGTAGTGTTGGCGGTGCTGGTGGCAGCAATGATGCTGATTTACCTGGCAGTTTTAAGCTTCTATCAGGTGTCCTATCCGCTGGGCAGCACCCTTTTAGCGGCAGTTTACCTGCTGCTGGAGTTGTCTCTGATTACCGCAGTGGCGATTTTGTTTGGCGTGTTTACCAGTTCACTATTAGCAACACTGCTGACCTTTGCTGTGTACTTAATGGGTCACTTTAGTCGAGATCTGGTAGAACTGGGCAATTTATCAGAAAATCCAGGCATCCAGCGGGTAACGCAGGCGCTTTATCTGGTCTTGCCCGATCTGTCTCGTCTCAACTTAAAGAATCAAGCCATCTACGGCAGTGCAGCTTTGCCTGCGCCCCTGGAATTGCTGGGTCATGCTGCTTACGGCTTACTTTATACCGTGCTGCTGCTGGCGATCGCCAGTCTTTTATTTTCCCGTCGAGAGTTTTAGAAAGCTTTAATTTTGTACAGGAACAGCTAATCTAGAGCAGTTTTCTGTAAGCTTTTGATGAGCGAGTTTTACTGACTAGGTTGAGACTGAGGTGATCGATTAGACTCGCAGCAGGGTGAATGGTGCCATGCCAACGTTGCACATCACAGCCTGCTTCAACTATGAACCAGCATTCAAACTTGTCTGTTCCTCAGCCGTCTGCACCTCATGGGTCTGCTCCCGATTCGGCACCACTCGACCCCAAAGAACAGCTTGAGATCCAGCTTTGGTTGGAGCGTCACTGCAACCAGATTTCTCAGCAGATTAACAGCCAGCTTTTAAGCTGTTTGTCTCGCGATCGCCCGCTCCACCCAGAGCAGCAGGACATGATGGCGGCTGAACTGTTTCAGGTTGTGGTAAATGAGCTAAGAGCCACTTTGGGAAATGGGGTTGTGGCGATCGCCCTGCCCTGGCATGATCCCGATTTGCGCTTTCAGCCCGCTAGCAGTTCTTCCGGTTCAGAGACGGTGTTTCAGGTGTGTCATGTTGCCCCGCCAGATTCTCGTCGCCTATCCACAGACACCCCGCTGCTACAGGGACTAAGGGCAAGGCTCAGCCCTGGCGAAACGTTGCTTGTCCAAGATCTACAGCAGCGGCAGTCCGACTGGCAGACCGCATGGCAGATTAAAACGAGTCGCGGTTTGGTCGGTTGGCTGATTGTCGCTCCGACTAGGCTGCCAGATCAGGCTCCCATGCGCCAAGCCTGGTTAGACCTGATTGAGCGAGTTGTGCAGCCGTGTGCGATCGCCATCAGCCAGATTCAACTGCTGCAAGTGGAGTGTCCTCACTGCCGCAAACTGGAAACCCGAATTCGCGAGTTAGAAAAGATCAATCAGCTTAAAAGCGAGTTTTTAGCTAACACCAGTCACGAAATCCGCACCCCGCTCAACTCAATGTTGGGGTTTGTGCAGTTGCTCCACCAGAGTCAGAGTTCTGAGCTTGCTGCCCATCGAGACTATCTGAACATTATTCTCAGCAGCGGCCAATATCTCTTGGCGCTGGTTAACGACATCCTTGACCTATCAAAAGTTGAAGCAGATCGGCTTGATCTGCAATGGGAAACGATTCACGTTCCAGATTTGTGTCATAGCCTGATAGCTTTGATTGCAGAAAAGGCTCACGCCAAAGGACTGCAACTGAGAATAAGCTTTGATCCTAGCGTTACAACCTTTGTGGCAGATTCGCTGCGGCTAAAGCAAATGCTGTTCAATCTGCTATCTAATGCGGTGAAATTTACCCCGTCTGGCACGGTTGGTTTAAGCGTTAACCTGGTTGGCGTATTTCTGCATTTCACCGTTTGGGATACGGGTGCAGGCATGACTAAAGAGCAGCAGGTGCGGCTGTTTCGCCCCTATACCCAATTTCCCAACGAGGTCGTAAAAACCCATGAAGGTACAGGCTTGGGGCTGGTAGTGAGCCAAAAGTTGGCACGGCTTCATGGAGGGCGGATCGAAGTTCACTCTGAGTTAAATCAAGGTTCTCAGTTTACGCTGGTGTTGCCGCTGACCCCGGCAGTGGGCGATCGCCAAGCGCCCCCCGAAATTCCTGATACCCAAACCT
>JAAUTN010000330.1 GCA_012031415.1 Leptolyngbyaceae cyanobacterium SM1_4_3 | reverse complement strand
TGAGCAACGCCCCGATGGTCTCGCAATACCGCCTCACCGACAACCTCCTGGGCAGTTTCGCAATCACCGATCGCCTCTCACTACCGCCTCCACCCCTATCTCCTGAGCGCCTTGCACCACCACCACTAACCTCAAGGAGGGTCACAACCACAGTCTCCTGAGCGCTCTGGCACTCACCATCAACCTTCAAGAACGAGTGTAAAAGACCTTGTGCGGAGCCGGCTAACGGTGAAGCTCAACGGCGGCAGACAAACTCGAACTCTCACCGACAATCTCTGTTCCGTCCGTTGCAGCGCAGTGTTGGGCTGCTGGCACGTACAGACGATTATTTATGCTGCCATCTCCTTTTTCAACAGAATCGGGATCTCATGTTCTCCAAACCTTACAAGTTGGGAACGTCCTAGCTTAAAAGCGAACTCTATGTCCTTACCAGATCCCAAAGCGTCATAAAACCCAACAGCGAAGTCAATTGCAGCTTTGTCGGTAATTGACTGATTCATACCAATCACATAGGGTACATACTGACAAATTGCTTCTGCCTGTTCCTTTGAATAACAGGCATTGAGAAGCACACATTCTACTCCCTCGCCAGCAAGCACCTCAAACCAACCGGCTAATTGAATTGCCTCTACAAACAATGGATGTCCCGTTTCATCCTCTAGAATAATTCCTTCTTGCCCCTCACCATGTCCAGAGAAATGAATAATTTGGGGGTTTGAATCCAAGATCGCTCGATAGAAATCCCGCAGGCGGATAGCACCTTTAGGTTCTAGCTTGAATTGCTGACGCTTATTGGCGCGACGCAATCCTTCATCAATTTCTCGTAGTTCTTCATCTAATCTCAAACGCACAGTTTGTTTAGGATTTGCTGCCAAGAAAAGAACCGTTTTAGTCGTCATATCTATATGATTTAATTGACGGAGTTTGCTTACATTATTAAAGCCATAACTTGGATTTTTCTGCGAATTGTCTACTATTTTGTGTGCCTCTGATATTTTTTGTGTTTGACGAAGATCGCTATTAAGCTTTTTAATTTTGTTTTCTAGAAATTCAAAGAATTTCTTCGATGTAATTGGTGCTTCGAGGAGTTCCTTGCTGTAAGTTAATTCAATTCCTAGCCAACTATTGGTTCCTTCCTTGAGTGAAAAAAAATAATACTTCTCTCGCCAGTATTTCTCTTTTACCTCGTCATTCCACAGTTTTACTGAAAGAGGTTCCCCAATAGGAAGATGGAATTTGCACTCTAGGAAAACTTTGAAAACAGGCTCCTTACTGTAAGCCGATCGTCTCAAAAAATCTATTGTTTTATCTAAATTCTGGTAAAAACTGGAATCTAGAGGAATTCTTTTAGGCATTTTTATCTGATTAATTCTATAATATAACTGTTTAAAACTCTCTTTAGTCTTACCATCATGGATGGCTTCAGGAGTGCGATCGTTGTAGTTAACCTTGTCGCCAAACTCTCTAAATTCATGTGCAAAGTTATGAACTAACTCATTAAGAGATTCATACTCACTAGTGCTTAATAAAAGTATTTCATGATGTAAATTCTCTACCGATGCTTTGTCTCTATTCACCTTTAATGATTGATTTTTTAACATCATTAAAACTGCTCGTAACATCGCTAAAGTGAAGACAATAGCGATAATAATGGCAGCAAAGTTAAAAGCTTTAATCAGGATATTTTTGATAATCTCCATAGAAGCTACGTATAATTTCTAAGAATTTTATTTATCCTTCTCACTCTGTTGTCTTTGTACCCATGATTTAAATGCCGTAATCCATATTATTAACTTAGGGAGAATATCAACGACAAATAAAATAACCGTCCAGAGAAAACTGCAAAGAGATGTCACCCAGGATAGAAAATACCCTATAAGAGACTTCAAGAATCGCCACACTATCTGTTTTGACGCTTTCTTCTGTCTTTCCTCCTCTAATCTTTCTCTTGACTCTTTCAAGTTTTGTTTTAACTTTTGTATAGTCTTCTCAATAACTGATACAGTCCCATCTATTTCTAGAGTAGTCTGCTCTACGAGATCGTATATATTACAAGATCTCTCTAGATCACGTTTAGCTGCGTAAAACACATTACATGCTTTCTCCAGATCGCCTTCATCTGCACAAAAAACTGCTATCTGCTTATAAGAATAACCTCGGTACTCGTACAATCTTGCATAGAAAGTTAGGATCTCTTGACTGAAATTATCAACCTCACATTCAAGATCTGTAATTTCAAGATCCATAATTGCGTCTTTAATTTTTTCCATAGACGCATTTGAATAAATTAGTTGATTGAAGCAGTCACTTATTAAGTTTGAAAAAAAATCTTTTGATTTCTGTTGAGTCTCCCCCTGCTTATATTTCTCTATGTAGTTATCACAGGAAGATTTTATCTTTTCCCATTTTGAAGTGGATTGTTCATATTCACGAGAAATTTTTGAACGATAATAAGATGCGCTTAAAAAGTTTTCTACCGATTTTTTAAGATGGAGTTCTGGGTGATTTACAGATCTCTCATGCGAGAGCTTTAGATACGCTAAACCACAATATTCATGTGCATCTGGAAGTATATTCGATCTACGGAAGAAAAGAGGATTGGTTGGGTCGTGATGATTCTTAACAATATCGAACAGATCTTCAAATGCTGCTATTGCTTTTTCCAGTCCCCACGTGTATTGAGTACCTGCAAGATCTTTTCCTTGCTCGTAGTACTGCAACGCCTGATCTATCACATGGGATTCTGGTTTTCTCGCTTCTTTCGCCCCTTCTGATCTGTGTTGCATTTCTTTACACCCCGAAGGACTTATCTAGCAATTTCAGGAGAAGTTAGCCTGCTACTTTGAAATTTTGTATTAGAGCAATATAGTCATCCTAAATAATAGCTCCTGTTTATCTTTGTACACAATAGATCGCCTAAAGCACAGCCCCTACCAAGGGAGAAGCAGCCCAACGGCTCAAATCAGCGGCGGCAGACAACCTTGATAACACAACCAGCAGCTTTCATCCGTCCGCTGCATTTGAATTGTTAGCTGGCGGATGTTGGCATGATTACTCGATAATATGGAGTCAGACGAAGTACCTTAAAAACATTCTCTTATGAACTCGACAACTGTCTTGCTCACTCGCATTACCCAAACTCCTGGTCAGTGTGGTGGTCGTCCCTGCATTCGAGGAATGCGAATCCGAGTCACCGATATTTTAGAAATGTTAGCTGAAAATGTTAGTGTTGCTGAGATTTTAGAAGACTTCCCCGATTTGGGACTGGAAGATATTCAAGCTTGTCTGCTTTTTGCAGCACGACGCACTGATTTTCCCAGACTAACGGCATGAAAATTTGGATTGACGCTCAACTACCTCCAACCCTGGCAAATTGGCTAGCAGTCACCTTTGGTTTAGAAGCTGCTGCGCTACGAGATTTAGAACTTCGAGATGCTCAAGATATTGAAATTTTTGAAGCAGCACGAGCTGAGAACGCTGTGATTATGACGAAAGACAGCGACTTTATTGATCTGGTATGTCGATTAGGATCACCTCCTCAGATTTTGTGGTTAACTTGTGGCAATGTTACAAATCGCAACCTACGACAATTGCTGGCTGCTACTTTGCCTGATGCTCTAGAACGGTTGAACCAAGGAGAAGTGATCATAGAAATTAGCAACAACTCATAAACTTTTAGGTGTTTTCGCACTCACAGATATCCTTCAAGGACGATTACGAGACGCTTGTACGCAACCAGCTAACGATTGAGCTAACCGGACGGTGATAATCTTGGCGACATAACAGGCAAACTAATACTCCGTTCCGGTTCGCGATTTGTTATGCATTGAATAACTTGTTTGCTTCATCAATGCTCTTCACCGAAGGATCTGCTCCAGCCCCTTTTTTCACTTGGGTACGCTCATTATTGAGAGCCTTTAACTTCAATCTAAAATCTTCAACCGTTGACTCCATTTCCAAATTTGCATAATCCTCGCTTAACCCCTCGTATAGACTTTTCAGCCTTTTACATTCAGCCTGATACTGATCACAATTGAGCTTGGTATGAATGATTGTAAACCCAGAGCTAACAAGAGCTAAAACTCCTGCGGTTTTTTTGTTTATAATTTCTTGTTCAGTGAGCAGTGAAGCACCTGCAACAAGGGATAAAAGTGCCCCACCAACGACTAATATGATATTCGCTGGTATTAAATTAGCAAGGCAAATTGAGTAAGCCTTTGCGTCAATGGCACACTCAATGCGCTTTTTATCGGCAATTAATTTTAAGTCTTCCAGTTCTTCCATTGTATCCTTTCTACAAATTTTGAGGAGTTATCTTACGCATAACGACCAAGATAAGCGGCTGCAAGTGTTCTGGGCAACCCTACAAGTGGCGTTCGACAGTTTGCTTCATTGACGTGTTAGCTGGTCACCGCCGATGGCCCCTTCAACTCAACCTCCCACACCCTACCGAACGCCCTCAACCAATGCCTCCAGCGATCGCCCCCTGAGTGCTTTGAGACACCACAGACAATCTCAAACAACTGCCACAACAGACAACCTCCTGGGTGCTTTCGGACTCACCGATAACCTGCAAGAACGAGTGCAAGACCTCAATGCGGAGCCAGCTAACGGTGAAGCTCAACGGCGGCAGATAACCTTTGCATCACCGCCAAGATCTCTCTTCCGTCCGTTGCAGCGCAGTGTTAGGCTGCTGGCAACTTCGCCTATTTACGACTTTTCCAATATCCCGGTTCTCGGCTACAATGCATAACCGCCAAAATAAGAATGTAGTCTTGCTCGATTGTATAGAGGATTCCATAGGGAAATTTCCGCGCCATACACCGTCGAACGTCATCATCAATCACAGCATAACGAGTGGGGGACTCTCTGATCCGATAGACCGTATCCTCGATTGCATTGATGAACGCTTGTGCAACCTCAACCCGTTGCTCTGTATAGTATTGAACCGCTTCAGCATATTCAGTGAGGGCTTCAGGGTGAAATACATACTTCATGGTTCAATCAGTCGTCTAACTTGAGCCAAAGCATCTTCCCCCGGAATCGGTTGGACTGAACCGTCTCGAATCTCGGCTCTTCGTCTTTTGGCTTCAGCCACCCAAACTTCCTGAATAGTCGAATCGGTATCGAATTCTAGGCTCTCTACCAGCTTGTCTGCGAGAAGTGCCCTAGATTCGTTAGACAAAGACAATAGCTCTTCTGTTAGCTGCTCGATTGATCGCATATCCTTCTCGCAGAATATTAAACTCTAGGGGTATTGTAACAAAAATTTGATGTCTTCTAACTTGGTGAACCAAATGTTCTACTCTGAAGTAAGCTATGTAGCTTTACTACACTAATGGCTTCTAGGAACCTGAAGAAATTTTAGGAGTCGCCTTAAAGGGCTTTTTGGGGAACTTTTTCTATCAATTGTGCTATGTGAAGAATCAGACTGAAAGGGAAGTAACTGTGTCTCCTTTCTATCTCTACGCCACAGGTCTGAGCCTGTCAAAAGTTTAACTTCCTTATCAATTTCATCAATTAATAGAATATCATTCTCTTGATAAGGAGATGCGCCTACAACTGGTAGATTAAAGATACCAATGTCCGCCTTCAAAGAATTCTCAAAACGCTCAATAATTTTCCAGAGACGCTTCCAATTTTCATCAGTAATTGCTTTTGTATACTGTTCGTCTAGTAGGAGAATTAGATATTTACGGAGACGACCACTGATTTGCGCTGTATGTAGGGAAAAGAAAATGGCGTTCTCACTATTCAGTTTATCAGTAGCCTCTTTGAACTTCAGAAGGCTTTCACGGCTCTGTTGCCCAGACTGGATAGCTTTAATGAACTCACTCAACACACAGTATAGTTGTGGGTAGAGTTCTATCCTTTTCCCAAATAAAGCTTTTTCGTAACCTTGTTCATGTTCTTTTCGTATTTTCTGTAGCTGCGATCTATTTTGTAAAGCTGTTACAACAACTGAGGTGGTTACTGAAAGCGATCCGGTGAGAATTGCTATCGCCACAGTGGAATCCATAAAATGCTACCTTTATTGTTGTTTTCCTTGATCTTACTTGACCTACTTAAAATTCTTCCACAAGTTCTCAACTATGCCACTACATATATCATCAAATCAAAAAACATAAGCGCTAAATTTTAAGCCTCGACAGAAAATCTTCATGTACTGTCTCCACCGATAACTCAAGCAGCCTAACGGTGAAGTTGTGCGGCGGCAGATACCCTGGAACTCAGCACCAAGTTCTCTCGCCCGTCTGCACCAACGCATTGTTAGGCTGCTGGCGCTACAACCGCTTAAGCAACTCGTTGTACTCTGCATGTGCGCCAATCCAAAACCAGTAAATGTGGTCATCTTCCAACAAGCCAAGAACCCGGTAGTCCAAACTCACACGAGCTGAATAAATTGGTTGGCGTTGGCTAACCCGCTTGAATTGGAGACTATTGTGGTAGGGATCTGAACGCCAAAGTTCATAAGCTTTGGTCGCTTGTTCTTGAACTGATGCGGGAAGCCCATCTAGTTTCTTGCGAAACGCTTTTGTAACGCTTGATTTCATGACTACGATTGAGGCGGAAACACTTCGGCAAGAGGAGTGATATCACCAGCAGCAATTTCCTGGCGTACCATCTCAGCTATACGATCCCACTGAGCATCTGTCGTGGATTCAAACTGAGCTTTCCATACCCGCTCATCTTCCAACTCAGCAAGGAGACGAGCGGCGATTGCATCCTGCTCATCAGCAGGTAAAGTTTTCAGGTTGGGCGATCGCCCGTTCAAGTAATTCGGTCATTGTTACAGTCCTCCTACATGGATGTCTTAAAATTTTCTTCGGCAAACATTTTGAGAATTCGAGCAGAGGGATATGTGGACAAAGAAGCCACTCCATTTGCTAACTCTACAGGTAATAAACCACCTTCATGTCGGTAACTGAGTAGTTCTGGAAGAGTTGCAAATATGTTGGCAGCACCAATCAAATCTCCTAATTTTGGGCTTTCAAGATATGGACTCTCAACGTTTTTCCCAGTTGGGATATTCAAGATCATCTGATGATAGGAATCGAGTTTGACAAATACTTTGACTCCATAGTTGGTATCTCTACCGTATGGCGTTTTGGGATCAGGTCGATGATAAACCTCTTTGCTGATATAACGTCCATCAGGAATGAATAAACAGCCAGTTGGAGCATCCTTACCAATCATTTGCAAGTGATCGTGAAATGCACCCGTCTTTTCTTGCCCAATCAGATGAACTGGATGACCGCTATCTCGTGCATGAAGTAGAAAACGGCGGATTGGGTTTACTAGTTTTGAGTATTGCGCTCGTATAGAAAGCGGTCCATCTTTCACAAAAAGACATTTAGCTAACGACTCTCTACGCTCCTGCCAAAAATAACGAATCGCTGTAAAAAGGAGAAGAGTTTCATGAACTGCCATATAAGACATAGCTAAGCTTTGGGGGGCAGAATCTTCTGCCATCTCTAAATGGAAGCCCAGCATATCAGTAAGAAGTAGATGATTACCGCAACTAGGGCAAGAACCTTCTTCTGCATCATAGGGTAGAGTTGCAACAGTTTCCTCACAGTGAGGGCATCCGAAAAGAGGTAGTTCTCTGGGTTGTGTGTCCCATTGTTCATAAGCCAACCACTTGAGAGTCTTCAGCGGTTCTCCCTCAAGAGACGGATCATTGATCGAGTCAAAGATGATTTGTCGAATTGCATGGTAAGAAGAAATTCCAGAAACTCCCACATTTTTTAACGGGAAAACTGTGGCATGATGAGAAGCCGAATCTGCCATGATATCTCTGAGCGCAAAGGGATGGGGATTTTCACGATCCACCTTTGCAGTGCAGCACTGTCAACTTTCAAGATCGCTGTTTTGACAAATGCAAG
>JAAUTN010000329.1 GCA_012031415.1 Leptolyngbyaceae cyanobacterium SM1_4_3 | reverse complement strand
CAGTTTAGGTGAAGAAGTCCGCCAGGTGTCAGGGGTTGAGCTTCATGCCAATTTTATTCATCAAATTTTAGGGGCGGCACTGGGAGGCGATCGCTGCTAAAAGTCTGGTCTGATCCTCTGGAGTTAGGCTGGATTTTAATCTGGTCCTGGGTAGGAGCCGCTGTAGTCTGGAAGCTCCGATCTCCCCAAAAATTTGCGCTTGGCATCCTGGCTGCCAGCGGCGGCTTAACCGGAATCTGCTATCTCGTGCTGCTCCAGGGCTGGTGGATTCCGCTGATTCCCTCTGTGATGGCTCTAATCGGTTCTGCGGTTGCCATTACGGGTTACATGGCTCGCCTCCAGGAAGAGTTGAAAAAGTCAAAGGAATTTCTGCAATCCGTCATTAACACGATCCCCGATCCGGTATTCGTTAAGGACAATCAGCATCGCTGGATTGTGTTGAATGAGGCTTACTGTCGCCTGATTGGACATCCGCTTCAGACGCTGCTGGAGAAGTCAGACCGCGACTTTTTTTCAGACAAACAGGTGGTATCCTTTCGGCAGCAAGATGAACTGACATTTGCGACCGGGACAGCGCAAGAAAGTGAGGAAGAGTTTACAGATGCTACGGGTATTACTCGTCTGATTGCTACGAAGCGATCGCTCCACACCGATGCGGCTGGCAACCAGTTTCTTGTTGGCATCATTCGCGACATTACCCAACGCAAAAAAGTAGAAGAAGAACTAAGGCGCACCGCCGCTGAGTTAGTTCGCTCCAACGCTGAGCTAAAGCAAGCCGAAACTCACCTGCGGCAAATGGCTTATCATGACCCGCTAACGGGTTTGCCCAATCGAAAACTGCTGCAAGACCGCCTACAGCAAGTGCTAACCTGGGCTAGCGAACACGGACAGCTATCCGCATTGCTGTTTCTTGACCTGGACGGGTTCAAAACAATTAACGACACGCTCGGACACCAAACGGGCGACCTGCTGCTCAAGGCAGTCGCTCAACGGCTAACCGGATGCCTCAGAGGAAGCGACATGGTAGCGCGATTGGGCGGAGATGAATTTGTTGTACTGCTTCCGGCAATTCCTGCCGTTCAAGATGTCACCAGAGTTGCTGAAAAGATCTTGGCAACGCTCTCGCAAAAGTTTGTTTTGGAAGAGCAAATTATTCTAATTACGACTAGCCTCGGCATCAGCATCTACCCGCTCAGCGGAACGAGCATGGAAGATTTGATGGTCAAAGCCGATCGCGCCATGTACGATGCCAAAGAGTTAGGCAAGAATCGCTACGAGTTTGCAACGCTGGAGATATACTCAGACGAGGCAATGCTTGAATAGCCGTGTCCCTAAAATTTTGATGAAGAATTTTAATGAACAGAAAAGCCTGATGAAGAGGCTCAAACCCTAGTTCTACCAGTAGGTGTCATTGGTTGAATTTGAGTTTGAGTCTTGCCCCCCTGAAACCGAAGAATCTTCTGGGTAGTAGTTTGAGCCAGACGACTCCGAGTAATAGTTTGAGTTTGACGGGGCAGATTCCTCAGCATAGCGATTAGAAGCTGCTGAGGAATCTTCAGGCAGTTGCTCCTGTTTTGCAGAATTAGCAGAGTTAGGGAGAGCCGTTGAGCTTGCTTCAGATTCTGGCAAAGATTCAGTCAAAGTCTTGATGCGGTTAAGCTGCCCCAGGGCCCAACGGGCTGTTTCCCGCACTTCGTCGTCGCCATCTTCGGCCGCATGACGCAGCAAATGGCTGACCTGCGCGACCTGATCGTAAATTCGGGTGAGGTCGCGAATTGCATTTTTGCGAACGTCGGGGCTGTTGTCTTGCAGTGAAATGAGCAGAGCGCGGTTGACGGGTTTGAGCGATCGCACCCCAATTTCTGAAATTGCCGCCAGAATCAGGTTCCGCTGGCTAGAGTCTGCGTCGATCATCATGTCAACCAGCGGCTGAAGCGACTGTGAATCTCCCCGCTGTCCCAATTCCCAAATTGCCTTGCGGCGCTTGCCTGGGTCAGGACTGTGCAAATCTCTGACTAGCTCCTGAACGATGTCAATTTTGGAGAGCCGAGAGGTGCCTTCCATATCTGAGGCATCTTCCATGTGCCCGGAAACCACCTCAGAACGGACTAAATTACGATTGCCACTGCCGTTTTGAAAGTAGGAGCGAGTGGAGTCCAGCGTGGGTGACTGATCGGCTAGCCCACCTCTGGATGAGGAGCCGGGGCGCTTTGCCTCAAGTTTCTCCATCCGCAGGAAATAGAACAGACCACCTGCGACACCCAGTACGACCAAGAAACTCAGAATCCACCAGGTTAATCCGCTTCTGGGTGCAGCTTCAGCAGGTGCAGTCTCAGCAGACGTTTCTGTCGCTAATGGAGTTTCGGTTGAGGCTGGCGTTGTCTCTGAAGTTTCTGTCCCCTGCGCTGCCAGTAACCGTTGCCAGGTTTCGCTGCTGACCAGACCATTTGCCGTTAGTCCTGCTGCTTGCTGAAACTCAGTGACTGCCTCAGCGGTACTTGCTCCATATTGCCCATCAATTGCTGCATCGTAGTGGTCTAACTCTTGCAAAATCGTTTGCAGTTGAGTGACGGTCGGACCTCGGCTACCAGGACTCAGTTCGGGCAGATCTGGCACAGAGGGTAGGGGTGATACAGAGGGTGACGGTGAAGACTCCACCTGAGCAAGCTCCATTTCCAGAGCGACCTCAGACCTTTGCACCAGGACAGAAGCATCCGCAGGGAGAGTATGTGGGAGCGTTGTCTCCGCGTTGGACCGCAATCCCAGAGGTGAGATGGGGGTTATCCCCAGACAAGTGAGACAGCTAACCAACAGTAAACTAAGACGGTAGGACATGGTAGTTCGAGTTTTGGATCGAAGATCTAGTCCGGGTATTCGAGCAGATGTAAACTCAAGCTAACTCAATCCTGATGGTTATTCCATAGAAATGGCTTCCGTTTCAGAAGTAAAAAACTAGTCGAGTCACCGCAGTGAAACTCTAGCTGGAGCAGATGCTAAAAGCGTGAGTTTGGAATAGATGCTACTAATAAAACGAAACATCAGGGTCGGATTTTAGTGACCAACACAGAAAAAACACAGGAATATCAAGTCAGGACATAAAATTAACATCTGACTTGTCAAAAGCGATCGCCATTAGATAAATGAAACCACTGCTAGAAGTCAAAGCTAGCTTAATTCTGTGCTGATGCAAGCAAAACCAACTATGGAAATCAACTTTTCTACACACTTACAAAGGGAAGCGATCGCTCTTTTAATCTTAAACATTGACGATTTTCAACACAAGATTGAAAACTGAATTAAGCTGCTATGTGCTGCTTATGTTTCTCAACGAAGCTGTTCTGATTCTGACTCGTGTGTACCCGTCATTACCGATGATACCTCAGTAGGATCACTGCCTGTGAGGAGTATCGAATTCGATGAGCCAGCTTCTATTGCCTTCTCTTTTTGCCGATGGATGAGCGGCTGTCCCTGCTGCTGTATCAGACCTCTGAATTTTTCGGCTAACACTTCTCGCTGATTGATTAGATAGATGCTGACTAGTGTAAGGCTGACCCCAACCCACTGAATCGGACTCAGCACCTCCGCTAGAAATAGATTGCCAAATAGCAGTGCAAATACGGGCGTGAGGAAAGTCAGAGAACTGAGGCTGGTCAGGTTGCCGCTGGAGGCGAAATAGAAGAATAAACCGTAGGCGATCGCACTGCCAAAAATCGTCGAATAGCTCAAAGCCATCCAGTCTGACAGTTGAAGCTGTGGCCACTGCTGTGCCTCGCTGATTGCAGAAAGTGCAAACAGCGGCAGTCCTCCCCAGATCATATGCCAGCCCGTTGCCACAACCGGGTCAGCATAGCGACAGACAAACTTTACCATGACCGTACCTGCCGCCATTGACAGCGCTGCCAGCAGCATTAGCCATTCGCCGCTTTGAAAAAGCTGCTGCACAGCCTCTATGCCGATTTGTCCACTGCCAGACACCTCACCATGCAGGAGCGACAGAATCCAGGCATCGGGTAGACCCAGGAGGCTAATCCCAAATACACCAAAAGCCAGCCCTAGCCAGCCCCACAGCCCCACCTGCTCACCGAACAAAAACCGTGCCATGACAGCTACCGCTAGTGGCTGTGAGTCAATCATGACTGAACCCAGTCCGGCTCCCGTTCTAGCTAGCCCTTCTGCCAGGAACCCCTGAAATAGAGTGGCATCCACAAGCCCAAACAAGCCAATCCAGAGCCAAGCACTCCAGCCTTTGGGTTGGGGGCGACCCATCAGCGCTGCGGCAATGAGAATCAAGATGCCTGCGGGCACCAGCCTTACCCCAGCCAAAAACAGCGGGGTTGTGTGCGGCATGACTCCTTTCATTGCCACCATTGCGGTTCCCCAGAGGAAAAAGGGGGCAATCAGCAACAGCGATGCAAATGGCAGTCTAGACTCGGTTAGCTTTAGGTGCATGATTCTGGCTCAGGCTTTTACATATATTAACTGAATATGTACTTATGTTAAGAATTGCTGTGACTGTCGTACCGGATTGCGCCGCTAAATTTCTCCAGATAAGTCACACTATAATTTAGCTTTGCTTAACAAACTTAACTGTCCAACGCTTGACTACGATTATGATCTGGCCCTTTAAGCCGAATTCTCGGAAAATTGCCCGCATTGAAATTACAGGAGCGATCGCTGGATCAACCCGCAAACGAGTTTTAGAAGCTCTTAAAACAGTCGAAGAGAGGAAATTTCCGGTGCTGTTGCTGAGAATTGACAGCCCTGGTGGTACGGTGGGTGACTCTCAAGAAATTTACAGCGCCCTCAGACGGCTGCGAGAAAAGGTCAAGATTGTTGCTAGCTTTGGCAATATTTCGGCTTCTGGTGGCGTTTATATCGGCATGGGAGCCGATCATATCGTCGCGAATCCCGGCACGATTACAGGCAGCATTGGGGTGATTTTGCGGGGAAACAACCTGGAACGCCTGCTCGATAAAATCGGCGTTTCTTTCAAAGTGATCAAGTCTGGACCTTATAAAGATATTCTCGCCTTTGATCGAGAGTTGACCGAGCCGGAGCAGCACATTTTGCAGGAGTTGATTGATGTCAGCTACCAGCAGTTCGTGCAGACGGTTGCCGAAGCTAGAAACCTGGCAGTAGAGACGGTCAAGAGTTTTGCTGACGGACGCATCTTTACCGGGCAGCAGGCGCTGGAGTTGGGAGTGGTCGATCGCCTGGGTACGGAGGAAGATGCTCGCCGCTGGGCAGCAGAGCTAGCTGGGCTTGACCCTGACAAAACACAGTGCTATACCCTGGAAGAGCGAAAAAGCTTGTTAAACCGGGTCTTGTCGAGCAGTTCTCGGCTGCACACAGGGCTGTCAACCGGAATTGACTGGGTAGAGTTTGAATTAGCAACTAGCGGTTTACCCCTGTGGCTATATCGTCCCTGATGGCACTAAACGGCATTAAATCTAAGTCGCATGGCAAAAGGCGCTAGAAGTGACCTGAACTGAATTAAGCTCAATCTTCCTGAAAGCTATATCCTGCACCGATAAGGCTACAGGCTAAACTTCTCAAACGTCTGCTTGGGGGCGCAAACTAGATATAGCTTTGAGTCATTAATTGGAATTTTGGGAGGGCTTTAACGTGGGCTGGAAAGTTCGGGCAATTCGAGGGGCAACGACAGTCTCAGGAAATTCGGTTGAGGCGATTCGAGAGGCGGTGAAGGAACTGCTGGATGAGTTAGAAAGCCTTAACCCGATTGACCCGGACGATATTGTTAGCGCTACGTTTTCGGTGACTCGTGATTTAGATGCGATTTTTCCTGCGGCGATCGCCCGTGAACGCCCCCATTGGCAAAACGTACCGCTACTTGATGTCCAGCAAATGCACGTCGAAGGCAGTTTAGAGCGCTGCATTCGTCTGCTAATTCACATCAATATGCCAGATCCACTGGCTGAGATTCATCATCCCTATTTGCGTCAGGCTAAAAGTCTCAGACCCGACTGGAGCTTAGACGCTCAGAAGTCTGTTCGATTTGGGGCTATGAAGAATTGAAGAGAGCCGGAGAGAACCTATGGGTGCATACAGCCCTCTCGCCTTAGTCCAGCGCGGCAGTCACCTGCTGAGCAACAAATGGAAGGATGGTTTCGTTTTTGCTGTGGGACTCGCCTTCAGTAAAAACGACTAATAAAAAAGGCGATCGCTCTGGCAATTCGACATAGGCTGCGTCGTGGCGGACCTTGCTGGTGAGTCCTGCTTTAGACCATACCCTGGCGGACTGGGGCAGACCTGCGCCTAAAAAGCCTGTCACCTGATTTTCGGGGTCAGATGCTAGAGCTTCGGGGTCGAGGCGACGCTGCATGAGGGTCATCATGGTTTGCGATCGCCCTGATGAAACCGCTACCCCGCCTACAATGCTATGCAGCAATCGGGCAACTGCATTCGTCGTCAGCATATTGCGGTTTTCCATCAGTTCGCCCAAAAAGGCTCGTTCGCGCCCGTAAGCGCCATCACACCAGGTTTTTTGATTAATATTGACGGTTTCTAGCTCTGGCCAGTTAAGCGACTGAAAATATCGGTTAACCAGGTTGCGCTGGTTCTTCCAGGTTTCAAAAGGAGCGGCAGGCAGTTCTGGTCCGCTGGTAGTGCCTGTGAGTACGTCTACCACCAAACTAGTTGCATCGTTGCTGGAATCTACAATCATGTCGCGAATTGCCCGATCCAGTTCGCTTGACGGGGGAATCATGCCGCGCTCCAGCCATTCGTAGACGGCAACCAGATAAAACAGCTTGACAACGCTGGCAGGATAAATTCGCTCTACCCCGCGATAGGCAAACCCGCGTACTGAGTGCTGCCAAAATTCGGCGGGGCTGAGCGCTCCTCCGGTATTTACAGAAACCGGATCATCGTAGACGATGCAGGTCATGGCGATCTGATTTTGGGCTAAGCCTGGAAACTCTGCCCAGGTTGCAGCAAGAATGCGATCGCCCCGCTGTTCCAACGATTCATCTTGACGAAAAAAGGACATATGGAAGGAAGGATGAAGAATGAGGGATGAAGGGCGAATTGGTCACTCGCTCCTACAGGGATTTGTGTTTTATAGAAGTGAAAACCGCTGTAAAAATAATCTGAATAATCATCTTGAATATGGTTTCGTTCACAGAAATACAGTCTGCTCTGAGTGCAGGACAGTCAGTGGAATATCAGTGTCAGGCAAACCTCAATCTGTATGATTCGCCTGCGCTCAAAGCTCTGGCAACTCAAGCAGTGGCGGGTCGTCAGTTGCGTATTGTATCACTCTCAGATCAGGCATTTTTGGGGACTGAGGACGATACAAGCGCGATCAAAGTTTGCCTCTGTGAGGATGATTATCTCGGTTGGCTGGCTATGGAAGATCTGGACTTGCTCAGCGTGGCAGCGGAAACCTATCGGGCGATCGCCCTCTCCCCACTCGAAATTCAAGCCCGTTTACCCAAAGTAATTGCGTTTACCCGCAAAGCCATGACCCAGCCCAACCACTACCTTTGGGGCGGCACCGTCGGGCCAAACTATGACTGTTCGGGGTTAGTTCAAACCGCTTTTGCGGCCGTTGACATTTGGCTACCCAGAGATGCCTATCAGCAGGAGGCGTTCGTCCAACTGATTGCGATAGAAGAGCTACAGCCCGGTGATCTGGTTTTCTTTGGTCGCGATCGCTGCACCCACGTTGGACTCTATCTAGGCGAGGAAGGCTACATTCACAGTTCTGGCAAAGCAATCGGGCGCAACGGCATCGGAATTGATCCTCTATCTGCCGAAGCCGGAGCGATCGCCCAAGCCTACTACCATCAGCTACGAGGAGCAGGCCGCGTAATCGCCAGCTATAGCATCCTAACCCCTAGCCCCTAGCCCCTAGCCCCTAGCCC
>JAAUTN010000328.1 GCA_012031415.1 Leptolyngbyaceae cyanobacterium SM1_4_3 | reverse complement strand
CTCACTCTCACGGGTATTGCGATAGAGAATTTCAGCAATCTCTTGACTACAAACTTTTATCCGCTCAATTTCTTCGGTGTCATCTTCACGCTGCCTAATCTTACACCTCTATCCTGACGGGCATCGAGTATTTTTGCAAAAGTGGGATGCTCCCGTTGTAATTTTGATTAATACTAGACAAATAACATATCAATTCATTCGAGGACAACAGAAACCTATTCTCTTGCATGATGGGCAGTATATTTCTAATCTTCACTCTCTTCATATAAGAAGTACAGTACATTATGAAACTTCAACTTCCCTTCTAGTTCATGCACTTAATTTATGTGGGTGTGACATATTTGATCCTATCGATAGATTTCCCGTTGGCTATGCTTCAAAGCTTCTATCGACTGTAGAACGATTTCAACAAGGAGTAGGTTCAAGCTCCTTTTTTGCTTTTGAATGTGAAAATGCTCTACATCTTCTCGAAGAACTTCATAGAAAAAATCTTTTCCCACTTATCGCTAAACCTATTGCAGGTAAGCAAGGAAAAGGACTTCAGATTTTGACAGACTTAGAATTAGCAAACAGCTATGCTAATAATTTTTTTAGATTACGTGACAACCAAGATGAACCACTATTTTTACAAACCTATGATTTTTTTGCTGAGGAATATCGAGTGTTGATAGTCGATGGGGAAGTACTAGGGGTTGTGAGGAAACTCCCGAAAGAAGGAATATTTGCTGCAAATGCTGCACAAGGGGCTAAATTTACGAAAATAGAAAATCTTGATCTAATTAATTTTTTACTACCCCATGTTAAAACAAAGGGGGTTTTAGGTATTGATGTAGCAGTAGATTTATCTGGGGAATTTCATATCCTTGAAGCAAATTGGGCACCTTCTTGGCATGTTTTTGAGACAGCTACTGGTATTAATGTTGCTCAAGCTATTGTTCAACGATCACTTGAGCGATTAAATAAATGAAATATCGAACAATGAAATATCGAAGACGGTACAATAAAAATTCTTAAATCAAATATGTTTAAATACGTCTTCTTAAGAGATATGAGAAAAGATGGCAGCCTAACAATATGCCATAAGCCGAACAAGTAGCTTAAACTTTGGCTCTTAGATTTTGTTAAAATGTAAGCAAGGTTTATTATTCTGTGAGGATCTATGCGGTCAATTGAGCAACTAACAGAAGAACTTCTAGCTCTCCCTAGTGTATCTAGGGCGCTCCTGGCAGAAAAGCTAGTCGAAAGCCTAGAGTTCGATACCGATCCAACCGTTCAGGCAGCTTGGGTTACTGAAGCCAAGAAACGACGAGATCAGATTCTCAACGGCTCTGTGCAACCCATCCCAGGAGAAGAAGCATTAAGCCAGGTGAGGCAGTTGCTAGATCAATGAAGTATGTCTTTCATCCTGAAGCTCTCACAGAATATGCTGAGGCTGTCCAATACTATGCAGAACAACGGGTTGAGGTGGCGCAGGCATTCATTGATTCTATTGAGGATGCAGTCTATCGCATTAGAGAATCACCTACTCGTTACATTGTGATTGATGAGGATGTTCGGCGATGTATGACACGCAGATTCCCCTATGGAATTCTCTATACAATTGAGCAAGACTACATTCTGATTTTGGCAGTGATGCACTGTAGTCGAGAACCTGGCTACTGGAAAAGCCGTAAATAGCTGTAGTTGCCAGCAGGCTAACACTGCGCTGCAACGGACGGAAGCGAGATCTTGGTGGTGTCCCCAAGGTTACTTGTCGCCGTTGAGCTTCACTGTTATACGCCTTCCCCCTTGGGTTGGTGTCCCTCCTAAATTTCTTGCAAGTGCAGTAGTCATCTAAATTCTTTGAAGATTTAATAAGTGAATACATTTTCTGGATTGAAGACCTCGGTTTTCACCGGATGGTTATGCCACAATCAAGTAATATTTTGAGACTTTATAGCCCCAAATACTTATGACCTCAAGTGCCAGTGTCAAGTTAACGATCGCCTTCAATGACCCTGACCTAGACTCAGAAGAGCGAGATGAACAAGTTCAACGGCTTATGGCTGAGTTGAAGCAGGTAGAGGAGGTAGGTGCTGTCGCTCGTGTCCTTGACCCCAACCCTCCAGAGGGAAACAAAGCACTCGGAGGTTTTCTAGTTGGGCTTCTGTCTGCTGAGGTGAGCGTTGCCAATGCTCAAAAGTTGATGGGTTTCCTGGGCGATCGCCTCGGTGGTAAGCCAATTGAACTGGCGGTCGAAGCGAACGGCAAGAAGTTAACCGTGAAAGCTCACAGTCGGGAAGAACTGGAAGCAGCAATCAAAGCAGCCCAAGATTTTGTAGCAGCGTAGGTGAGCAAGTATGGCAAAGGTTGCGTTGTTGATTGGTGTCAGTGAGTACGAGCTAGGACTGAACCCGTTACCTGCGGCAGTTAAGGATGTTGCTGCTCTACAAAGAATCCTCCAAGATTCTGAGATGGGTGGTTTTGATGAAGTAAAGGTTTTAACTAACCCTGACCCTCAATCAATGCAATATGAAGTGGAAACACTATTCACGGGACGAACTAAAGATGATTTAGTACTTCTGTTTTTTTCCGGGCATGGCATAAAAGACGATAGCAATAACTTATACTTCGCCACTCGCATAACACAAAAAAATCCTAAAGGAGATCTGATTCGTTCTACAGCCGTTCCCGCTAGATTTATTCATGAAGTAATGAATAATAGCCGTGCGAAGCGGCAAGCCATCATCTTAGATTGCTGCTTCAGTGGAGCATTTGATCCAACTCTACAAACTAAGGATGATGGTTCAGTAGATTTGCAAGGGCAGTTAGGGGCAGAAGGGCGAGTTGTGTTAACCTCTTCTAGCTCAACACAATACTCCTTTGAGCAGCAAGGTTCAGATCTATCTCTTTACACTCGTTATTTGGTTGAAGGGATTGAGACTGGAGCAGCGATCGCGATGAAGATGGCAAGATCTCAATTCGAGAGTTACATGACTATGCCACCAGCAAAGTGCAAGAAACTGCACCTAATATGACTCCAAAGCTAATTACGCTCAAAGACATGGGCTTTGAGATTGTATTAGCTAAGGCAAAAGTTGCTGATCCTAAGTTGAGATACCGCAGAAAGGTAGAACAATATTCCAGTCAAGGCGGTATTTCTCGAATTGGACGGAATAATTTAGGATTGCTTCAAACTCAATTAGGTTTATCTCCAGAAGTAGCCGAAGAAATCGAAGCTGAAGTTCTTAGACCTTACAAAGAGCGTTTGGAGAACTTAAAGCGATATCGACAGGCATTTTTGGATGCGGTTGAGCATAACTATCCATTGAGTAGTCATGAACAATCTGAACTAGAAGATTTTCGTGAGCTTTTGGGGCTAAGACAAGAAGACGTAGATTCAATTCAGCAAGAAATTTTTACTCAAACTGCTCAGCAGACAAAAGCTGAGCAGGAGGCTTACCAACAGAAGCTAGAACGCTATGAGCAAGAATTTCGTAGGGCGATCGCATCTGAGTATCCTCTAAGTGAACACGCTCAAAACGGCTTGAGAGATTTTCAACGCTCTTTAGGCTTGAAAGGTGAGGATATCGAGCAAATTGAACATCCTATTCGTGACCAAAACGAAGCTGAGTATCAACAAAAGAAGCGGGAAGCCGATCAGCAAAGGCAAAGAGAAGAACAAGAGCGATTAAGACGCGAACAAGAGCTGTCATCTAGTTCTAACTCAACAACACCAGAGCCTGTTGTTCAGCCAAGCCCTTCAAAAAAGAAGCATACAGTTTTTGGTGCAGCCTCTTTCTTGCTAATTGTTCTTGCTGGAGTAATATTTGCAAACATGGGTGGCTTATATGTATATGAATGCGTTTGTGCTAGTTCTCAAGGTTGTGACCTCAATCCTGAGAACCCCGATCAAGATTTGTTGTATGAAACAGGTGAGGTGTATAGGACTAGAGTCTACTCCAATGTTGATGACTTTGAAGCTGGTGGTTTTTCCTGTACCAAACGGTTTCTATTTTAAAGTCACTATAAGGTATAGAGAAACTGAGCAGATAGAGGGGAAGGTCAAACTAGAAGTGCAGAAAAGAAATGCTGAATATAGGGTTGGTCAATTTTCTTGGAGCTTTTAGCGGGTATAGCGTATTGGTCTTTTCACCGCAGGAACTCAAGTATTTTATTCATGTGGTTTCTAAGTTGGCATGATACTTCTCAGCACTCACTTTAAGTTTATGTAGGGTAACTTCTATGACAATTCGTGATAATGCCATTACCAAATTGCAGCAACTTTCTGAGCCGCTTTTGCAGGAAGTGAACGACTTCATTGATTTCTTGATTTATAAACATCAGGTTGCAAACACCGCTGATCACCCTGATAAGACGCTTGAAAAGACATGGTCAAAGTGGTTTGAAGATGTGGATCGTCTGGCTCTACCTTCTCCTGATGTATCCGAGAGTTATCAACAACTCTTACTTGACAAGTATCGACAACAAGGGCTAGAGCTATGATCCTGTGTGATGCAGGAGTTCTGCTTTGCTTGGTTGACCGAACTCAGCCTTTACACAAAGCTTACAAGGGTGCGGTTCTGCGTTTGACAAAGCCATTGCTCACAACCTGGTCATGCCTGACAGAAGCCATGTACCTCGCTCTCCGTCGTGGTGGTTGGCAGATGCAGAAGCAGTTGGGGCAGCTTTTACTCAACAAATTGCTGACAGCTTACGAGATCCAGGAGGGTGATTACCCACGTCTGTTGGCACTGATGGAACAATACCGCGATCGACCGATGGACTTGGCGGACGTAACCCTGGTTTTAGCCGCTGAAAAGACAGGATACCGTCAAATTCTTACCCTCGACTCCGACTTCTTGTTTTATCGAATTGGCGATCGAGATACTTTTGAGATTATTCAGGTTCAGTGATAGGTGCGTGATGAAACGGCGTATAACAATCCTGTTGGAGCGGACTGCCGAGAGGTGCTAGCGATGATGCAAAAATTATTTACAGCCGCTCAACAGGTCGTTAGCTGGCTGAGGCTTTGGTGTGGGCGCAGTCGTATACCTACCTGCTATTGCCGCGAATCATCCAAAAGTACCCTCAAGGGTACTGTCAAAGCTGCTCATGCTTTACATATTTGAAGAGGTGAGTCGGCTATCATTCGTTAAATTGTTTAGCTTGTAATCACGAATACCAACTTCATATTTCCTTTTGGGGAGCATCATGGAATCCGTACTCAAGCTTATTATTCAAGCACCTGTTGCCAACCTAGTTGTCTTGGTTGGACTTGTGTGTTTCGGTCTTGCTGTTCTGGGCAAATTTGAAGTTAGTGGATTTGGGTTTCGTCTAACTAGAAATGAGCGGATTTTCGCTACTGCAATTGGTACAATGCTTCTAATTGTGGGCTTACACTTGCTTAAACCATTTCTTGATGTTGCTTCTAGTCCTGAAGTTCCTGGTGTACTGCCTTCACAACCAACACATAGCTCAACAGAATCTTCAACACCAAATTCAGAACTAGAAAACCCGCAACCCTCCGGTGTTGATGCTAATAATTCATCAACACCATCCAGTACTTCTAGTCCCAATACTTCATCTATTCCAGAAGTATCTCCTACGGTGTCGTCCCCTAATAGCTCAAGCAATTCGCCTTCTCCACCGTCACCATCTCCTATCAATCCGCGATCTTCCATTTCATCACCTGAGCCTACACCCATGTCAGATTCTAGAGTTTGGGAGGGTGATTGGAATACTACTTTGGAACAGTTTGGTGCATCAAACGTTCTAGCAACTCTCAATGTAGATTTGGGTGATCAAGTATCTAATGGAGTAAAGGCAACAGGAACATACTCTCGTGCAGATGGAGAAGGCAAACTGATAGGGTTAATCACTAATCAAGAAAACAAGTTAATTTTCGAGGGAACGTACGAGTTCTCACCCACTAATCCTAATGCCTGTGGTAATTGCTGTAGCGGTGCTTTCCTGTTTGAGTTGGATTACAGTTCAGACGCTTCTACTTTTAACGGATATTGGGAGAAATGCGATGGTTCTGAGAGAAGAGGTTGGAGTGGAGTGAGACAAGCTTAATAAAGCCAGCTAACAATCCGGTTGGAGCGGACTGGTGAAAGGTTCTGGTATAGATGCTACGGTTATTTGCAGCCGCTCAACCGGAACGTTGGGCTGCATTACCTGCGAAGTAATTGCTAGCTGTCAGCGCTCAAGTCTAGACTTAAACTTGTTGCTTTTATAAAACAATATGTTAACCAAAGGAACAATGTCAGCCAAATCAGTACTTTCTTGGCTCTACCTTGTGAATGCAACTATTCTCATTACACACCAGATCGATGCTGCATATTGGCATGAGTGGGATTTGTTCAGGATGCCGGGAGGAATTCAACTAAACTTACTGCTGAATATTCCACTGGTCATGTTGGTGCTGTTCGGTCAACAATGTCTAACCCAGGGTCGCGCCGCTGGTTTTGTTTTCTCTTGGTTGCTTGTGGCTGGAGGAATAATCGCGGTCAGTATTCACTCGTATTTTCTTTTACAGGGTGATGATGCGTTCCGCCTACCCGTCTCACTCGGATTACTTGCCAGCACATTTCTTCTCTCACTGGCGCAAGCAATTGCACTATTCATGTTACGCAACACCCGTGATCAAGATGCCGCCCAACAACGCTGTTGAAGCGGACTGAATCAGGTTTCTGGTAGGGATGCAAAGGTTACGAGCAGCCGCTGAACAGCACCGTTAGCTGGCTCCGCACAGGGTCTTTTACACTCGTTCTTGGAGGTTGAGGGTGAGAGTTTCGAGTGCTCAGGAGACTCTGATTGTGACCGTTGTTGAGGTTAGTGATGGTGTGGCAAGACGCTCAGGAGATAGGGGTGGGGGCGGTGGTGAGGGGCGATCGGTTTTGTGGCAGAGGTTGAGTGGTTGGGGGGGGATCGGTGGCGCTATCCAGCTAACAACCCCAGTGCAGCGGATTGACCGAAGCCGCTTGGGGGGCGCAAAGCCCTGGGCAACCGCTGACCGGGAACGTTAGCCTGCTAGTTGCGGTTAGGCAGCCATAGAGAGCTTGTAAATCCTGGAGCTTTGTCCACATTGTCTTTAGTAGAAGTCAAAGAAAAAACAAAATTTGGTGCGCAAAATTTATTTCTGGCATACCATTGGGGAAATATTTTCTACACATCAGGGCTTTACCAGTAGTCGCTATGGCAAAAAAGAAACGCACAGCAAAAGTTCCGTCAAAGTCCACGTTTCAAAACGATAGAAGCAATCATTTGAGCGACGTTAAGATATATGTACATCTAATTAAAGGAGTATCTCTCAAATATCAACGATCTGGGATTGAATCCATTACTGATTATGATATCTGTAGGCTCTTTGAACTAAGTGACGACTGTGTAAGAAAACTCAAGAAGTACATAAATCCTAGAGGTTTTATGTATGAAGATGAGTTCCTGGCAAAAATTGAAGAAGATATAGTTAAGGAAAAGCTTGATTCGAAGTTCACGGCGGAAATTGACTGGCTTCAGCAGTTCGACAGATGTTTTGCGGAAAGATGCTCTCAGTTCATAAACAGTGAAAGAAGGGTTCGTTTAGATTCAACAGAAAGCTTGTACCAATATTGCATAAGATTCAGGGAGCAGTTCGGCTCTATATATTCCATTGACCAAATAAATATTGAAGGTATCAGAAGTAACTTCGAACAATTTCTAGAAGAAATTCTCAATATCGCCTCCGGTACAGCCCTATTTTGCGATGATGGAATCAAATTCTATAAGGAAAGGAGACATATAGCAATCCTAAATCATTCATGAGAAACAGCCATAGGTGAAAAGCTTCGGGAAGACAAAGACCTGTTGATGTGTAACGAACTCAAACAGATACTTGACGATATTGAACGACGTGCAGAGTTGA
>JAAUTN010000327.1 GCA_012031415.1 Leptolyngbyaceae cyanobacterium SM1_4_3 | reverse complement strand
CCAGATCTTGCTTGGGAAACGGTAGAGCAGCATTCTGCCGTAGCGGTTTTCGGGTGAAGGTTCACCGCCCCGTCAGAACGGGCAGCTAGCCACGCAATCAGGTTGTTGCGCTGCACGGGGGTAAAGGGACGCAGCAGGATAAATTCTTCGTTGTCCTCGGCAGGCAGTTTCATGATCAGATAGTAAGGCTCTACTAGCTGCTGTTCTTCTCCATAAATTTCGTTGGGGGCACGCCACTGATCTTCTCGGTTGTAAAACACCTGCGGGTCAGTCATGTGATAGGTCATCAACTGGTCAGACTGGACGCGATAAAAGTCTTGCGGATAGCGAACGTGACTTCGCAAGGTGGCGGGCAACTGGTCGAGCGGCTGAAACATATCAGGGAAAATTTTGCCCCAAGTTCTAATGATTGGGTCTTGGGAGTCTGCCACGTAGAAATGAATCTTGCCGTTATAAGCATCTACGATGACTTTGACTGAGTTGCGGATGTAGTTAAAGTCGTTGTTGGCAGGGTCAGAGTAGGGGTAGCGATCGCTCGTCGTATAAGCATCAACCACCCAATACAGATAGTTAGGCGTTGGGGCTGCGGCTGAATCGCTCATTCCTAGCCCGTTGCCTGCATCTGCCACCACCAGGTAAGGGTCACGGTCGTAGCGTAAGAAAGGGGCGATCGCCCTCACTCGGCTCATGATGTTGCGCCGAAACAGCAGCCGTGTCTGGGGCGTAAAGTCTTCCGTCAGCAGCATTCGCCAATCGCGCAGGTGCTTGGCAAAGATTAGCCGTCGCCAAAAGCTGCCGATGTTGATGCCGCCCAGACCGTCATAGCTGTTGTAGACATTCTCACTGCCGCTGGGAAAATCTAGCTCACTCACCCGCGTCTGCGTCATTACGTAGGTATTGGTTAGTTCGCCGTAGTAAATCCGAGGATTGTCCAGGGGAATGCTGTCTCGAATGCGATCGCTACTGGGAACTTGCTCAATCCCTCGAACAAAATAATCGGGTAAGCCCCCCGGACCCGCCGTATTCACCGGACTGAGCGTAAAACCGTAGCCGTGTGTATAAATCAGATGCTTGTTCACCCAGGTTTGTGCTTCTGCCGGAACCGAGTTGTAGTCTAGCTCCCGTGCTGCAATGAGTACCTGCCGCCGTTCGACTCCACCTTCCTCATTGAGTAGTGTGTAGCGGTCAATGTCTGCTCCTGGAAATTCGTAATACAGCCGAATTCGCTGAAGCTGCCGATTGGTCTGAAGCAGCGGACGAGTATCCCACAGGCGAATATTGCTAATCGTTAGGTCATTTTGCTGGAGGTCTTCGTAAGACAAATCATTTTCTGGATCAAACGTCTCAACCTCGATCTGATCCAGGTTAAAGGCGGCTCGCGTCAGGGCAATGGTGCGCTGAATGAAGGGACGCTCCAAATCTAGCTCGTTAGGCTGCACGATGAGCCGCTGGACGGCGAGGGGCAGGGGGACGGCGACGAGGGCGACGAGCAGCAGGTAGGCGATGAAGATAAGGGATGAGGGATGAAGGATGAGGGATAAAGTTGGCTTTTGGGTAGATGACTTCTGGCTGTTTCGCATGGGGCTGTTTCGCATGGGATGGGGAGTTTTTTCCTTTGCTCCAAATAGGGCGCGAAATAGCAGAAAGCCTCCGATCAGAGCTGACAGGATGCTCAGGACAGTGTAGCCAGGAAGTTGGGCGGCGATGTCGGTGTAGCTTGCGCCGTAGGTTACGCCTTGCCTGGAGTAGAGCAGTTTATAGCGATTGAGCCAATAGCTGAGGGCGATCGCCAGCATTAAGCCGCCCCCCAGCCCATACAAATGTCGCCGCTGAGTCACTGAAAACCCAGGAAACCTGCCCTGGCTAAGGCTATCTCCCGACAGTAGGTAGATCAGCAAAACAGAGATAAACGCCAAAGTTAACAGCCCGACGAGCCAAAACTCCAGCAGTTCCCAAACAGGCAAATTGAAGACGTAAAATCCAATATCTTGCTCAAACTGAGGCTCTATCTGCCCAAAGGGTGTGGGGTTAAAGTAGAGCAAAACTTTCGCCCAATGCTCTGAAATCACTAGCCCAAATGCCAGACTCATGGGAATGGCAACCCCAGCCAGGAGAAGCTGAGGGTAAATGAGTAGGGCGATCGCCAGCCCCACCGTCAGCCCAATTTGCCAGAGTTGAGTGCTTAACTCCTGCCCAATCTGCCAAACCAGCTCCGGCTGAAACTTCAGCGGAATTTGAGGATTATCTCCATAGAGGCTGAGCCGAGGATGCCAATGGCTCACCGCCACCTGACCGTGATAGATCAGCATCACGCCAACAATCAGACTCAAGCTCAGCGTCAGCGGCAACAGTTGCAGAAGTCCCATTCTGGCTGGGGCTGGTGGGTCAGCGTCATCAGGTGGCTTGGTCCAGGCGTGCTGGTGGGCGATCGCCAAATTACTCAACAGCAGCCCTGCACTTAGCCCAAACGCAAACAGCCCCAGTAGCCCTTGCGCCTGCACCCGCACCCAAAACACCGGAAGGAAATCAACCGTCTGAAACCACAGTCCCTCAGCAATCAAAAAGCTGCCCAAGTCCAGCAAAAACAACACGCCAACCAGACCTATAGCCCAGCGCCAGTAGTCTGCTCTTTTCTGGGGTAGAAGACGCTTGCGGCTAAACATAGATTTTGCTCTCAGGTCGCTTCGGGAAGGTGCTTAACTTCATCCTAATGCGACTTGAGACATAGAGGCGTTGAACAATGTAGGGGTAGGTTTAGCAAACAAAACCCGCATGAAGCTGAGGTTCAACAGCAAAACCTACCCCTACAGGGGCTACGGTTGGTTGACCGGATTTGGATATGAATATTTCTGCCAGGAAAACAGACAACACAGGGGCGGCTTCTCAGGCTGGCTCAAAATAGCAGCCACCCCAAGAACCCACCCCACAGAAAGTCTGAAAAGTATACCTAGCCCCTAGCCCCTAGCCCCTAGCCCCTACCCATACAGCTCATTCGACGCAGCTTCCAAATTAAACAAAACTTGCAGCGTCTGCATCGCCTTGCGTCGTGCCTCAATGTCTTGCTGGGCACGAAGCTGCACCATTGGGTCATGCAAAATTTTGTTGACGATGCCTCTGGTCAAAGCTTCGATGATGTCTTGATGCTTTTCGGCAAACTCTGTGCCCAGGCGAGACAGCGCCTTCTCCAATTCCTGCTCTCGAATCGTCTCGACCTTATCGCGCAGGCTGCTGATGGTAGAGACGGTTTCAAGCGATCGCCACCACACCTCAAACGCTTCAACCTCATCTTCTAGCAGCGCTTCCGCTTCCATTGCCATTTGTCTACGGCTTTCCTGGTTTTGAGCCACCACTGCCTTTAGGTCATCCACGTTAAACGCCTGCACATGAGATAAATCATTTACATCTGCATCCACATTGCGCGGCACCGAAATATCAAACAGCATCAACGGCTGCCCAGGTTCCAGAATCATCTCTAGCTTGGCTCGGTCTAGCAGCGGCTCAGTCGCAGCCGTGCAGGTAAATACCACATCTGAATCAGCCAGCACCGTTTGCATATCTGCTAGCGTATGCAGCCGCAAGTCTGCCTCCTTAAACTGGTTGGCTAACTCCTGAGCGCCATTGGTCGATCGGTTTAGAATGCAAACTTGAGCAGGTGTTCTGGGTAAAAGATGCTGCACCAGCAGCCGCGCCATCTTACCTGCACCGACGATCGCCACCCGACAAGCTGCCAGGTTTTGCGTCTTAAGCTGAGCTAATTCCACCGCTGCGGAACTGATAGAAACGGCACCCGTGCCAATGCTGGTTTCCGTGCGAACCCGCTTGCCAGCCTCAATTGCTTTCTTAAACAGGTGATTGAGAACTCGCCCGATTCCTTTGTACTGCTGCCCGACCTTGTGGGTGTGCTTCACCTGAGACAAAATTTGCCCCTCGCCCAGCACCAGACTGTCTAGCCCTGCCGCCACTCGCATCAGGTGCATCACCGCATCCTGGTGCAGCAGCGTAAAGAGATATTGGCGCAACTGGTAAATCGGCAGCTTGCTATATTCCGACAAAAACTGAGCCACTTCTCGCATTCCGTGTTCAGTTTCGCTAGTGACCACGTAAATTTCCAGCCGATTACAAGTGCTGAGAATTGTCGCTTCCTGGATATGGGGATAGCTACAGAGATGGGCGATCGCCGCTTCCATCTGCGGAGTTGGAATACTTAGCTTCTCTCGCACTTCCACCGAGGCTGTTTTGTGGCTCAGTCCCACAACGGCAATATTCATCGTTCCTCCCAAAGTTTTTGAACGGGTCTGCTGATGAGTAGGTTGCCCTTTCGCCTAAAGAATCTTTAGCTGGGGTAAATAAGGCACTTTAACAGCCGACTCTTTCTAACCCTAACAACTGCATTCAGACATCAGCCAGACTAGAGATTAATCAAGTTTTCGTAATATAAACAACTAACCCATAAGAGTCAGCAATCTAAAAGAAGTTTATCAACTTAGGCAGACGACTAAAGCGCTGAAGCCACCTCTAGCGCACTTTTCTACATGAATTTTTATGAATTGCTCTGAGATACAGTTCACCCTCGTTTCCAGGCTCTGCCTCTCGAATGGGCATTCCCAGGCTCAGCCTGGGAACGAGGCAGCCACGAGGAAAACGAATCAAACAAGGGGCTTAAGCCCCTTGTTCTCGTGGGATTGTCCCTAGTTTCCTGTGAGGCAAGCATCTTGCCTGCTTAATCTAGACGGGCAAGATGCCCATCCCACAAGAGGCTTGAGAAAGCTGCACATCGCGTATCCCCTAATAGAGGGAACTAGCTCTGATTTATCTCAACTGCAAAGCCGGGATGTCTTCAGACAGCATATGAATCGTATCGACAAAGCGCACCGTGCGAGACTGGTTAGAAATTACCAAACTTTGCGTCCGGGCACCGCCATGAAAGAAGCGAACGCCTTCCATTAACGTTCCGGGGGTGATGCCGCAGGCGGCAAACAAGACGGTTTTACCAGAAGCCAACTCATCTGCATCGTAGACCTTATCGGGGTCAGTGATGTCCATTGAGGTCAGACGCTCGATGTTGCTCTCTTTGCTTTCGCCAATCAAACCCGTTTTAACGATCGCCGGGTCGTAAACCAACTGCCCCTGGAAGTGACCCCCCAAGCAGCGCATTGCCGCAGCCGAAATCACCCCTTCAGGAGCCGCGCCAATGCCCATCAGCGCGTGAATGTTGGTGCCCATGAAGCCGCAGGAGATTGCAGCCGATACGTCACCATCACTAATTAATCGGACTCGTGCGCCAGCTTCCCGGATTTCTTTAATTAGCTCGTTGTGGCGATCGCGCTTCATCACCACCACCACCAATTCTTCGACTGCCCGATCAAGACACTCTGAGAGAATCTTTAAATTCTCGGTAGCTGACTTATTAATGTCCACCTTGCCCTTAGCCGCAGGCGGAGCAGCCAGCTTCTTCATATAAAAGTCGGGTGCAGCAAACAGTCCGCCCTTCTCAGAAATAGCCAGCACTGCCATTGAGCCATTCTGACCATAGGCAACCAGGTTGGTGCCTTCACAGGGGTCAACGGCAATGTCAATTTCGATCAGTTCATCGGGGTTACAGAAATCTTTAGCGTCAGGCTGAGTGCAAATTCCTACCTCTTCGCCGATGTAGAGCATGGGCGCGTCATCCCGCTCTCCTTCTCCAATCACAATGCGCCCACGCATATAAATTTTGTTCATGCGCTCACGCATGGCCTCCACTGCCACCTGGTCAGCAGTGTTCTTTTCGCCTTTACCCATCCATCGGGCAGAGGCGATCGCCGCCTGCTCTACCACCTCAATAATCTCTAAACCGAGTGTATTCTCCACCAGGTATGCCTCCCAACTACTGATTTTGCGTCGTTTTGCGGACTGAGTCTCAGTCAAAAGTCTATCAGAATGGGGAGATCGCAATAAAGATAATTTCCAAAGATGGATTTGCCCAAAGACCGTTCAAACAGCAAAGGCTCGTCGAAGTCGCTGCATAACGATAGGCAAACGGCAGGGAGCGGTGATGTAGTCAAACGCACCCAGATTTAGAGCCTTTTCAGCCTCACCCGGTAGAAGGGATAGCAGAATTAGCTTTGAGCATTGGGTTACTTTTCCCTGCGACAGATGCTTGAGCAACTCAAATCCATCGAGTCCAGGCAAGTTTTTCTCAATTAGGATAATCTGCGATCGCACCTCAGGATTACTTCCCACCAAAAGCTCGATCGCCATCTCGCTATCCTGAAGCCAATAGCTGTGGTAGCCTCTAGTTTCCAGTGCATACAGCAGCGGTTGGGCAAAAGCAGAATCGGGATGCACCAACACCACATCGGTTTTGAGTGATGCCTCTTGGAGAGGTTGCCAACCTACGGCGAAGACGCGATCGCCCCCTGCCCCCTCTGCTAGTTTTAACGCTGCACTCGCTGACTGATACAGATCTCGCAGCAGCACTCCATCTTCGGGATACTGGGCGACTCCAGCACTAAATGTTCCGGTTGAAGCGGCTTTCCCTTCCACTGTAATTTCTATTTGCCGCAGGGCTTCCAGGATTTCTGCCAGCCACTCCACGCTGTTGTTGCGGTTCATGCCATACATTCCAATGACGAACTCTGCGCCACTCCAGCGAGATACCGCATCTTCGGGGCGCAGCTTATGTTGCAGCAATTGCGCTACTTGCTGTAAAACGCGATCGCCAAATCCATGCCCATACTGATCGTTTGCCTGCTTCAAACGGTCTAGCCGGAGTGCAGACAGACAGAACGGTTGCTGAGAACGCTGAGCCAGTTGCAATAATTTGTTTAACTCGCGGGTAGATTGCTGTCGATTTGCCGTACCCGTGAGCGAATCTGTTTCAGTGCGGTTTCGCAGCAGTCGAGTCCGTTCGATTCGATTTAGAATTCGGGTGATTAGCTCTGGCGCAATGACAGGCTTACTCACATAATCATCTGCCCCCACTGCAAATACCTGTTGAATCGTGCTGGCATCGGTGTGAGCCGTCAGAAACAGCACAGGCAGCCAGTTCCAGTGGGGGTCGTTGCGTAGCGTTTGGCAAAGTTCGATGCCGTCTAAGTCCGGCATTTCAATATCCAGAACGAGCAAGTCTGGTTTGGTAGCCTCTAGTTCGTCCCAAAAATTTAATGAGTTGTCTAGCGTTGCGACTCGCAATCCCCAGGGTTCTAGCAGAGTCTGGAGGGCATGGAGAATCAGCGGATCGTCATCCACAACCAGAATGCTGGATTCTACTTTTCGATCCTGAGCCAAAACTTCGGTGACGGCTTCTAAAACGCAGGCAGGAGTAGTTGGTTTTTGTAAGAATCTCCTTCCCTTTAGACGAGCTACGGTGACTCGATCGACCGCTTGCCCCCGTCCGGTAAACACGAGGACAGGAAGGTGAGGCGTTTGCTGACTCAATTCTGCTAAAAAGTTCAGTCCCGCTTCAGCTAATTCTGAATTTTGCACTGAGCGATTTGGCTCTGCTCCATCGGATTCTGCAAAGGATAGGTCTAACAGCACTACATCAGGGCGATCGCCTTGAACTATTTCTCTAGCTACTTGAGGAGTAGGAGCGATCACTGTTCTCAACCCCCATTGCTTAGCCTCCTGCCCCATGCGCTCTGCTAACAGCTGATCATCATCCACAATTAGCAGAAGAGGTTCCTGAACGGTCGAAGACTTGAGTGACTTCACTTCCGGTAAAGGTTCAGCCTGCTTGTGTAAGGAAGGACAAATCGCTTCCTCTAGGACTTGACGCAGGCTGGCGATCTGTTGCTGAAGCTGCTGTTGATGATCAGGCTGAGTGCCGTTTCAATCTGCAAAGTTTGCTCAATCTGCCTTGCCAGTTGGGAGCCTTCTGCCAGTCCAAAGGTGCCCAGAGAACCGCTAGCTTGTGTGCTTCTTGTCTAGCTCGCCGCCGAGCGATCGCCCCTCCT
>JAAUTN010000326.1 GCA_012031415.1 Leptolyngbyaceae cyanobacterium SM1_4_3 | reverse complement strand
AGGTATACGCACAGCGCTATATAGCGAGCCTAGATAGTTCGTGAAAGTGCCTGTCCGGAGGGCACGCACTTTCACGAATTATCTTTTCACAAATCAAATAGGACTGCTATAACAATGTAATAAGGAATAGTAAAGAACGTAAATATTCCAAACAGATTATGATGGTAAGTCTCCAGATGTCTTGCCGCCCTCTCGCTCCGATGGTTCTACCTTGCTAGCCTTCCTCAACAAGATTAGAGAAATTATTGCCCGCTGGTGGTCTGAGTTCACGCTTCAGACTCGATTAATGGCAGCGGCTACTTTAGTTGTGTCGCTGATCATGAGCGGACTTACCTTTTGGGCAGTCAACTCGATTCAGCAAGACGCTCGGCTTAATGACACTCGCTTTGGTCGTGACTTGGGGCTATTGCTGTCCGCCAACGTTGCACCGTTGATTGGCGACGACAACCGCACCGAGCTAGCCCGATTTTCCCATCGCTTCTACAGCAGCACGTCGAGTGTGCGCTATATGCTTTACGCCGACGAAGATGGCAACATCTTTTTTGGCATTCCCTTCTCCGAGTCAGAGGTGCAAAACTCGCTGACGATTCGGCGGCAGATGAAGCTGCCCGATAACTACGCTAAAAACATCGACTACCCAATGGTGAGACAGCACCTCACTCCTGATGGTGAAGTCACTGATGTATTTGTGCCGCTCAACCACAACGGCAGGTATCTGGGCGTGTTGGCGATCGGCATTAATCCTAACCCCACCATCGTTACCTCTTCTCACCTGACGCGAGATGTCACTATTGCCGTTTTTGTTTCTATCTGGGTGATGGTGATTCTGGGTGCCGTCTCCAATGCTTTGATGATCACTCAGCCTATCAAGGAACTGCTGGTTGGGGTGAAGAACATCGCCGCTGGCAATTTCAAGCAGCGGATTGACCTGCCTTTGGGTGGAGAGCTAGGAGAACTGATTCTCAGCTTCAACGAGATGGCGGAACGGCTAGAGAGCTACGAAGAACAAAATATTGAAGAACTCACTGCTGAAAAAGCCAAGCTAGAAACCCTAGTCACCACGATCGCCGACGGAGCGGTTCTGCTTGACAACAATATGCAGGTGATTCTTGTTAACCCCACGGCTCAGCGGATTTTTAGCTGGGAAGGCAATGAGCAGGTTGTAGGCGGAAACGTTCTGCATCACCTGCCGGAAACGGTCAAAGCTCAGTTGGCTCGACCACTCTATGAAATTGTTACGGGTGAATCTTTGACTGAAAACCTGCTCGATCGCGAAGGCACCGAATTTCGCATTACCATTCCTGGCACAACTAACCGAACGGTGCGAATTTTGCTTACTACCGTGTTAGACCAGGCGCGAGAGAACGTCAGAGGAATTGCGATTACCGTCCAGGATATTACCCGTGAAGTAGAGCTAAATGAAGCTAAGAGTCAGTTCATTAGCAACGTTTCCCATGAGCTGAGAACGCCGCTGTTTAACATCAAGTCTTTCATTGAAACGCTGCATGAGTATGGCGAGAATCTCAGTGAACCAGAACGCCGCGAATTCTTGGAAACCGCTAACCGGGAAACAGATCGCCTGACTCGTCTGGTCAACGATGTATTAGACCTGTCGCGCCTGGAGTCTAACAAACGCTATCACTTTGAGGCGGTTGAGCTAACCCAGCCGATTGAGCAAACCCTTCGCACCTACCAGCTCAACGCGAAAGACAAAGGAATCGAGCTAATTCAGGAGATTGCGCCAAATTTGCCGTCTGTGTTTGGCAACTATGACCTGCTGCTTCAGGTGTTAGCCAATCTGGTTGGCAATGGACTCAAATTTACCAAACCCGGAGGACGAGTCGCGATTCGGGCCTATCCGCTAGTGCTACAAGATGCAGCGCCAACCTATGTACGGATTGAAATTTCTGACACAGGCATTGGGATTGATCCAGAGGATCAGGAAGCCATCTTCGATCGCTTCTTCCGCGTTGAAAATCGCGTACACACCCTTGAAGGTACTGGTTTAGGGCTGTCGATTGTCAGAAACATCATCGAAAAGCACCATAGCTCAGTTCATCTGGTTAGCGAAGTGGGAGTAGGCACGACCTTCTGGTTTGACCTGACTGTTCACCAGGATGCTCCACTGGTAGAAACCGTTCCAGCAGGAAAAGTAGCCCTCAGCGGAATGTGAGTGCTTTCCTAATTTTGATGTCATTGCGACTCCACATTGCTGAGCCAGACGAGCTATAGCTTGGTCAAAATGCCATTAAATATACCCAACGATGTACCCAAGCTGAAAGCGAAATCGGCACCATAGGAGACGAGCAAAAACTGATAGTCTTTGTCCGCTGTCGCGGACTTGGATTTGGGGTCAAGGCTTACGTAAAACATGACCTGCAAAACTAGCCTGTGGAGATGGACAATGATGCAACCGCTGCATATTCTTCTTCTTGAAGATAGTTTGTTGGATGCAGAGTTAATTCAGGCAAATCTGAGAGCTAGTTGGAGTAACTGTAAGCTGACTCGCGTAGAAAATCGGGCAGATTTTTTGGCTGCGTTGGAGAGCCACGTATTTGACCTGATTTTGTCTGATTACTCGCTGCCAAAGTTTGACGGACTTGCAGCTTTAAAAATTGTCTGCGATCGCCATCCCGAAATTCCCTTTATCTTTGTGTCTGCCAACCTAGGCGAAGAAGTGGCGATCGAAACCTTGAGAAACGGCGCAACCGATTACGTCCTCAAGCAGCGACTAGAACGCCTTGCCCCCGTAGCCGAACGAGCCGTCCGAGAAGCTAGAGAGCGAACTGAGCGCAAATGGATCGAGCAAGAACGAGCGCAACTGCTGACTCGACAGCGCCAGTACACTGGCCGTTTGCGAAAGTTAGCCAAGGCCTCCCTCGCGATTAACTCTTTACTTTCGATCGACCAGACGCTGAAGTTAATTACAGACCAGTCCAGGGAAATCATTGAGGCGCACCAGGCTGTCATTAGCATGACCACAGACGGCAACTGGGCCCAGGCAATTAACGCTACGTCGCTATCTGAAAAATACGCTAGATGGCGGGACTACGAGGAACTCCCTGACGGCTCCGGCATTTATTCCCTGGTTTGTCGGATGAACCGTCCAATGCGGATGACCCAAGCAGAGCTAGAGTCCCATCCGGATTGGCGCGGGTTTGGCAGGGAGATGGATCGTCATCCCCCGATGCGAGGCTGGCTGGCTGTACCTTTAATCAGTCGTCAGGGAAACAACATTGGGTTAATCCAGCTTTCGGATAAATATGAAGGCGAATTTACCGAAGAGGATGAGGCAATTCTGGTGCAGTTGGCTCAGGTGGCGGCAGTAGCAATCGACAATGCCCGACTTTACCTGCACTCGCAAGAGACAAACCGGATCAAAGACGAGTTTTTGGCAACGCTTTCCCATGAGTTGCGATCGCCCCTTAACCCCATCCTGGGCTGGTCTAAACTCCTCCAAACCAAACGGTTTGACGAAACAACGTTAATGCGTGCCCTACAAACGATTGAGCGAAATGCAAAACTGCAAACGCATCTGATCGAAGACTTGCTAGACATTTCGCGCATCATTCAGGGCAAACTGGCGCTGAAAGTTAGTTCGGTCAACCTGATTGCGATTGTCGAAGCGGCAATTGACACCATGCGTCCTGCGGCCGATGCTAAGTCCATTCTCCTTAAGGTGCTGCTAGCTGAGCCTGCGGCAACTTCCTCAAACGGTGCAATCGTTGAACCCGAATGGAAAGTTGATGCTGACTCCACTCTTTTTGCTCTGTTTCAAACGATGGGCGATCCAAATCGACTTCAACAAATCATTTGGAATCTGCTCTCTAATGCAATCAAGTTCACGCCTCAAGGGGGGCAAGTCGAAATTCGGCTGTCGCTGATTGAGCCTGAGGCGACCCTAACCGCCGGAATGTCTAAAACCCCAGTTCAGGCTCGCTATGCTGAAATTGCCATCAGCGACACGGGTAAAGGCATTAAACCCGACTTTCTGCCTTATATTTTTGACTATTTTCGTCAAGCTGATGCCTCCATCACTCGTGTCTATGGCGGGTTGGGGTTGGGGTTGGCAATAGTCCGCCATTTGACCGAGCTACACGGAGGCACAATCTGTGCTGAAAGTTTTGGAGAAGGACAAGGGGCTACTTTTACAATCCGTCTGCCACTGTTAGTGAGCCAACCAGACTCAAAGGAACTGGGTTCTTCCACCCCGGCAATCAACCTTGAAGGCATTCAGGCTGTAGTGGTAGACGATGAGGTAGATACCCGCGAAATCATCACGCTCATTCTCGAAGGCTATGGCACTCGTGTGATTTCTGCTGCATCGGCGAGCGAAGCGCTAGAAGCAGTGGAGCAATTTACTCCTAATATTTTGGTGAGCGACATTGGAATGCCACTTGAGGATGGCTATAGCCTGATTCGTAAAGTTAGAGAACTAGCGCCAGATCGAGGCGGCATGATTCCGGCGATCGCCCTCACCGCCTATGCCCGACCCGAAGATCAGCACCAGGCTGTTGCCGCAGGTTTTCAGCTTCATCTACCCAAGCCCGTAGAGCCAGAAAAACTCGCCAAAGCCGTAGCAGAGTTAGTTGGACGCACTCCTGTTGGTTGAGCGATCGCGGCTAGGTTGAGACAAGGGAATGCAGCGCTCAGATCTGCGACTTCTCGGAAGAAGTCGCAGATCTTGTCTCTCTAAATGGACGTTACCGCCAAAAGAATTGGATGCAGGATTGCAGTAGGGTGCGATCGCCCTCCCTTCCATCCGGCTCAACCTGACTGTAGCGACTTAGATCAAGCATTTCCTCCTGAAAATCCTGCCTCGAAGCCGGATCATACGGCGGAAAGACGCGAGTTGCATTCACAATTTGGTTTCCTTCGGCAAAGCCTCTAAAGCAAAAATTGCCAGACTCAGAGCGAATCATCCCAACCACAGTACGCCCCGCTTTGCGAAACCACACAAACTGTCCCAATGCTCTCTCAGAGGAACTTGGCTGATAGTAGTACTCACCTGTCGGCAAATCCTCAAGGGAGTCGGGCATAGTGCTGCCCATCAAAGAAACTAGCAGGGTAAGAGAGGTGGCAAATTGAGCAAAAGCTTTCATAAATGCAGGAAAATCTGTTCAAATCATAAAGAAGACGAAAAGCGTATTCTGAAATACACTTTTCAGCGGGGCTTTAAGAGAGCTTGTATAGCTGCGACACTTACACGTATAACGCTGATTTCTCAAACAAAAACTGGGATTAGTTGACTCTCTGCCGCTTGGCTAGGAAGCTCTACTTAGAATAAACAACCATCGTGGGCGATCGCCCACACAATCCGTCAGCACTCAGCCTAGCGCAATTACGGATTGAATCGACTGCTCCCTGATCTTCGGTTGATTGGTTCTTTATTCCAGTTTGCAGATTGTCAAGAGCAATTGCTCAACTTCAATTAGCCCCAGTTAGCCCCAGATAATCTCAGGTGTCCCCATTCCTTGAGATTGTTTGAATCACCCCGGCAGCAAACTAAAATCTTTAGCGCTGCTAAAACGTCAGGGCACTTCAGACACTTAGATTCTTTCTATTAGGCTGCTTTTTGGGGCTGCTGATTTGAAGTAAGAATTTTGGTGAGAGTGCCGCGCGCACTCTCACTAAATTCTTACCTGGATCAAGCAACGCTGCTTTTTGCCGCTTTGAGCAGCCTCACTTGTGGTCTACCCCTTCCAGGTAAAGCTTTGCGGGTTTTGCTGGTGGGTAGGTTCTTTGTTCACATCCGTTCGGCCGTTTATGTCCCTATCGAATACTTTGTCTACCGTGCAAAACTTGATTCTTGCTCATACTTCTGCTGCTGCAAAAAAATCAACCGTTGCTCCCTTGAGCAGTTCCGTTTCAGTTTCATCTGGCCATCAACTCGTTTTTGTAGATGCGGCGATACAGAATTATATGAACCTTGCGGCAGGGGCAATCCCAGGTGCAGAGGTGATTATCCTTCATCCCAATGAGGATGGGGTGACACAAATCAGCCTCGCTCTAGCAGGGCGTACCCGTGTTTCTGGCATTCACCTTGTTGCTCACGGCAGCCCCGGCAGCTTGCGGCTTGGCAATACCCAACTCAGCCTTGACACACTGGGGCAATACCAAGTCCAGTTGCAGCAGTGGCGCAATGCGTTGGGCAAAACAGCCGAACTGCTGATCTACGGCTGTCGAGTTGCCGATGGCACAGCGGGAATAGCATTCATTCAAACGCTAAAGTCTCTGCTCGGCGTTGAAGTTGCGGCCTCCTCAACCCCAGTTGGAAATGCAACTCAGGGTGGCAACTGGAATTTAGATGCCAGAACAGGTGACATGACGGCTGCGCTGGCTTTTTCGAGGGAGCGATCGCCACCTATCCCGCCATCCTGGAAGACGAAGCCACCGTTTTCATTGATGAAGACTTTTCCGATGCTAGCGGCAGCGCAGCACCCGAAGGCTGGACGGTTAACGTCATCGAAGGCAATCCTGAAACTGACCTCTGGCGATTTGACAACCCTGGCAACCGGGGCTTTGTGGGTCTACCAGCCCCCTTTGCCATCTACGACAGTGACGCACTCTCGGATGATGGTGTCGAAGAGAATATTGCGTTTGAATCTCCTATATTCGATGCCTCAGATTCAGAAGGCGTTTTCCTGAAATTTGACCAGGAATACTACGGCATCGCCGCTGGCATCAACGCCAGTGAAGCCTTTGTCGAAGCCTTTAACGGCAGCGAATGGCAGGAAGTTTACTCAACCGTAGACGATGCTCTTGGCACCACCATCGTAGACCTGACTGATGCGGTGGCAGGCGTTGAAAATGCTCAGGTGCGTTTTCGCTTTGACGGCAACTGGTCTTTTGTCTGGGCGCTCGACAACGTTGAGATTACCGACGACCTGACCCCTGGCATTGTCACTCCAAGCGGGCTTGTGGGGGTGAGTGAGAGCGATGTCCCCGACCCGCTCGACTTTCAGTTTGTCTTACAGAGCCGCCCGACTTCAGATGTGACGCTGAATTTTACCGTAGACGGTGAGCAGCTTCAGCCGATTGAGCCGATTACGTTCACGCAAGAGAACTGGTTTTCGCCTCAGGTTTCAGTGGTGGAGGCGATCGCCGACAACATTCCCGAAGGCGAAGACCAGAGAACGACCGTCAGCGTCACCGTTACCAGTGAAGATCCTGACTATAACGGGTTAGTGGTAGAAGAAGTTCCGGTAGAAATTACAGAAACTACTATCCCCGGCTACACTAGCTACCGCACCGTCGAGAAAACCTACGCTGACCTCTCCCAACTGGCAACGTCAAATCCAGACCTTGCTAGCTGGGTAGACATCGGCGACAGCTACGACAAAGTGACTCCAGGCGGTTCAGCGGGCTATGACATTTTCTCCCTGGAAATTACCAACCAAAACAGCGGCGTAGAAGACAAGCCCGTTTTCTTTGTCCAGGGGGCGATCCATGCACGGGAATATACCACCACAGAATCTGTCACTCGCTTTGCCGAACAGCTGATCGCCAGCTACGGCACCGACCCCGAAACCACCTGGATTCTAGACAACTTTGAAGTTCGCGTCGTGCCCATCGTCAACCCTGACGGGCGCAAATTTGCTGAGCAGGGCTATTCCTGGCGCAAAAATACCAACCCCGGCGACGGCACCGCAGCATTTCCCAACTATGGCGTTGACCTCAACCGCAACTACGGCTCTAAGTGGGGAGAGTTTGGTGAAGAATCATCAAGCTCTGACCCGGCTGACCTGACCTATCGAGGCACTGCTGCCTTTTCAGAGCCGGAAAGTCAAGCGTTGCGAGACTATCTGCTGGAAACTTTCCCCGATACTAAACGGCCCTGGAGATTTTGACCCCGCAGCGGCAGATACGTCAGGGGTTTACATTGACGTTCACAGCTTTGGCAATCTGATTCTCTATCCGTTTGGCTGGACGGAGGAAGTTGCTCCCAACCAGGAA
>JAAUTN010000325.1 GCA_012031415.1 Leptolyngbyaceae cyanobacterium SM1_4_3 | reverse complement strand
AACCAATACATTAGATGCCAATGTTGTTGGGTTAATTTTCAATCTGATTCGGGGTGTATTTTTGCTACTCGTTGCTGCGGCTGCCCTATTTGCTTATAACCAGGCACAGCAGGGAAATGACTGGAGACCAATTGTTACTCAAGTGGGACTAGCGTTTGCGATCGTGATCGCTATTGATGTGGTCACGTTCATCTTCGTAGGAAATGGCACAGGAACTGCTGGTGGTTGATTTGGCAAAGTGAATCGGACATAGTTATGGAACGAGATTTCAATCGAGAATTCATTAAAGTCAATCGAATTTTAGGCAAGCAGGCGAGTATTGGTCCAATTCCGGCAGATCAACTGGGTCCCTGGGTTGCCATTGTGTTCTTTCCTATGTCATCACAAATGGATTCTTTAGTTTGGGTCTTGGCTGGTTTTTTTGGAACCTCGTTTTGGTTGATTGTGAGCTGGTGGATTCTGACGGGAAACCAACCCCATCAATTCCTCGATCGCTGGCGCAATCCACCAGGAACCGAATGGTGTAACGGCAACAATATCTATATTTCGCTATCCCAGAGCAACGACCCGCTTGGATTCGCAAACGTTATGGCGATGCAAAGGTCAATATTCGATTGAAACCGGTGCAGGTGCCAAATCAGTATGGAGGCAAAAGCAAATTTATGCCATTCCAGAATGAACTTAATATCTGCTGCATTGCAGAAATCAAAAAAGACGATCGCGAAGTTGCAGCACTGTTGCTGGAAAAAGGAAAGTCTCAGTACCAGCTTGTGTTTGGATTTCGCATTGCTGGACTACATGATGTGTTGTACGACAGTGAGATGAATTCGTTTGCCCATGCAATTGAAGAAGGAATGAAAGAGTTACCAGTTGGGGAGCGAATCACCTTTTGCACGGGCTGTTATAGCGATGATGAAGAACGGCAAGGTGAATTATCTGCCCTGGCTGATGATTGTCAATTAAAACCTGTCTCAGTGTTAACTCGCAATGAACAATTGCGAGTGCAGCAGCTTGCTCAGGGAGGAACCCGACAAACATGGCAACAACTTGCATTTTGCACCTGGACTAGTGATGACGAAGCAGGGACGCAGCAAAAAGATTTGGTCGGTGGTCTTATCGAGAAATTAAGAAAAACAGGCTCCTGGATTGTGGAGCAAATTACGGGAAATAAACGAATTTATCAAGAAGCATTTTTCAAAAAGCTTTTACTACAAGGATTCCAACAGGGATTTATTCAATGGGAACTGTTACTGAATACAAAAGTAGGACTGGAAGTAACTCCCTGCAATGCAGCGGATCTATGGCAGTGGCTCTGGAACCGATTTAATCAGGGCATTGCTCCTCCGGTTCCACAGGTTATTACTCTAAGGAGACAGCAACAGGACTCGAATTAACTGAAGTTGTGACGACAGATAAGCATCTGTGTACCTTGCTGATCGAGGGAACGCAGGGGCGTTCTGCCTGTCCAGAACATCGAGGTGATCATGACCGAGTTTATCTGACTGGAAAAGATAAGGTCTGTGGTGTGATGACTATGACCGATCCACCATTGGGCTGGACGAGTACCAGAGAACAGTTGAATTGGGTTTGGAAAATTCTCTCATCTAGTTACGTACATGATACTGAAGCCTGGATTGAGATTAGCCGCAGTAATGACTTTTTTATTCAGGACAATCTTGCACGGCAAGCAAAGCAATCTAAGGCAGCTCGCACCGTTGCGATTACGAAGGGACAGGGACGAGATGTAGGCGCTGAAATCAAGCAGGAAGAGTCTTTTGAAGCACAGCGTCGTATTTATGAGGGGACTAAAGCTTTACACTGTGCGCCCGTATTCCTGGTTTATCGTAATAGTGCCGAGGAATTAACTCACGCTTGCAATTTACTAGCAAACAGCTTTGAGACGGCGAAAGTGATTCGAGAGCGTCATATTGCTTGGGAAATCTGGCTACAAGCGTTACCCATTACCTGTAAGCGCCTGCTGCATGGCAGCAACTTGAATGAGCGCCGATTGACTCTCGATACGCATACGGTGGCAGGCATAATGCCCCTGACATGCCGAAGGACATCGATTACAGAGGTGTGGAGTTTCTAACCGGACGCGGGGGTAAACCTGTTTACATTGATTTATTCCATCAGCAGATTGGACGTGCGTTGATTACGGGAACATCAGGCTCTGGCAAAAGTGTATTGGGCTGGCGGTTTGCTCTCGAAGCATTAGCGAACAATATTCCAGTTGTGGGCATGGACATTTCTTCTAGCGGGAATAGCACGTTCAAAACTGCGATCGAGCTATTGGGCGATCAGGGAGCATATTATGACATCTCCAGCGGCAGCAGTAATTTGCTGGAACCTCCTGATCTGAGGCGATTTGATAAGTTGGAGCGCGATCGCCGAATGGAGTCCTGGAAAGACTTTATTCGGCGAGCATTAAGTGCGATCGCAATGGGAAAAATCCATAATCCACACTTGGCACAACGAGTGGATGCATTGCTAATTAGAGCATTGGATGTATTTCTGCGTGACCCAGAAATCATCACTCGCTACAACCGAGCGTTTGAAATGGGTTGGCGATCGCCCGAATGGCAACAGATACCAACTCTACCTGACTTCATCAAGTTCTGTACCCGTGAACGCTTGAACCTCCGCTCATTTGAAGATTTAGATCGCCATGCGCTGAATCAGATCCAGAGCCAGGTGGGCGCGTTATTGGCTTCACGGTTAGGGAAAGCGATCGCTCGTCCCAGTACTTTCTCACCTGAACCTGCGATCAAATTCTTTGCACTCAGTGGCTTAACGAATGAGCAAGATGCCTATCTCATGGCAATCAACGCTCATGCTGCCTGTATCCGCAACGCACTTTCTCATCCACGCAGTCTGTTCATTGGAGACGAGCTTTCAGTGTTGCTCCGCAGAGATGGGTTTGCTCAAATCGTTGGGGAGACTTGTGCGACAGGACGTAAAGACGGTATTGCAGTTCTATTGCTTTCTCAAGATCCAGACACCATTGTGAATGTTCGGCAGGCTCGCAAATCATGCAGAACATTAATTACCGAATTACCGGGCGCATTACCAGCAGCGGTATCAACTCCTTTCAACGATATCTTGGTTATCCTGCCAACATCATTAGCCAGAACGCCACAGAAGCATTTTTGCCCCGTAGCAGTGATCTCTATTCATGCTGGTTGTTGGAGCTGGGTGGTCGGTTCTGGAGAACTCGGTTCTATCCCGGTGAATTGATGCTTGCCAGTGTTGCCAACAATCAGGATGAACGGGAGGCACGCGATCGAGTAATGGCACATTATCCTCCCACATCAAAAGGTCGATTGCTGGGTTTGAAAGCATTTGCAGACGAATATATTCCAGCTTTACGGGAAGGCAAAGGATTCAGCCAAATTGGGCAGGGTTTATCAGCAGCATCATCAAGGCAGTTGCAGCAACACGAAGACCATCCCAATGACATGGTTGAACGTCATCAACGCTCACTCATTGCACGTTAAGGAGACATATCTATGCAACTCAAGTGGATGTCAATTCGATTCATCACTCCATTCCTGGTCTTAGGTATTGGGGCTATTAGCACTCCTGCATTTGCACGCACCCAAGACACAGGCAGTGATCCGGTTGAAGCGGCAATTCAAGACCAAGTGAATGGCAGCAATGTTTACGTTTCCAGTACAGAAAACCAGATTAATGATTTTCTGGGAGATGTTCAGAACTTTGTACAAGACGATGTACTGAGTCCTGTAAATAACTTAATTCAATCAACGCTGGGAGCATTTCAGCTTCCAGATTTGTCTCAACTCTGGAGCCAAGTCATGGGAGGCTCAGCCAGCCGTGATCCAGGGGCTGTTCTGTCTGAAACGTTAGAGAACAAAACCAATGGTCAGAGTTCCTATGGTATTCGAGAGGACTTGAGCAAATATGTCTCTAGAGCCACTGCTACAGGGGTAGCGGATCAATCCACCTTAAGTCAGGAAGCCCAAACCCAAATGGCTCAAGTACGGCAGGCAACGCAACAGAATACACAAGAAAGTGTGCGTTTAGGTGAAGAGTCTCAAGGGTTGGATGTGACTCAACAAATTATGCAAAACCTCTCTCAACAGACTGCCCTCAACAGTCAGGTGAATGAGCGGGTGTTGCAGGAGGCACAACAAGCACGGGTTGATCGAGCGATCGACAATACATTGTCGGCTCAAACGGCAAGTGAACTTTCTGCCATCACCACCGCCGATCGCCGCAGAACAATTTCCGCAGGCAATACTGCCAGTCAGCAAGGAGGTTTGTTGATGATGCCGGGAGGAGTCACCCTCGGCTCTGATCAGTAGTTCAGTTTGAAACTACAGCACTCCCTATGTATGCCAGTTTGATTTGATGGTTAATGCTCATGATGCCCCTGATTGCTCAATCCTTTCCAACCACAGGCGGAGAATCTGACGCGCTGGACATTATCACCAGTTCACTGGAGTTGTCCCGTGCCACGGTTGAGTCCTGGAACACGGTCTGGCTGGTAACACTTGACCCGCTTGCATCTGGACTCTGGATTGGGCTGATTCAATTAGGCATTACTCTTGGAGCTGCCAGCATCTTGTTTATTACGATGACTACGGGTAAGGAGATCATCGAAAAGCAGTCTTGGTCAGAGCTAGCCTCGATCTTCATCTGGCCCCTGGTAATTATGATTTTTTTAGGTGCAAATGGCAATGTTCTAGCGGGCACGATCAAGTTTATTCGGGGTTTTTCCTATGCTCAAGTGCAGAATGTATTGCAGCTTCAGGTTGGTGAACTGACCTTTCGAGATGCGATTTCCAATGTGACAATCACTGGTATTGCGAAACAGCAACTTGAAAGTCTTTACAGCGAATGCCAGGGTAAAGTTGGTACTGAACTGGTGGAGTGCTGGAACTCAAAGCAAGAGCAGGCACAAGCGATCGTCACTGAAGCCGAACGACAAGCGCGATCGCCCCTGGAGCCGTTACGCGCCTTTGGTAAGGCATTATGGAATGCCTCATTGCCCGGTCAAATTAGCACAGCAGTGCGGTTAACAACTGATCCTGGTAGCGTATTTCGGGACACTGCCATTCCGATCATCCGGTTCATTCTCTATGCCCTGCAATGGGGATTCGTCAATATTCTCGAAGCGGCACTACTGTTGACTGCATTGTTTGCACCGATCGCCATTGGACTCTCGCTTCTCCCCCTGCAAGGTCGTCCGATCTGGGCATGGCTCACCGGATTTATCACATTGTTTGGAATTCAACTGGGTTACAACATTGTGGTCGGATTAACCGCCGTGGTGCTGGTTAAGTCGGGAGCAGAATTAGTGTCAGATGTAGCGTTTCTCTTTTTCCTCAGCATCTTTGCACCAGGGCTGGCAGTCCTAGTAGCGGGTGGTGGAGGCTTTGCACTTTATAACGGCATTTCATCCAACGTAAAAAGTCTAATTGACATTTTCAGTAATGCGATCGGCACAGTCACGAGTATCGCGTTGATACGACGAGGGTAGTTATGCAGATTAAACGGCTTCAAGCTCCACTTCTACCTGAGGCAAAGAATTTGCTGGCAGTGTGTTTCATCTGCCTGACTGCCTTTAACAGCTTGATTTTTTGTTTTGACCTTATTCACTGCTTTTCGAGTGAACCGAATTGCCGAGAGAAAGACAACCTTTGCCCAATTGGTGAATGGTGAGACGATTTATGTCTCAGAGCAGGAGCGGAACTGGCGCTACCCGTCGGTGATTCAAAAAGTTGTGAGTGATTGGACTACCCTGACCTTTAATTGGGATGATAAGCTCCCTGGCACGGATGAACCCGATCAAGGAATTCGCGTTGGCAATAGCAAACGCATTCCGACGAATACTTGGTTTGCTTCTCTCCTCATGGAATCAGAGTTTGCAAAGGCATCCTTGCCCAGGATTGCTGAATTAGTTCCGCCTGCATTTTTTTCAGGGCAGATTCGGAGCACGACGATTATTTCCTACGTGTCAGAACCGCGAGAAATTCGACCCGGAGAATGGGAGGTGGATCTGGTAGCAACGCGAGTGCTCATTGATCGCACCACGGGTAGAGATGAGCGAATCCCCTTCAATCGTACATTTACCTTGCAAGCAGTGGAGGTGCCGCGATCGCCCCTTGGAGCCGATGCACCGCTGGTAGAACGCAAAATCTACGAGATGCGCGCTGCGGGGTTGCAAATTACCCAAATTGTCGAGTTTAACCCCCAGCAACAGCGGTAGTGCAGCGAGGCTGATTATGACGAATACGAATCAAAAATTTGAATCCCATGAGTTTGATGAAATGGCTGAGGCAGTTTCAAACCCTGCTCATCATCCAAACGGGAATGGTAAAACCTCTACAAATCCCATGCTTACTGAATTGCAGGATGATGATGAACTGACCCCAGAAGAGGAACAGCAATTAGCTGGCTTTAACCCTGCAACTCCACAGCTAATTTCAGAGGAATATCGGCTGAAGCAAGATCAGGAGGGAGCAGTAGAGCGTCCATTAGCGGAACGTGCCAGCATTCGGATGGGTTCAGTCGTAGCTGTGGTCGGAACGTTTATGGGAGCTGGAGCGGTATTGTGGTTTGGTTTTCTCCAACCCCGACCACCAGCCCGACAAGTTACTCAATCGTCCACCCCGACACCTTCAGCACCTCCAACGTTTGATGAGACGGCTGAGCTGAAAAGTCGTTTGGCATTTCAGGATCAGCAGCAACAACTCCAGCCTGAATCCGTTGCTCAACCTGAATCCTCTGCTCCGCCAAGACCTGCTGCTTCGAGATCACCAGTTCCAGCGCCTGCTCCGGTTGCGGTGTCTCCTCCTGTAGCAGTCTCTCGACCAGAGCCGGTAGTTATAAGGTCGCCTGTCGCACCACCCGAAAGGATTCAACCCGTTGAGAGGGTTGATCCGTTCCAACGTTGGGCACAACTGGCAAATGTTGGACAGCTACGAGTCAGTTCTGGTGCAACAGAACCTTCGAGGTCGGTTTCCAGTAATTTGCCCGATGCTCCGTCTACTCCAGTTTCACCAGCGGATCAACAGGCTCCTGTTATTCCTGTAGTCTCGATCGGTGGGACGGAAACAGACTCATCTACAATGATGACAGGTTCCGAGATGACTCCTAACTCCTCTAGGGCAGCTTCACCTACAGAGTTGCGTTCCGCATCTAATGCCGACATGACTCCCGGTATGATTGGCATTTTGAATCGTACTCCGGTGAGTCAACTTGATCAGCGCACGGGTGGATTAAGCGAGGTCGCACTTGGAACATCCACCAGGGCTAAAGTTATTCTGCCAATGATTTGGGATGAAGGCGGCGACACTTCAACTGGTAGGACAACGTCTCCCTCAGAAAATCGCTTCGCAGTGGAGTTAACTGAGGATATGAAAGCGACCAATGGAAGTGTGGCACTCCCGGCAGGTACGATTTTAGTTGTTCGCACCCATTCTGTCGGACGGGGCAATAATTTAGTGTCAGCCAGTGCGATCGCCATTGTATATCGCGATCGCGCTGGGCAGATCCGCCAACAAACCTTACCTCCCGATAGCCTTCAGATTCGGGGTCAAGACAATCAACCGCTGGTTGCCCAAAGGCTCAATGATGTGGGACCCGATATTGCCCGACAAGATCTGTTAGTCGGATTGCTCAGTAGTTTAGGTCGTGTGGGAAGCATCATCAATCAACCCCGCACTCAATCTAGTACAGTCTCCTCTGGAGGTGGCTTTAACCAGAGTGTGACTACGACCAGTGCTGAGCCTCAAATTTGGGCGGCTGCACTGGAGGGGTTCTTCAACCCCATTGTTGAACGCATGTCCCAGCGATCCGACCAAAACATGCAAGAACTCCTGCAACGACCGAACGTGCAGTTTGTTTCTGAGGGAACCGAAGTTTCTGTGGTGGTTAATAGTTTTTTGAGGGTAAACCGATGAAACGATTTCCTGCTATGACTTCTGTCGGTG
>JAAUTN010000324.1 GCA_012031415.1 Leptolyngbyaceae cyanobacterium SM1_4_3 | reverse complement strand
GAGGCGGTCGGGAATGGTTGGAGGCAGTCGGGAATGGTTGGGAGGCAGTCGGGAATGGTTGGGAGATGGTCGGGAATGGTTGGGAGACGGTTTTTTCTGGTTCCTAGCCTCCGGCTGCGAATCCGATTGGGAGGCTCTGCCTCCAGATCGATTGCGGAGGCAGAGCCTCCAAGCCCTGCATAATCAGGACTTACGCAAGCAAGACTGTAAAATCAAGCGATCGCCAGTCAACAAGGGGCTTAAGCCGAATAGCACCGACTTAAGGGGTTCAGATCTGCGACTTCTCGAAGAAGTCGCAGATCTGGACGCTCATCTTCTGGTTCCTACTGCCTCCAGATCGGTCGCGGAGGCAGAGCCTCCAGGCCTTGCAGAACCAGGCAGAGCCTGGTTACGAGGAAAATAGATTTGCCTATGTAGCTCTGTTGATCAGCGCTTGGGCGTAGCGGTTGTAAGCAGAATAGGCAGGCAAGGGTTTGACTTCGCCCGAATTCTCATCCGCTTCGACTAAGCCGAAGCGCATGGGGTGCATTCCTTCGCCCTGAATGCTGCGATACCAGAAGACTTTCTCTACTCGTTCTGCTAATCGGGGCATGACGTTGGTGAGAAATTCTGCCTTAAGTTGTTCGCCGCCATCGTCGGTAGAGCGTCCCAGTTCTGTAATCCAGACGGGTTTGTTGACGCGGCGCAGGAAGCGATCGACGATTTCGATTACTTCATCAGAGCGAACGCGGTAGGGGTGAATGTTGACGCGATCGCAATGCTGCTCTAATCCGCTATCTAACAAAGCCTGCCAGTATTCCTCAGTCGAAGCCCCACTTGGCCCCGCTGCGATCACCGGGGCAGTCTGCCGCAACACCTGGTTGGCACTGGATAGCAGTTGCACATAGCTGGCGGGCGTTCCTTGATGATATTTCTCCAGATTTGGCTCATTGCCAATCTCCCAGGCATCGACTAGACCTGCCAGGTTGCTGTTTAACCAGGTGCAGTAACGCGCCCACTCGGTCGCATTGGGGACGGCACTCAGTTCACCGTTTCCGGCAAAGTCTGGCGTTCCCCAGACCACAAACAGGATCTTGAAGCCCATGTTCTTGGCTAGCTGCAAAGACTCCAGAGTTAGCTCACTGTCATAGCGACCCCGACTGGGTTCCAGCGTTGCCCAGTTATACCAAACCCTGAGCCACTGAATTCCAGCAGACTGGTAAAGCGGCAGCAGTTTATCGCGCCAGTTTGTCCAGTTGAGTTCTGTACCCACGTTCAGACCAAGAAACTCTGCCGTTGGGGAAAGCGATTGAACGGTTTGCGCCAGGGAGTTTTGCACGAGCGGCTGACCGCTGCGGCACTGAGCCGATAGTCCGGCGATCGCTCCACCTAAAAGTCCCAGGGCTACTCTGCGTTTGACCATTTAGAGTTCTCCGGTTGTGTAGTTGAAAGGGGCTGGGGGCTAGGGGCTAGGGTAGAGGAAGGGGCTGAGGGCTAGGGAGAAGAATAGGGATGGTTAGGAAGGCGTAGGATGGGGTAGCGCAGCGTAACCCATGCTGTTGGGTTTCGTGCCTCAACCCAACCTACGAGTTGACCAGGAAGAAACCAACTCTAGCCCCTAGCCTCCAGCCCCTAGCCCCTCCCCCCCCACCAGTGCCCAAAGCTCTCCCAGGGGGTAAATGGTTCGATGATGGTGGCGGCTGACCAGGGAACTTGCTGCGCCTGCTGTTCAGTCCAGTTCCAGGCGCAGCCGAGCCATGCCGCGAAGACAAAGACGGTGACGCTGGCGGCGGCTAGTTCTCCGGTCAGCATGGCGAGGGATAAGCCAGCCCAGGCTCCGAGGGTGGGGGAAAGGCTGGGCTGCTGACGCACCAGGCGATAGACCGAGAAGCTGACGGCAACCCAGGCAACGGACAGGACAAAGCAGCCAATCAGTCCGGTTTGGTAGAGCGTGGAATAAAGCTGGGAGTGTGAGCCTAGCGGCACATCCAGCACTTGCGATCGCCCCTGTGCGCCAAAGCCAATCCAGGGTGAATGGGTGAATGCTTGGAAGGTTTCCTGATAAAGCGCCAGTCGTCCGGCAGTGGAGTCGCTGCGGTAGTTAAAGAAGTAGTCGTATAGCTTGCTGAAAATGAGCGGTGAGGCAATTCCCAGGAGGGGACTGCACCAGAGCAAGGTTTGTCTGCCGTTGCGACTGCCTAGCCAAAGGGTGATGAATGCAGCAAGAACAATGCCAACCTGGGCGGCGCGTCCGGCGGCTAATAGGATGGTGATCAGTCCTCCGGCAATGCCGAGCCAGCGGAATAGGCGATCGCGCTCTGCCCATGACCCCATGCAGACAAAGATGCTCATCGTTCCTGCTAGCGGGGCCCAGTAATAGAACGATCGCAGCCGCGTCACCGGGTCAGCATCCCAGTCTAGCTGCTCGTAGTTGTAGAGCCGTGCCTCAAAGAAGATGTCGGCAGGCATGGAGGGCACCAGCGTAATCAGCAAGCTCTGGGTTTCAGGAATGCTGCCCGTCAGCTGCTTATAGATTTCGCCGAACACGGCTACCGCAAGCTGACAAATTCCAACGATGCAGATCGCCCGAACGATGACGCGATAGCGGACCTTTAGCCGCCGCATGGCATACCAGACTGCCACCGTCAGCAGCCATACGCCCGTGATTGATCCGGTTGCAGTGACGCTGCGCCCCAGTTCTGCACCGCCTGTCCACAGGTTAATCCCGATCGCCACCAGCCATACCCCCGCATACAGGCACCACATCTGCCAGCCAAACGGCAGCGTGACGGGGCGGGGAGACTGAAGGCTGCGATAGAGCAAATACCAGCCTACGACGGGGTAGACAAAAACTTGAATGCCTAGAATCCACCACAGCGGCACCAGGGCGATCGTCCAGAAGACCAGCTTTTCGGCCCGATCGGTGAGGGCGGAGGGCGATCGCTCCATTCGGGTTGGCGGCATCCAGGCAGACGCAGCCGCCGAGTTGGGCAGTGCTTTAGACGAAATATCCTCTGGGCTGAGCCTCATCGCGCCTCCCCTAGACTTCACTGCTGACTAAATATCGGCGATCGGGCACTGCGGGGGGTAAAGTATCTTCTACGCCAACCACCACTTGACCCAGCAGGCGAGTACTCCAGGTTTGCAGGGTTTCTGCCGCTGCTTCTACGCCCTGACGACCGAGCAAATCGGGGTGAACCACCCACAGTACGCCGTCTGAAAGGGAAGCTAACAGGGCCGCATCGGCGTTTTGACAAGCAGGCGGACAGTCTAAAATCACCCGGTCATAGCGCTCCCGTGCCTGCTCTAGCAGCACCAGCCAGTCTCGATAGTTTGTGGTCAGGCTGGCAGTCACTTGAGGCAACACCTCGAAACCGGGAATTACTTTCTGCACGGTGCTTTGCCAGGAAGGGGAGCCGTTTGTTTCTGCCGCTTCAGTTCGCTGGAATGCCAGGGCTGTTGGGGGACTGATGCGGTGATGGGCATCGATTAGAAGAACTCGCTGGCCCGACTTCGCTTCCACCAGAGCCAGATTGTGAGCGACCGACGATCGCCCTTCCTGCGGGGCCCAGCTACAGATGGCGATCGCCCGTACCTGCTGCGGCAGCATTCGCATATGGGCTTGCAGCAGTTGATAGCTGTGGGAGAGCGGCTGGCGATCGAGCGATTCTTCAAGGCTCAATCTGCCGTCGCCCCGCTGGGGAACGGTGGCCAAAATCGGCAGCGGCAAAATTTGCTTCAGGTCTCTAGTTTCCTCCAGGGAATTGCTGCGCGATCGCAATAGCCAGACTAGAGCCAGGGCGATCGCCGTACTCGCAACCACCACCAGCGCCAGCAGCAGCTTATCGTTGGGGGCGATCGGGTTGTCGTTGACAGTAGCGGGTTCCACCACGCGCACGTTGCTGACTTCCTGCTGTTCGGCGATTCGGGTGGCGGTATATTGCTGCTCGAAGGTGCGATATTCCTGCTCTGCCAGTTCTGCGTCTAGCTGAAGCTGCGACTGTTGCTTGATCAGTTCGGGTAACTGACGAGAACGCGCCTGAAGCTGATTGTATTGCTGAGTTAGCTGCGCCAAACGCGCCGCCTGGGCCGATCGCTCTGCCTGAAGCGTAAACCATTGCTCGACTAGACGTTGGCGAATGGGGTCAACGGCCTGTTGGGGCGACTGCTGACCTAGCAACTGTTCCGACCGCTGATTCATTAATGCTTGAAGGCGATCGCGCCTTTCCCTGGCACTAGTCACATAGGGGTCATTCTCGGTAAACCGATTCTCGTAGTCGGCCAGTTGCCCCTGCGCCTCGACCAACTGCGACTGCAATTCCTGGTAAGCCGGGTCTTGGCTCACCCCTGCCGCGTTCAGCGTCGCCAACGGGTCGCCCGAAAGCTGAGTCCGCATCTGAGCGATTCTTTGCTCTGTCGCTGAAAGCTCCGCCCGGGCTGCGGCGACCTGACTGGCAAATTCGCTGAGCGATTCGGTAATGGCATCGGTTTCAACAGTGGTGCCCAGGAAGCCGCTGCTGGTTTGAAAGCTTTCCAGGCGATCGCGGGTCTGGGCTAGCTGATTCCGCAGGTCGCCTAACTCTCCTTCAATAAACTGACGAGCTTGAGAACCCTGCGCTCGGTTAGCGCTAAGATTCTGCTCCATGTAAACCTCAACCACCGCCTGCACCACATCTGCTGCCCGTTCCGACGAGTGAGACTGGTAAGACACTTCAACCAGGTCAGTTCCCTCTACTCCCTTCACCTGAAGGTTGCCGTAGGGCGCATCGGCAGTGGTCAGGTTCAATCGCTCTAGCGCCAGGTCATAAACGGGGCGCGACTTAAGCAGCGCCACCTGGTTGTTTACCGGATTGACGCGATCGCCCACTGCGTCCAGTTCGCCCACCACCGCAGGCTGCGTTCCTGGACTAATCAACCGAGTACTTGTCGCCGGAGCCTGAATCAGCAGTGTAGACTTTGACTGATAAATTCGCTCTGGCAGTTGCGTCAGCACCGTTCCCACTGCCAGGAGCAGCGTCAGCGTGATCAAAAACGGCACACGCTCCTTATTAATCGCTTGCAGCACCCGAACTGGGATAGATGGACGCTGAGAAAAAGACCAGTTTGTCATCACGGCAACCTATTCCACCTCTCGCAGTAGAAGGACTGAGCAGTATCAAATCATGGAGTTTGAGGTTTTACATCCTGCTGTGGGTATTTATTACTGTTTATTAATCATTAGTCATTGGCGCAATGTGCAACTAAAGGTTTGGAAGCCTAAGCTTTCTGTGGAGCAGGCAAGATGCCTGCTTGATTTGGACGGGCAAGAGGCCCATTCCACAGGGGGCCTTGAAAAAGTTGCACATTGCGTTATAGATTGCTGGTCATTGGTAAAAACAAAGGACAGACGACAAATAACACCTCCTAAACCTTTGCTTGGCGGCTAGATCTGACCTGGAACCAGCGTGATGTCAGGTGATGTCCTAGCTGTAAGAACTGGTTGAATATGGGTTTGGGTGTGATGGACTGGATGGCGATCGCCACAAAGGTAATCGGTGCGCGAGGGTCGCGCCACAGAACCGCAGGTGAAGCTTGCAGAGACTTTTGGGCGTGTTGCTTGGCTAGTGCGTAGTTTCCGGCGACGAAAGCAGCCCGTGCCATCCAGCGATGGGTGAAGGCGATCGCCAGGGGTTTCAGCCGCCTGACGCTATTGGGCGCATAAACGGCAACCTGCTGCAAAAAAGTCTCCAGTCCTTGCAGCATTCGCCCGGTATCTGCCGTGAAGCTATCCGGATGTGTCCGATATTCCGTTAGCGTGCGGGGAATCAGGTGAAATCGATGTCCGTAGAAGGTAAGGCGCACCCAAAGTTCCTGGTCAACCATGCGCCGCAGGCTAGAGTTAAAGCCCTTTGCCTGCTCCAGCACATAGCGCCTGACGACGGCCGTACTGCCGTTGCCTAAATAGTTTTTGAGCAGCAGTACCTCATGGGTCAGGTGAATGCGAGACTGGCTCATGTGCAGTCCGGTGCGATCGCCTTTCACGTCAATAAATGCTGCCCAGTCATAGCTCACCGATGCGTTGGGGTCACTGTCCATTGCCTGCCGATGAGCCGCCAGTTTCTTAGGACACCAGCGATCGTCTGCATCTAGAAACGCCACCAGTTCACCCTTTGCCGCTGCAATGCCGTTGTTCCGGGCAGCCGCCAAACCGCCATTGACTCGATTGATCAGGACAATTCGGCGATCGCGCTGGGCAAACCAGGCTGCAATTTCAGCGGTATTGTCTGTTGAGCCATCGTTGACCACGATCATCTCAAAGTCTGGATCGGTCTGCGCTAACACCGAGTTGAGGCAATCTGCCAAAAACGGACTGGCATTGTACGCCGGAATCACGACGCTAAACTTGGGAGAGCGATCGCTGGACGCTGTGGCTTTGGGTAAGTTGGGCATTGCAGTGATCCAGATACTTCTGCTGAAGAGACGGTGAATGTTCAATAAAGTTGCATGAAGAAGAGATTAGGGGCTGGGGGCTAGGGATTGGGGGCTAGGGACTGGGGGTTGATTATTTTCACATCCCACATCTGCTAGCCGCTGATAGAGTGCTTCGTATTGCTGCCAAGTGCGCTCAAACGTCCAGTGGTTCCAGTAGTCGGTTTGGGCTTGTTTGCCCAGGTGCGATCGCAGGTTCTCGTCCGTCAGCAGTTGCTCTAGCGCTTCAGCCAACGCTTTAGAATCATGAGCTTTGCACAGACAGCCGTTTTCACCCTGGTGCAGTAGCTCTCGATTGCCGTCGATGTCTGTTGCTAGACAGGGCAACCCTGCGGACATTGCTTCCATCAGCGCTAGAGGCAAGCCTTCGTACAGGGACGGCAACACAAAAGTATTGGCAAGAGAGAGCCATTCTGGAACCTCAGAGGTTTGTCCCAAAAACAGGATGTCTTGAGAAACGCCTTGCTGTCTTGCCTGAAGTTCCAGGGTTTCTCGTAGTTCACCATCACCTGCCCAGACAAAGCACCAGGATTCCCGCAGAGCAAGAGGAAGATGGGCGATCGCCTCTAGCAAGTAAGCATGACCTTTTTGCTCCGAAAGCCGAGCCACCGTTAAGCAAATTTGGCGCGATCGCAGTAACGGTAACTCCTGACGCAAACGCTCAGCCCGACTCCGATCAGGCGAACGGAAACATACGCCATTAGGGATCAGCGCCCGTCGCTCTGGCGGCAGCTTGAAAAATTCTGCATGATGCCGATCCATTGCCGCAGAACAGCCCACTACGCAATCGGCAAAGCGAGTCAGGCGACGGCGGGTGCGATAGGCGATGTGGTTGGTCTGCACCGAAGCGGGGGCTTGAGGCATCAGCCGCAACAACAGAGAACAGTAGCGATCGTGGACATGGATAATGTCAAAACTCTCCCGTCGCAAACGTTGCCAGAGTCGCCAGCCATCCACAATTTTGTTGCCCGTAAAGAAGCGCTCAGCGGCGATCGCTTCCGACACCTTTACATCCCTAGCCAACACCGACACCTCATGGCCCGCCCGACGAGCGGCAGTTGCCAGGTCTGATACAACCTGAAGCGAACCGCCGCCCGTTTGATATTGATAAATTGCCTGAAGAATTTTCATCTCAGATAAGAGAGTCGTTGCTGCGGCTGAATTTCCAAAACCTCAGTCGGTCGCACCTGCACTTTTGCCAGTGCAATTTGCATCAAGAAAGCAGGGTTGCCCAACAGATACCGCGTCGCCAACCGCTTTGGCTCATGCCACAGCCGATAGAGCCATTCCAAACCTGCATCGGAAAGGAAATTAGGACAGGTTGACACAACCCCTGCAAGGCGATCGATCGCCGCTCCGCCTGCCATAATTGCGTTCGCGGAAAGGAGAGGACGGTTCTGCCGAATCCAGTTTCCTGCCTCGGCATTCCCATTCCAACTAGCAGAATGTTTGGCTTAGCCTGATTGATTTGCTCCACAACCGACGCATTCTCTGCCGGATCATTCATGTCAAAATAGCCGTCGTGA
>JAAUTN010000323.1 GCA_012031415.1 Leptolyngbyaceae cyanobacterium SM1_4_3 | reverse complement strand
GCTCTGGCGAGAGAGTTTTTTATGTTCTGCGGCGATCGCCTCTTTTATTTCGCCACTTTGTTGATAGAAGGCGATCGCTTCCACATACTTTTCTTGAGCCAAATATTCAGCGACCAAGGGCTGCCAGTGAATCAATTCTGATGGAATAAAACTCTGATCTAGCTGATGTACTTTTTTCAGGAGATAAAGCATTTTTTCGGATTCTAACTGAGTGGCGATCGCGTGTAATTTCTTTTCCTCTGGTGTCCAATCAAGCTGGTAATCTTCCGGTGGCGTTTGGAATTTCTTAAGCTGCCGATCCAAACTATTGCCAGGGTAGCGAATGTATTCCACCGTTTCTAAATCAGCCCTAAAAATTCTGAAAAACCTACCGATCCACTCCAGGTTAGCCGTGTCTTCACGTCCCCGAATCTGCTTGTAGACCGCCGCTTCAGGGAAGCCTTCGACAAACTCGTGACACTCTCGCCGCAGGCAAAGATTAATCAGCAGGCTATTATTAATCGCATCTCTCCAATAAGGATGAAACTGTTCCTAAATTTTTGTCTTTGTTTTAACAACAGCAATTGAATTTATAGAAGTAACTTCAGGCTGAATTGGAATCTCTCGACTCAACGCTTTATAGCAAACATAAATATGTTCTTTGAGAAATAAATCATCTCCGTCACAGAAAAACAAAATTTCTCCGGTCGACAGTTTGACTCCTATATTTCTCGCTGCTCCTGCTCCTAAACTTTTAGAATGACTGACTACTTTATAGATAGATTTGTAGCTAGACTTAAGCTGAATGAATTCGTCAACAACTCCTTCTACATTATCTGGAGAAGCATCATTAACGATCACAATTTCAGCACTGATTGCGGCAGAATTACTATAATTTTGATAAAAGAAATCAATACTGGACTCAATGCTCTCCAACGTCTTTTGGATAAACCTTTCACAGCCATAAACAGGGACAATCACTGCCAGAGAGTTAATCATTGGATAGCCCCTTCTTAGAAAGATCTCAAGGAAAAGTAGATAGAATCAAAATCTATCCGATTCTACCTAGTTTTCCTTGAGCCTTGAGATCAATTTCAGGCTCAAAGCTAAAACTCGTTAAAACGAATTGGAACGGTCTTTTAGTAAGTGTTTGAGCCAGTTGAAACTGACTGAAGCTGCTAGCCTGGAATTGATTTCAGGGCTAATACCAATTCTTTATGAAGCTACGCATCATCGTAGCGATTGTCTTGAAAGTCAAGCCAATAGAGTCGTACCAGTAGATTGCGTTAGCGGCAGCGTAACGCATCGAACCCAGATGAATGATGCGTTACGGCGATTGCCTCAAGGCGATGCGAAAACACCACTAACCAATGATTGTGGGAGTACGCCACGACCGTAAGCTAGCGGATGGACAACACATTTGTGACTTGGCAAACAAAGGTGACATACTCTCGGCTTAAGCCCCTTGAACCCTTGCCTAGCAAGGGTTTATGCTGCTCAGGCTCAAATCGAATTGGTAAAAGCTATTAGATTGTGAGTGAAGATTGAATTCTAGGAACTCCTTAACGCTGGATATAGCGAATTTTTCTTTGGAGGCAAAGAATTTCAATGCTGATGCACTCTATTAGAACATTGATAGCACCTCAAGAGGCTATCAACTCTTGGAACTAGCCCGGAAGCCTTTTCTGCATTGATCGAATCGGTGTTTCGTCAAAAGTTTAGTTTGTGCTAATTCAGGGAACTCTATTTGAGAATGATTCTGGGTATTCAAGCTACCTTGACTTGTTCTTAGGGCATTATAAGTGTTGGTTTTGTCTGCCTTACTTCCTTGCTGCTAGTGAACCTCTACTGAATGTCAAATGAATGTCAAATCTGCTGCTGCTCAACAACAACCCACTCGTCGCTGTCAGCGATCCTTGATGCGGATCACCCTGATTCAAATGAGCTTGATCCTTGCAGGAGTAGTTGTAGTTCTGACAGGTCTGAGCTATTTCCAACTCATGCGTTCTTTAGAGTCCCATACTATTAGTGACTTAGCTGATTACGTCACAGAACGCGGGAGGCACGAGGATGATTTGTTTCAATTGGCAGAGGATAACCATGCTTCGTTGAAGAGTAGGTTTCTTCAGACCTTGGAACAAATTAATGAAGATGTTTTATTGCCCGCAGAAATGCAAGAATGGTCAGATGGGACGATCCGGAATTTTCCGCAGAATGTGTCACCTGAGGAATTTGATAGTTACAAGAATGCCACCCTATATATAAGTTCTCAGACAGTAAACACTAGCAGCCTGCGGCAACGTATGGTTGCAGGTAATAGCTTTCTAGCGGCGTATGGGGCTGCTTGGCATAACCGGTTTATTAACACTTACTTAATCTTTCCCGAAAATGCACTTGTTGGATATTTCCCTGGTGTGCCCTGGGGACTAGAAATTGCGTCTGATCTGGATATGACGAAGGAGGAATATTTTTATATTTCTGACCGAAGGTATAATTCCACCCGGGAGACAGCCTGGTCTGGATTGTTCTTTGACCCTGTTTCAAAACAGTGGATGGTTACAGCGGCGACTCCAATTGATGATGTTCAGGGACAGCATATTGCTACCGTTGGGCACGATATTGTTTTGAACGAGCTGATAAAACGGACGATTGATGTTCACTTGCAGGGCACTTATAATTTAATCTTTCGTGCCGATGGACGGTTGATTGTTGATCCGCAAAGAATGGATCTGATTCAAGGGAATCAGGGAAACTATAACATTGTTAATTCTGGCGATGCTCATTTACGTCGGATTTTTGGTGCTGTTCAGTCCCTTGAGGCAGGTCAATCAGTGGTGACTAACTCTGCTGATGACGAGTACCTTGCTGTTACTAAATTGGAGGGGCCTGATTGGTATTTTGTAGTTGTATATCCTCGATCTTTGCTTAATAGCGTTGCTTTGAGGAGTGCAGGTTTTGTGCTTTTCATTGGAGCGATTGCTTTAATTCTGAATATTCTTGTACTATCTTGGGTTTTGCACTACCAGGTTTCTCATCCCCTGAATCAGTTGCTTGTAACTACTGAACAAGTATCAAGTGGAAACTTCAACGTTACGTTAGATTTGTCCCGTCAGGACGAATTGGGTCGTTTAGCTTCAGCATTCATGATTATGTCTCGGGAACTGAGTAAATCTTTTGCTCAGTTAGAAGCTCAGAATGATGCGCTGGAGTTAAGGGTGCAGGAGCGTACTCAGGAGTTATCCCAAACTCTAGTTGAGTTGCGTTCTACCCATACGCAGTTAGTCCAAAGTGAAAAGATGTCCAGCTTAGGGCAACTGGTGTCCGGTATAGCCCACGAAATTAATAATCCTGTAAATTTTATCTATGCAAACCTTGATCCTGCCCAGACCTATGTAAAAGATTTGCTAGCACTAGTTAATCTTTATCAAGCAGAATATGCAGATCCATCTCAATCTATTCAGTCATTTATTAATGATATTGACTTGGAGTTTGTCAAAGAGGATTTACCAAAACTTTTGAACTCGATGACTGTGGGATCAGAGCGCATCCGCGACATTGTCAAGTCGTTGCGGAATTTCTCCCGATTGGATGAGTCAGGCTTTAAACCAGTGGATATTTCTGAAGGTATTGAAAGTACCTTGATGATTCTGCGCCATTACCTACACCCTAAGAACGGTGATTCTAAAATTGAAGTAGTTCGGCAGTATGGCAGGATACCGCTCGTAGAGTGTTGTCCTGGACAGTTAAATCAGGTGTTCATGAATATTCTGACAAATGCGATTGATGCTATCCATGAGCAACAATCTCAACATCCAGGCTACATGGGGCAAATTCAAATTCGGACAGGTGTTGTGAATGATGGGTGGATCAGAGTTTTGATCACTGATAATGGTATTGGAATAACCGATGAGATTCGTGCCAAGCTTTTTGATCCCTTCTTCACCACCAAGCCTATTGGAAAAGGAACAGGTTTGGGGCTGTCAATTAGCTACCAGATTGTAACTAAAACCCACCATGGAAGACTTGGATGTTCCTCCGTGGTGGGTCAGGGGACGCAGTTCGCGATTGAGATTCCAGTGCAGGCTATACCCTCAACATCTACGATTGACGAAGAATCGTCTGCGTCAACTGTTGAATGTACCACTCCGACAAATAGCGGGCGACTCCCTTACTATGAAGAATTTGCTGTTCTTCTAGGGGAAGATCAGTGAAGCCAACGCTTTTACCTCGGCATTGAGGCACTCCGCAGAGGCATTTTTCAACTGCGATCGATTGAGATTCGCTCATGGCGTAGTCCCAGGTTAGCTCTTCTCCTGCTTCGATCGTTCTAATGGCGTGGAAGTTGTAGCCTCCCAGTGAGTTGTTGCATATCCGGAGGTTTGGGTCGCAACTGTGGTTGATTATTTCTGCGACTTTATCTAGTTTCACATGTCGATTCCAGCCCATCTGGAAGGAGTGTGAGGTTCGATCAGGAAATAGTTTGACAAATTTTCCGACCACTACTAGAGTCTCAGGGGAAATTTGGTATAGGGCAAAGACACCCCTTCCTTTGCCTCTTGCAGTTCTGATGTCTAGCCCTGGTAGTAATAGTTGTGAAGAGTGAGCCAGTGTAGATGTCATCTAGTTTTCCTTCGTTTGATTTTTTCTGGTTTCTGTTTGTTGGGAGCTACTTCATGACTGTGAGTGTGTTTCGGAGTTGTAGCTTGCTCTGTAGTTCTGTGTATAGCGACTGGAAAAACACCAGTTGGGTTTGGTTGAAATGAGAAAATCCTTCGTCTGCCCAAGCAATGACTTGGGACTCTGTTGCTTGAGTGTATTGAACAACCTGGTTAAGTGCCTTCACAGCATCTTCTGCATGATCTGCTTCTACCCCAATAGAATATTCAGTGCCATGCACAGCAACCCAATAGTTTGGGCTAATTTGTCCTCCATCAAAGGTCAGCTTGTGCTGACGTAAAAATTGCCCTAGTTCTTTGTCTTTCTGCTGGCTGAAGATCACCCGGTGAATGATGGCGGACTCTCTTGCACCTACAGTTTCAGCCCCCACATGAAACCCCATTGCTTTTACCATGGAGCTTAGATTTTGCGGGTTAGCCGAGTAGCCCTCTTCAACCTTTTGCAGAATGACATGAAACCAGTTTTGCGATTGAGCGATGCGTTGGGTTTCCATCTCTGACAATCCGGCGTACTCTGCTAATCTATCTAGCAGCCCGTAGGACATTGTTCTATGTGAAACCCTGATTTTAGGATCTCTGAATTCTTCGATTCCAGCTTTAAGTACGCTAGCAGCTACATCCATTGATCGTTCAGCATGATGACTGAATGGGGCAAAAGGGTCTCTGAATAGAGAACTGGAACCAATTACTGCAGCCAAACGTGCGACCAGAAAACTATAACTACGGCAATAGTAAACAAAGCGCAGCATAAACTGGTAGGTTGCAGTTGGGCTGAGGACAGCAATCTCGCAGGTGTTTTGCATCACCATATCGATGACATCTAGTTCATCAATGCTCTTCAAGTTTTCAGAACTGATCATGTAAATACCTTATAGAGAAGCATCTAAGATGACAAGGTGCGACTTCACGGCGTTACCAGAAGGTCTGAGTACGGAGATTTAACGAATTTGCCTCCTTTATGGCAAGCTTGACCTGTAGTAGGAGTGTTTACACCCATGGAACTTTCTTTAATCAACCGTAGTTGCTACTATTTTTTTCTTTTAGTTTAGGAGTCGCAACCGTATGTTTACGGAGAATGTCTTATTTTGCATAAAAACTGGCAGATAAAGACATGAATGGGTGCGGGCGATCTTTCAACTGCTTCTTTAAGACTTTCTGTAGTGATGAGGCTTAGTAGACGAACTACAGCAGAGGCAAACCAAAAATCAGATCTGCCTAGATTAGCGCTTCGACCTCTCTCAAAAAACTGATGTTAACATCGTCGTTACAAAGAATTACCTTCTGGATTTACTTTCCATTAATATCTGTGTCTAATTTTATTTCACCTTTCGATTCATTTGATTTGTGCGATCGCACCATCTTTCTTACGGGCGGAGCAGGCCTACTGGGGCGAGAGTTTGCGGCAGCGCTAGCAGCGGCTCAGGCTCATGTAGTGATTGCTGATATCAATGGTGAGGCGGCTCAATCAGTCGCTACAGAAATTACCGCTAAAACTGGAATTGAAGCATTGGGGCTGGAGATGGATGTAAGCGATCGCCCCTCCGTTCACGCTGCGGTTAAACAAACCTTAGATACCTTTGGTCAGATCGATGTATTGATCAACAATGCTGCTATCGATCCTAAATTTGATCCGATTCATTGGGGTGAACAGACAGGTTCATTTGAGGACTATCCCCTAGAGCTTTGGAATCAGAGCTTGGCAGTTAACCTCACCGGGATGTTTCTCTGCGCCCAGGCAATCGCTCGACCGATGTTAGCTCAAGGCAAAGGTGTAATCATCAACATCTCATCTATCTACGGGTTGGTTGGCCCTGACCAGCGGCTTTACGAAAATCCAGATAATGCAACACCAGTCTATAAACCTGTCACCTACTCTGTCACCAAAAGCGCTGTGACGGGGCTAACGCGCTACCTGGCAACCTACTGGGCCGGTAAAAACATTCGCGTCAACACCCTTACTTTAGGCGGCGTATTTAATCAGCACGAAGATGAGTTTGTGCAGCGCTACAGTGTCCGCACTCCGTTAGGGCGAATGGCACAACGGTCGGAATACAATGGTGCCCTGTTGTTTTTGGCATCGGATGCTTCGGCTTACATGACAGGCGCAGATTTGGTTGTGGATGGAGGATGGACAGCGTGGTAGAGGGTGCGAATAGAGAACAAACCTATCCTTTGGAAGTATTGGCGATCGTCCAGGCGCGAGGTGGCTCAAAAACCATTCCACGCAAAAACTTACGCCTGTTAGCAGGTCATCCCCTAGTAGCCTACAGTATTGCTTCCGGGTTGGCGGCTGAATCCGTGACTCGTCTAATTGTCTCAACCGATGATGCAGAAATTGCTTCAGTCTGCAAATCATACGGGGCAGAAGTTCCCTTCCTCCGTCCGACAGAGTTGGCTGAGGATGCTACTCCCGATCTACCACTATTTCAACACGCGCTGGATTGGTTAGAGAATCAGCAAGGCTACTATCCACATCTGGTTGTTCAACTGCGCCCTACGTCTCCTTTGCGTCCGCTAGATTTGGTAGATCGGGCGATCGCCACCCTCATCGCTTCTCCTCGATCAGATTGCGTTCGCGGAGTCACCATTCCTAATCAAAACCCTTACAAAATGTGGCGAACAGGAGAAGATGGGTTCCTCAAACCGCTGTTGTCTAGTGAGTTTGAGGAACCTTACAATATGCCACGCCAACATTTGCCGACGGTGTATTGGCAAACAGGACACATTGATGTGATTCGCTATGAAACAATTGTGAAGGGGCGATCGCTCACTGGAGAACGGGTTCTGCCCATAATGATTGACCCGCTTTACTGGGTAGACATCGATACAGAAGCCGATTGGACTTATGCTGAATGGCTGATTAACAGCAATAGATTACCGATTCATCAGCCGTATTCATCAACCGTTTAGAGCCTAACACTGCTTTTCGAGCAGGTGTTCTAGAGAGTTGCGAACAAGACGATCCCGTAAAAAATCACGGGCATATTCCAGTTCGTAGTGTCTGGGTCTGCCCTGGAAAATGATTTGATACTTGTTGCTGTATTCGCCATCGCCGTGACCCGAAATTAGCTTTTGACGAAAAGCTGCATCAGCAAGCTGGCGTACCTCACTCCGAAGGTCAGCTTTAGTGCTATTCATCGATTGTATCTCCAAAAATTTCTTATCTTCGTTATTGTCTATAGTCCTAAGGAATCTGCGTTTATTTAAGATCCCATTCTTTCATGGCGCGGCTCCGCCGCGCCATGAAAGAATGGGATCTTTATTTTATGCAAGTCCCTAAACTGCCTGCAAGATGGAAATGTGTAAGCGCGTAAAACCAC
>JAAUTN010000322.1 GCA_012031415.1 Leptolyngbyaceae cyanobacterium SM1_4_3 | reverse complement strand
GCCAAACATTTCACACATTCTTAATTGGAGATTTCATGATTACCGACATTCTCGAACTAGGCGAACAAACAAAAACTCGGGGGCAAGTGGTTGTGCTTGGCTCTGGCATTGCAGGGCTGAGGTGGCGACACACCTGGCGCGTCATGGGCGCGATGTCGTGCTGGTGGAGAGTGGGCGCGATCGCTTCGAGCCATCCATTCAGGCGTTGAATGACGTGATCTTTTTGGGCAAGCGCCATCGTGATTTAGATCCAGATTCCTACTACCACCGCTACCTGCCACCGGAACTGCGCGGAGTCAGTCGAGTGCGGCAGTTTGGCGGCACGAGTAACGTCTGGACAGGCAAATGGAAATATTTGCAGCCGATTGACTTTGAGGGTAGACCCTGGGTTGCCAATAGCGGCTGGCCGATCGACTTTGAGGATGTCCTGGAACATTACCGCTCAGCCGCAGAAGACTACGGGTTTGGTGACTTAGAGGCAGAAGCCGTTCGTTCTGAAATTACCGCACTTCGCACAACGCTAGCCGCAGATGGCTTAAAGATGACCAGCTTCTACTGGGAAAAATCTCCTACGCGCACCGCAATCCGCTTTGGTGACGAGATGCGCCGCTCGAAAAATTTGCGCGTCGTGCTAGGTGCGACTGCGACGGAGCTAAGGCTTGACGACTCCTGTCAGCGAGTCACCGCAGTGGTTTGCCGTTCGCTCGAAGGTCGAGAACTGACGGTCGAAGGCGACACAGTTATCATTGCAACCGGAGCATTTGAAGCAGCGCGTCTCCTACTTGCCTCAGATCGTCAGCTTCCTCACGGAATTGGCAACGCACACGATCTGGTGGGTCGCTTTTACACCGATCATCCCAAGCACCATACGGGGAGCCTCCGTCCTGGGACTCTCACTCGACAATATGCCAATGAGTTGCAGTACGGTCCTAAGCCGCGTTTCTGCATTTGCTTTGCGCTGGACGACAAAACCCAGGAAGAGCATCAGTTGCTTGAACACGTTCTCTACCTGAAGCCGATCTATGAGCAGTCAGCAGATCGGCTATGGCGAGTCTTGCGGTTCCGTCCAGCTTGTCAAGACGGGAATGGGGCGATCGCATCCTACCGGGTCAAGTTTGTCACCGAACAGGTTCCCCAAAAGAGTAGCTGCTTAAAGCTGGGAACCGAACTCGACGCACTGGGACAGCGAAAGCTAGAGGTTGATTGGTGCTTTACCGACCACGATCGGCGCTCAATGACGAAAACGCTAGAACTCTTGACCCAGCGATTTACCGAGGTCGGGCTGGGAACCTTTGACTTTGGCAATGACCCGCCCACATTAGAAAATATGACCGACGCAGCCCACCAAATGGGCACGACCCGCATGGCTAATCGTCCTGAGGATGGCGTGGTTGATACAAACTGTCGGGTTTTTGGGACAGAGAATCTCTATGTAGCGAGTTCGGCGGTATTTCCAACTGGCCCATCCTACTCACCGACTTTCACTATCCTGGCGCTGGCTCGTCGCCTGGGTCAGCATTTGCTTCAAACCACGCCAGTGTCAGCGACAACAGTTCACGCTAGATGAAGTTATTGCTGAGATCTGCGACTTCTCGAAGAAGTCGCAGATCTCAAACACCGCAAAGCTTTGAGGTTCGAGCTTGATGGTCTGAGGTTCGCTGATGAAGCTCTGAGGTTCAAGCTTAATGGTCTGAGGTTCACCGATGAAGCTCTGAGGTTTGAGCTTGATGGTCTGAGGTTCACCGATGAAGCTTTGAGGTTCAGCAGCCAATGTGTAGCGGTTTGGCTATGAATCCTGGAGTATCGAGCATGATGGGTTGAGGTTCGCTGGTGAAGGTCTGACTATCAAGCGCGATCGCCAGAGCATCATCTGCCATTCTCAACCCATCACCAGCCTAGCTAAGAGGTTCAGAGTCGTTAGTTACAGGTTTAGCGGGCTTACTTCTGATTGCTTTGAACAAGCTACCCAGTTGCTCTGCGATCGTTTTCAAACCGGGAGTCTTTTTGGCGGCCGTCTTGACGTACTCATAAACGGTCAGGCTGCTGCTCATCGCTTCGCTGCCTACTGCCATCAGCGTATCATCGACCTCTTCAGTAAGCTGATTTAAGCGCATCAGTAGCTCATTGAGGTTGGCAGCAAGCCGATAGTCGTTGGCATAAGCCTCTAGGTCAAAGCTGGGAGGCAAAATGTTACGGTTGCTTTGAGCAACATTAAAGCTGTTTTGCACAAAAGCAATCCGCTTGTCACCCATCTTGTAGAGCCGTTTGCGTTCTTCCTGACTGAGTGTTATCCGAAAAGATATTTTGTTCTGAATCGTGTCGATCGCCTGCTTGATTTCTTCCAGGTCGGCATCGGAAAGACGAACGTTAATGTCTTGGTAGGGCACAGTATTTCTCCTGAAGGAATGAATTTCCTTCAGGATTCCCGTCTGCTGCTCTGAGACAACAACATTGGCTGGCGAAGATGGTTATTTTGTAGTCGAAGTACCTAGCTTACCGGGATGTATCACACAAGGGAAAACCCGTGAAGAGGCTCTTGCGAATGCTGAAGAGGCGATCGCTCCTTACATTGAAGTTTTGCAAGACCCAGGTGAAATGATCCCGGATGATAGAGTCGAAGTTGTGCTGGTATGAGCAAGCTGCAATGGGTTCAATCAAAAGTGCAATCGTCTCCTATTCTTCGACTCTAGGACGCTGCATCAGACTGATTACTTCGTTGGAGTTGCGGGTTGGCATTAACCTTGACCAGTCTCTCACCTCCGCAATTCGAGCAACGTGCATCAGGTGAATAATCTTTTTGACCCAGGTAGGCGCACCGATCAAAATCATCTGGTTCGATCGCTTGTGAGAACGAAAGCGGCTATCCAACACAGCATCAATCGGTTCTTCATCAGCATTCAGGGGAAATTCTTCTGGCATTTCAGGTTATCCTTGCTGGTCATTCAAGACGTTTGTGATTACAAACATTACCATCCAACCATTTGTTTGTAAACACAAACATTTACTTCGTCATGCCTCTCTGACACGATGTTGGGCATGGGAAGAGCAGGAAAAGCACTCAGGCAAACACTTAAAGCTCATAACATCAGCCAGAATCGGCTGGCGGTGACAATGGGCATTAACCGCTCTACTGTCTATCAATGGTTTAACGAGATTACCGACCCCTCAGCGGAATCTGTTATTCAAGTTATTGCTGCTCTGGAAACTCTTAATGAAGCTGCTGCAAAGGAATTCATTGCTCTGTATCTAGGGCGCATTGCTCAAGACGATGAGTCGCCATCATTGGATTGAGTAGAAGTTGTTGAGTTGCGATCGCCCCTTTGCATCCGGGAATTCTGCTACCAATCGATTACAGGGGCAGGATTTTGTGAAATACAACCCGGACAACCATCATCGGCGATCGATCCGACTGCGGGGATATGATTACTCATCGCCTGGTGCATATTTCATTACTGTTTGTACACATCAGCGGGAATGTTTGTTTGGCGAAATTGTTGATGGTGAAATGCGGTTGAATGAATTGGGCAAGGTCACACAGAATTATTGGCAACGGCTGCCTCTATACTTTACGGTCGAGCTAGATGCATTTATTGTGATGCCAAATCATTTACACGGGATTTTGTTGTTAGGCGACAAGCTGGGTAGGGGCGAAGCGTTCGGTACGAAAATTGTAGAATCAGGTGAAAATTCCTGCCCGAACGCTTCGCCCCTACAGCCAAATGGGACAAAACCAGGGTCGATTGGGGCAATTATTCAGAACTTCAAATCTATTTCGACCCAAAAGATTAATCGGCTATTCTATCGAAGTAATCATCGTCAGGTTTGGCAACGCAATTATTACGAACACATCATCCGCAACGAAAAATCTTTGCATGACATCCGCCAATACATTCACCACAACCCTATTTCCTGGCAGCAAGACCAGTTGCATCCTGACAATCCTTCTAAGTGGTAAGGCGATCGCCCTTCACTCCTCACTATTCCACTTGCGATCGCCACACCTCTTCCCACGGACCACCAACCTCTAAGCCACAAAGATGACTGGTTGCTTCTAAAATAAGCTGCTTGCCGCTCAGTCGATTTTCCCAGAGTCGCAGGGTGAGTTCGCCTTTCATGGTGTCTCGACAGGCGAAGATTAGACCTTGCTCAGTGGGGGCGCGGAGGGGCGTGCCAGGGTGAGTAGTGGTGCCGATTAGCTCAACTTCAAACTGGGTGTTTTGTGCGTGCATCTGCCAGTAGCCCCAGGGGTGAATTTCCCAGTGAACTTGGGAGTTCCAGGGGACGAATTCGTAGAATTTGCCCTGATGGTGAATGCCAACCATTGCTACCGATTCCATCCACCAGAGTACGCCGCGCTGTCCGCCACCCGCAGTGAGAGCCAGATCGGGCTGGTCGTCAAAGGCGTTGCAGTTGAGCCAAAACCAGCGCTGGGGGAAGGCTCCGCCCCAGTTTTTTTCGCTGTAGGCGGGTGCCTGGGTGAAGGAGTAGCGATCGCCATTCCACTCGATCCAGCCTGTCGCTAGCCCGTGCGCCATGAGGATTTGCCAGCCCGGTTCAAAAATTTGAAACTGCGACAGCCAGCCAGCGGTGGACTGCTGCTGCTGATTGGCATTGCCCCAGCCGTAAACGGGCTGGATTTCGTATTGCCACTGCGCTGTCTGCCCAGAACCCGGATCGGACAGCTTACCCTGGTGCCAGGTGGCGGTTCCCTGGTAGCCTTGCTGAATGTGGTGATCAAACAGGTCGGGGTGCAGGTGAGTCGGCGGTTGGGCTAAGTCTGCGGTGCCCCAATGTCCCAGACCGAGGGCATCGCTCCACGCCCAGAACTGCTCAACATCCGGGAAGGTGCGGCAAAGATACTGGTCGTCTGGCCCTAAAATCTGAGCCGCGCCGCCGCTGTGGGGCTTGCCGCCAATCGGGTCTTCGATGGAATACATAAAGGCAAAGGTTTGACCGCAATCGGGCAGGGTGACGCGATAGTACCATCCTTCAAAGAAGCGGCGATCGCCCCCGTCCCAGTGGTAGCCGCTGTGGGGCGTTTGCAAAGCGTAGGGAAAACGACGAAGAAGATTTACCATTGAATCCAAGCTAACGATACTGCCCTCAGTATGAAATACTGCTCCAATCCTGACTGCCCCAATCCGGTGAATCCTGATGAGAATAGGTTCTGCCAAAATTGCGGTGCGCGGCTACCCGCTGGAGAGGGAATCAACCGAACAGGTGCAGACAGTTTCCAGGCTCCAGGCTCGCTGCAAGGCTGGCAATGTGTGAAGACGATTGTGGGACATGAATCCTGGGTGCGCTCAGTCGCAATTGCCTCTAATACTTTATTTATCGCCAGCGGCAGCGGTGACAAAACGGTAAAGCTCTGGCAACTGGACAGCGGCAAACTGCTACATACGCTCAGCGGACATACATCCTGGGTGCGGGCGATCGCCATCAGCCCAGATAGCCGCGTTTTGGCTAGCGCCAGCAATGACAAGACGATCAAACTCTGGGATACTGCCAAAGGCAAACTGATTGAAACGCTCACCGGACATTCTGACTGGGTTCGGTCGGTGCAGTTTATAAGTAGCAAGGTGTTGGTCAGCGGTGGACACGACCAAACGATTCAACTGTGGCGGCTGGGTGCCCAGGCAGAGGTGCGATCGCTCTCAGGTCACGACCACTGGGTAACTTCAGTTGCCTACAGCGAAGAGCGGCAGATGCTAGCCAGCGGCAGTCAAGATACCACCGTGAAGCTGTGGAGTTTGCCTCAAGGGAAACGGGTGACAACGCTAACGGGACACACAGAATCGGTGGAGGCGATCGCCCTTAGCCCGGATGGGCTGCTAGCCAGCGGCAGCCAAGACCATACCGTGAAACTATGGAATGTCGCGAACGGAGAACTAATTCACACCCTGAGCGGACACACCGATGCGGTTGATGCGGTTGCCTTTCAGCCTCACAGCGCTGTCCTGGCAAGCAGCGGCAAAGACAAAACTATCCGGTTTTGGGACACCAAATCGGGAGAATTACTTCATACCCTTTCAGACCACGAAGGTTGGGTCTTTTCTCTCGCCTTCAGTCCTGATGGTCGAACCCTGGTCAGTGGCGGCTGGGATCAAGCCATTAAGATCTGGCGGTTAGACTCATGATTTCATTAGATTGGTGATAATTCGCCTGCTCGATTAAGCTGGGTCGCATTCGTATGAGCTACTGTCTCAATCCGGTCTGTCACAAGCCTCAAAATCCGAGGCGCGGACGGTTTTGTCAAACTTGCGGCTCAGAGTTGCTGCTGTGCGATCGCTACCGGGCATTACGACCGATTGGGCGGGGTGGCTTTGGCAGAACGTTTCTAGCAGTGGATGAACACATTCCCTCAAAGCCCACCTGCGTCATTAAACAATTCTTTCCTAAAGATCTGGGGCTGCTGGAGTTAGAAAAGGCAACGGAGCTATTTCACCAGGAAGCCTTGCGGATGGAGCAGCTTGACCAGCATCCGCAGATTCCTAAACTGCTGGCTCACTTTGACCAGTCGCCTTACCAGTACCTGATTCAAACCTATGTGGATGGGCCCAACCTGGAGCAAGAGCTAGACCTGTCAGGAGCCTTTAGCGAAGAGCAGATTCGGGCGGTTCTCAAGGACTTGCTGCCCGTGCTGCAATTTATCCACGATCGCCACGTCATCCACCGAGACATTAAGCCTGCTAACATCATTCGCCGCCGCAAAGACGAGCAGTTGGTGCTGGTAGACTTTGGCGCAGCAAAAGTGGCAACGGGAACGGCGCTCAACCGCACGGGCACCTCCATTGGCAGTGCAGGCTATGCGGCACCCGAACAGATCGTGGGTAGGGCGGTATTTGCCAGCGACCTTTACAGTCTCGGTGTAACCTGCATTCACCTGCTGACGGACGTGCCGCCCTTTGACCTGTATTCCTTTAGTGATGGAGTCTGGATCTGGCGCGACTATTTGCTGAGTTCGGTGAGCAATTCGCTGGGCTATGTGTTAGATAGAATGCTCGACCCGGCTATCAGTCGGCGCTATGCTTCAGCGGCGATCGCCCTCCATGCCCTCAGCCCCCAGCCCATCGCTCTGGCTCGCTCGACCGTGCCGCTAACCATCAGTCCGCTTCAGACTATCCCCCGCACCGCAGCCGTGATTCCAGCACCCACCTGGAAATGCCTGCACACGCTGCACGGACACGTTAACTCGATTGCGACGGTTACAGTTAGCCCCGATGGTCAACTGATTGTCAGTGGCTCCTTTGACAAAACCCTGAAACTGTGGAACTTGAATGGCGAACTAAGGCAAAACCTGAAGGGACACAGTGCGCCCGTTTTGTCAGTTGCCTTTAGCCCCGACGGGGAAACCCTGATCAGCGGCAGTGTAGACGACACCATCAAGCTGTGGAATTTGCAGGGAGAACTGCTCTCGACCCTGACCGAACACGCCGACTCGGTGCTGTCGCTCTCGGTGGCCGTTAGCCCCGACGGGCAAGCACTGGTCAGCGGCAGTGATGACTGCACGATAAAAATCTGGCAGCTAACCACAGGCAGACTCTTTCGCACGTTGACTCACCCCAGAGCGGTCACGAGTGTCGCGATCAGTCCCGACGGGCAGATTCTTGCCAGCGGCAGCAATGACAACACAATTCGCCTATGGAACTTTGGCACGGGCGAACTGCTGCACACGCTGGTTGGGCATACGCAAGACGTAAACTCGATTGCGATCGCCCCCAATGACAATATCTTGATCAGCGGCGGCTGCGACCACACGGTGCGGCTCTGGGAAATGCAGGGCGGGCAACTGCTCAACACCCTCACCGGACACCTCGACTGGATTCGCGCTGTCGCCATCAGCCCCGACGGTGAGCTAATCGCCAGTGGCGGCGGCGACCATACGGTAAAAATCTGGGATTTAAAGACGGGTAAGCTGAAACGCACCCTGATTGGTCACACGCGAGATGTGAATGCGATCGCCTTTAGCCCCGACAGCCATCTGCTGATCAGTGGAAGCAGCGATCGCACCCTGAAAATTTGGCAGCGCCAAAAAACCATCGACCAAAAACTCCCTTAATTCTCCAACC
>JAAUTN010000321.1 GCA_012031415.1 Leptolyngbyaceae cyanobacterium SM1_4_3 | reverse complement strand
TCGCGACATGTCAAGCCCTGGTAAGGTTCTTCGCGTTGCATCGAATTAAACCACATACTCCACCGCTTGTGCGGGCCCCCGTCAATTCCTTTGAGTTTCACTCTTGCGAGCGTACTCCCCAGGCGGGAGACTTAACGCGTTAGCTACGGCACTGCCCGGGTCGATACGGGCAACACCTAGTCTCCATCGTTTACAGCTAGGACTACAGGGGTATCTAATCCCTTTCGCTCCCCTAGCTTTCGTCCCTCAGTGTCAGTGCAGGCCCAGCAGAGCGCCTTCGCCACCGGTGTTCTTCCCAATATCTACGCATTTCACCGCTACACTGGGAATTCCCTCTGCCCCTACCGCACTCAAGTTAACCAGTTTCTACCGCCTCTCCAGGGTTAAGCCCCAGGCTTTGACAATAGACTTGATTAACCACCTACGGACGCTTTACGCCCAATAATTCCGGATAACGCTTGCATCCTCCGTATTACCGCGGCTGCTGGCACGGAGTTAGCCGATGCTGATTCGATAGGTACCGTCAGAACTTCTTCCCTATCAAAAGAGGTTTACAATCCACAGACCTTCCTCCCTCACGCGGTATTGCTCCGTCAGGCTTTCGCCCATTGCGGAAAATTCCCCACTGCTGCCTCCCGTAGGAGTCTGGGCCGTGTCTCAGTCCCAGTGTGGCTGATCGTCCTCTCAGACCAGCTACTGATCGTCGCCTTGGTAGGCCCTTACCCCACCAACTAGCTAATCAGACGCAAACTCATCTACAGGCTATAAAATATTTCACCTCTCGGCACATCCGGTTTTAGCGACCGTTTCCAGTCGTTGTCCCAGTCCTGTAGGCAGATACTCACGCGTTACTCACCCGTCCGCCACTAAGCTCCGAAAAGCTCCGTTCGACTTGCATGTGTTAAGCATACCGCCAGCGTTCATCCTGAGCCAGGATCAAACTCTCCATTGTAATTAAACAAATTCAAGATTTGCTTCGGCTCCCGGAACTTAAGTCCCGGTTTTCTAATATTGTCTGCTTCAAAGGTCGAAACCCTTGAGCAAACTAATTGATTTAACAGGGTATAAGTGTTATTCTTGCTTTCAAACTATTAGATTTTCAAGGTTCGGGGTCAAGCCAGCGCCTTTCGTTTCCGTTCGGCTCTCTCTCGACCGCTTAACCAATATAGCGACACGTACAAGAATGTGTCAAGCGTTTCAACAAGGAAAATTTTCGGAATCGCTCAAAGTGAGGAAATGCAAGGATCTCAGTCATTTAGAGGCTGGAAGTTGTGAGCGATCGCCCCCAAAATTTGTAATTCCGGCATAGGTTTCTGACGTGGTAGGGGCAGTTCCAGTTAGAGTGGTTCCTTGCTAATGCAGGAAGCTGGAGCTTCCAGTCCGTCATTACCAAGCTCCAGCTTGGTAATGAGGCGGAGCGAGGCGGAATAGGGGTGGTTCCAAGCAGAGCGCTTATTGCAAAGTCTTGGAAGTCTTGGTTTTTCTAGATTAGAGATTGGCTGCTGGATTTGGACGGGCAAGATGCCCATCCCACAAGAGGCTTGAAAAAGCTGCATACATTGTCAATGAGTCCTTGCTAGTTGCTATTGTTGGACTTAGTGAAACTGGAAAGTTGCAAGTAATGGCTTCTGTGTTGCCGCCTGTTCTGGTGCTGGATCAACTGTTGCGAAGCTGGCTTTTGGAGGATGTTGGGCGGGGCGATCGCACAACTCAAAGTCTATTCGCATCTGGTGCCGTTGCTGGGCAGGCTCAGTGGATTGTGAAAGAGGCGGGGATCATTGCAGGGCTGCCGATTGCTGCACGGGTTTTTCATCTACTCAATGAGCAGGTGACTTTTACGGCGCTTGTTGAAGAGGGGCAGTGGTGCGATCGCGGTCAAGCAATTGCTCAATTAAATGGCTCAATGGATGCGCTCTTAACAGGGGAGAGGGTCGCGCTAAACGTGGTGATGCGGCTGAGCGGGATTGCAACGCTGACTAATAAGTATGTGGAGCAAATTGTCGATTTGCCGACTCAGTTTGTGGATACGCGCAAAACTACGCCTGGGCTTAGGTTATTAGAAAAGTATGCGACTCAGGTGGGGGGTGCTGTGAACCACCGGATGGGGCTGGATGATGGGGTGATGATCAAGGATAATCACATTGCGGCGGCAGGGGGAATTGGGGAGGCGATCGCTCGAATTCGTCCTCACATTCCCTATCCGCTGACGATTGAGGTGGAAACGGAGTCGCTGGAGCAGGTTGAGGAGGCGCTGATTCACAAAGCGGACATCATTATGTTGGATAATATGCCGCTGGAGATGATGAAGCAGGCGGTGAAGATGATTCGTCAGCGGAGTCCGCATATTCGGATTGAGGCTTCAGGTAATATTACGCTGGAGACGATCCGGGCGGTGGCGGAGACGGGTGTGGACTATATTTCTAGCAGTGCGCCGATTACTCGCTCTTCTTGGCTGGACATCAGTATGAGGATGGTCGCCAGTTGAGGGTTCAATAGTTGTTGATTTATGAATTCTACAATCCAGAAAATTCGAGAGCAGTTTGAGCAGGCGTTGGTTGCTGCATTTGGGTCTGAGTTGGAAGGAACCGATCCCATTTTGGTGCCTGCGAGTAATCCTAAGTTTGGGGATTATCAGGCTAATGTGGCGATGTCGTTGGCAAAGCGGCTGGGGAAAGCGCCGAGGGCGATCGCCGAGCAAGTGATTCAGCACCTTGATTTGAGTGAGTTTTGTGAGCCGCCTACGGTAGCAGGGGCAGGCTTCATTAATTTAACGTTCAAGACAAATTACCTAGAGGAGCAGCTTCGATGCGTGCAGGCTGATCCCCGATTGGGGGTAGCGTCGCTTGAGTCACAGAAGCGGGCGATCGTGGATTATCCCAGTCCAAATATTGCAAAGGAAATGCACGTTGGGCATTTGCGTCCTTCGGTGATTGGGGACTGCATTGCCCGAATTTTGGAGTTTTTGGGGTATGAGGTGCTGCGGCTCAGTCATGTGGGGGACTGGGGAACGCCTTTTGGGATGCTGATTGCGTATTTGAGGGAGGCGTATCCAGAGGCGCTGAAGTCGGATGAGAATTTAGATCTGGGAGATTTGGCATCGTTTTATCGTCATGCCAAGAAGCGGTTTGACCAGGATGCAGCGTTTCAGGACACGGCGCGGCTTTCTGTAGTGCAGCTTCAGGCAGGCGATGAAGAAACGCTACGGGCGTGGAAAATTGTTTGCGATCTGTCGAACCGAACCAATCAGAGAATTTTTGATTTGATGGGGTTGTCTCCTCTGATTATTCGGGGTGAGTCTTTTTATAATGCGTATTTGCCAGACGTAATTGAAGAGTTAGATCGGATAGGTTTGCTGGTTGAAGATAGCGGGGCAAAGTGTGTTTTTCTAGAAGGTTTTACAAATAAGGAAGGAAACCCTTTGCCTTTGATTGTGCAGAAATCAGATGGTGGATATAACTATGCCACGACTGATTTGGCCGCAATTCGTTATCGAGTGAATGTGGATAAGGTAGACCGAGTGGTTTACCCAGTTGGGGCGGAACAGACGAATCACTTTGCTCAAATTTTTCAGGTGGGTAAACGAGCGGGTTGGATTACGGATGAAGTGGAGTTTGTTCACACGCCGCTTGGTTCTGTGTTGGGAGAAGATGGGAAGAAGTTGAAGAGCCGTTCTGGGGAAGCGATTCGGCTAGAGGATATGTTGAATGAGGCGATCGCCCATGCCCGCACGGATCTAGAAAATCGCCTTAAAGAAGAGGGGCGTGAAGAATCAGAAGAATTCATTTCACACAGCACTCAAGTAATCGGGATCAGCGCGGTGAAGTATGCTGACCTGAGCCAAAACAGAACGAGCAATTATGTGTTCAGCTATGACAAAATGCTAGCGCGACAGGGCAATACGGCGGTGTATATGCTGTATGCTTATGTACGAACACGGGGAATTAGTCGGAAGGGAAACATTAATTTTGAGGAGTTGGGTTCTGACTGTCCGGTTGTGCTGAAAGAAGATGAAGAGTTTGTGTTAGTAAAGCATTTGTTGCGGCTGGATGAAACTCTTAGCGCAATTGAGCATGATTTGTTGCCGAATCAGCTTTGTCAATATCTGTTTGAGCTGAGTCAAAAGTTTAATCAGTTCTATGATCGCTGCACGGTACTTGATGCGAAAGAACCGATTAGAACGTCGCGGTTAGTGTTATGTGATTTGACTGCGAGAACGATCAAACTAGGGTTATCTTTACTAGGAATTCCTGTGTTGGAGCGGATGTAGCAGTTAGGAAAACTTCTGATTGGCAATAGAACTTCTGATAGCTTTGAAGGAATGTGGGTTGGGTTGAAGTAGGACATCCGACGTGAAGATTGCTTGAGTGTTGGGTTTCGCTATGCTCCACCCAACCTACGGGTGCGGATATTCTGCGTCTATCACGGAGCAAGTGTAAATGCTTGAGACACCCCTTGGATGGGTATTGCTGATTTTGATAGGGTCAGTTACCGGAATTTTGGCGGGTTTGCTGGGAATTGGGGGGGGACTGTTGATGGTTCCCGCCTTGACGTTCTTGGGAGTGCCGTTGATTCAGGCGACTGCGACGAGTTTGATTGGGGTGTTTTTGAGTGCGGTTTCGGGGAGTTTGCGGAATTTGGGAGCGGGTGAACTGAACTGGCGGGTTTCGTTAACGCTAGCGGCTTTTGGGGTTTTTACGGCTCAGGGGGGGCATGGTTGGGCGATCGCTCCCTGATTCAACCCTGGCACTAGGATTTGCCACCCTGTTGCTAACTACTACTTACCTGATGGATCTGCGTCAGAGGCTCAAGCAACGAACCGAGAAGGGAGAGCTAGTAGAACCAAAAGAGCTAGTAGAACCAGAATTAGCCTCCGCAAAAGAAGTATCAGCAGCAGAGAAGAAAGCACCGCTCCCTTCAATTGCGGGGATCGGCTTGCTGGCAGGTGGATTGTCTGGTTTATTTGGCGTGGGCGGCGGGGTGGTGATGGTGCCGCTGCAAATGCTGTTTTTGGGGGAATCGATTAAAGCGGCAGTGCGGACGAGTTTGGGAGCGATTGTGGCGATCGCCATCTCAGGACTCGCTCAACATACCTGGAATGGCAATGTTCTGTGGATTCCTGGATTGTGCTTAGGATTGGGTGGAATTATTGGGGCGCAGGCTGGAACTCGCCTGCTGCCGCGATTGCCTGACCGAACAGTGAATTTTTTGTTTAAGTTTTTACTGTTTGCTTTAGCGGCTTACATGATTGTTCGAGGCATTCAGGGTTGGCGATAGGCTAATCCTCTTAACGGGTTTCGGCGATGAGCTTGAGGTATTCCTGGTCGGTGATGATGTCTCGCGTCGATTCCAAGCGATCGAGGAAAGCGTAGCCTTCCAGGTGGTCGAATTCGTGCTGGAAGATGCGGGCGACGAAATCGGTGAGTTCTTGATGCTGGAGGTTGCCTTGGCGATCGCAATATTCAATAGCAATTTTTCGGTAGCGAGGCACCAGACCACGAATTCCAGGGACGCTGAGGCAACCTTCCCAATCTTTCACCACTTCATCGGAATGGTTCACTAACCGAGGATTAATCATCGGAGTGGGTTCCATTTTGGGAGCGTGAGGATATCTGGGATTGGGACGGGAGGCGACGATCAGCAACCGCTGAGAAATGCCCACTTGAGGAGCCGCAATCCCAACGCCGTTAGAATGCTGGAGTGTTGCAAGCAGATTATCAATCAAAGACTGCACAGGCTGCGTCTGAATTTCGGTAATCGATTCAGCGGTTTGGCGCAGGATGGGATTACCCAGTTGGGAAATTTTCAGCAATTCAGCCATGACTCTGAGCGGCTCCTGGACAGGTCAATTAGGTTTGATCCCGATCGATCCATTTGTGGATTTGAATGGGCTGGTAGTGAGCCAGCTTTTCCAAAAGGTCTTCGCAGGTTTGTGCTTCGATGACTGCTGAGCGATGTGCAGGGCGAACAAACTGTGCCTGGACAGCCTGATCGAAGAAGGCGATCAAGGAATTGTAATATCCCTCAATGTTAAGCAAACCACAGGGCTTTTGGTGTAGTCCCAGTTGCCCCCAGGTCAGAACTTCGGCAAATTCTTCAAGCGTGCCCATGCCGCCAGGGAGAGCGATGAACGCGTCGGCATAGTCTGACATGAGGGCTTTGCGTTCGTGCATGGAAGCGACGATGTGCAATTTGGAGATGCCCCTATGAGCAATTTCTCGATCGGCTAGGGCTTGGGGGATCACACCAATAACTTCACCGCCTGCGGCAAGGGCAGCATCGGCGACGGTGCCCATTAGCCCCACTTTGCCGCCACCGTATACTAGCCCGATGTTTTGCTGCGCCAACAGTTTACCTAACTGCTCGGCTGCAAGACTGTAAGCAGGGTTTGCTCCTTGATTTGAGCCGCAGAATACGCAGACTCGTTTCATAGTTGCTTTCTAAGAATCAGTTTCAGGCAAGATTTTGAGGCGAATGGTGCGAGAGAAACTACCTCCATCTGGATCACCCAGTTGGACTTCTAGGACTTCCCCCGAAAGGGGGCTGAGGTGGGCAAGCAGCGATCGCAAATGAGGTGTACTCGCGCCGCTATCCAGATGAACCCGCTCTGAAAGAGTATTGAGCCGTTTCCAGGTGGTGTAGAGTTTGGCGATCGCCTGCTCTAACTGCGAAGCCTGATTCACCAAATCAGCTGTGGAGTTAAGGCAACCGACCCGCAACGCTTCTTCTAGGGCAGATTCTAGATCGAGGGCTTCGTTGTTTAACGCCTGCACATTGGTTGCAGCGTTAAGGTATTTTGCCAGATAGCGGGCTTCGGCGGTGACTTGCTTCAGCGTATCTACGTCAGGATTTCCGGCCACTTCTGCCTGGAGGGAAACCTGATGCGCTTCGGGCAGTTTTTCCATTTCTCGCACCAGCGGAGCCAGGTAGCGAGCGGGGATTGTGCTATTGGCAGCTTTTTCTTTAACGATTTCAGGAATCAGGTCTGAGGTCATGGCTGTCCATTCGTCGGAAAGCTGGCGTACCTCTCGGCGGGTGATGCGATCGCCCTTACGCGCTGCATCACCGACCATTTGCTGAACTTCGGGAGATGACTGAGCGGTTTCGACAAAGGCGCGTTTGCTGAACTGGTTAACGTCTTCTGGCTCTAGGTACCCCTCTTCCAACAGCGTATCGGCGCTATTTGCCAGTTCGATCAGCGAATAAGCCTGGGTTTTGCTAATTTCCCGATCTTTGAGCCAGTTGAGAAAACCTGTACCGCGACCATCGCCGCCTCGCTTTTCGCGATCGCGTACTGCCCGGAGAATTCTTCCGCGCCAGATCTCGGTTTGCAGGTCAAAGCGATCGCACACCTGCCACGCCGTCTCAACCTGACGCAAAAATTCTGCTTCAGGGATCAGGTCATCCTCTGGGTCGGGAAGCTGAAAGCCGAGATCAGGGCTTTGCTCAAAATTAATGTTATTCAAGGTAGTGGGAAGTGGAGGCGCTTGAACCATGAGAAGACTCTAGAAGACAGTGCATCATTATTGCACAATCTTCTCTTGCAGATCACGCTAACTGTAGCGGCAAGAATTGAGTTAGCCGCCACTGATAGCGCTGAGCAAGAGGCGAACCATTAGCACAGAAAAAGTAGCAAAGCCGAGAATAATCACTGCTAAACCGAGAATCAATAGAATCAGGAAGGTGTGATCGCCCGCTCGGTTGGACTGGGGCACATCGACATGACTTTCAAGCAGTGCGATGTTGCGAGCATTTGCTTTCCAGGTTGCATCGAACAAATCGCCCAGCATAGGCACCGATCCCAGCACAACTTCTAGAACAATATTGGATGCCATTCTTAGCAGGGTTTCACGGGGTACGCCCATTCGCGCTGCTTCAACCACGATGTAGGCCGATAGCACTCCTGCAACCGTATCTCCAGCACCAGGTAACAACCCCAGAATCGGATCAAGCCCAATCCGATAGCCCGTACCGGGAATGGGAATGGCGTTGTCTAAAACGTGACTAAGCTGGCGCAAGCGTTGAAGCGAGGTATGTCTGGGATTACAACCGACGGAACACGCTTAGGAGGAGGTTGTGACATCTA
>JAAUTN010000320.1 GCA_012031415.1 Leptolyngbyaceae cyanobacterium SM1_4_3 | reverse complement strand
TAAATCGTGGCAAAATTCAGCAAATCAGCGACCCCAAACCCTTTATGCTAAGCCTGCAAACCAAATGGTTGCGACGTTTATCGGCAATCCACCGATGAATTTGCTGCACGCGACTTATGATGGCACTCACTTTCAGGTTGAAGGACAGCCTTTGCCTGTGGCGATCGCCTGCGCCAACGAGTCAACCTGATAGCCGGACAGCGCTATAACCTGGGCATTCGTCCTGAGCATCTTCAAATTGCGTCTGAGCCAAACAGGGGGCATCTGATGGCAAATGTAAGTGTAGTGGAGCCTTTGGGACGAGAAATCCTGGTTCGAGTCGTTTTGCCCGTTGAAAGAGGATCGGCTCCAACGCTCAATTTGCAGGTCAATCCAACGTTGCCTCCCCGTCCGGGCGATCGCCTCTCCCTTCAACTTGACCTGGATCAGCTTTTCATATTCGACCCCGCCACAGGAAATAGCTTGATATGAGGTAGGCGCTGCTGTTTTAATGCAATGTGCAACTTTTTCAAGCTTCTTGTGGAATGGGCTGTCCGTCCAAATCAACCAGGCAAAATGACTGCTCCAGAGAAAACTAGATCCCAATAGTTGCACATCGCGTATCTTAGAAACGAGCTTTAGGGGAAGCGGAATGGAGCCACCAGACCAAAGCGTTGTAGAGAATCTGCTAGAGCATCTGCGGGCGGCAGCGGGCTTGTTGGATACAGCGGCGCTGCGACAGGATGTGCTGCGCGTGTGCGATCGCCTCACCCATCCCACTCGCATCGCGGTTTTTGGCCCATTCAACTACGGCAAATCGACGCTGTTGAATGCCCTGCTGGGAGAACGGGCGCTGCCCATTGACCTGATTCCAACCACGGGAGCGGCGATCGCCGTTCGTTATGGCACGGAACTGAAAACCCGAATCCAGCTATCGAACGGTACAGAAATTCAGGAAACGGGTACAGAGGTGCTGAAACGATTTGCCATTCTCGACGATAACCGCCGAATGCGAGACGATGTGGCCGCCGTTGAGGTATTTTGTCCGCATCCTTTTCTGCAAACGGGGGTGGAATTGCTGGATTTGCCAGGAACCAATGACCGAGAAGCACAGGATGCACTGGTGCGCGACCAGCTTTTGACGGCCGATCTGGTGGTGCAAGTGCTGGATGGTCGCAAGCTGATGACGCTAGGCGAACGGGAAAACCTGCGTGACTGGCTGCTCGATCGCGGCATTGAAACAGTTGTGTTTGTGGTTAATTTCCTCAACCTGATGGAGCCAGACGACCAGCAGCAGGTGTCTCGCCGAATGCGCTTTGTGGCAGAAAGCTTTCGGTCAAAGCTGCCTGCTGGCATCAGCAATCTTTATAGAGTTGATGCTTTGCCTGCGCTGCGGGCACGGCTAAAGGGAGACATCGCCGCCGCCCAGACAGCAGGATTGTCTGCCTTTGAGACGGCGCTCCAGGCGATCGCCCATTTCCATCAAGAGCAGCCACTCCAGACTCGCTTACCTCGACTGCTGGCGATCGCCCCCCTCGTTCAGCAAGCATTGCGCCGTCAAATAGAGGCAATCACGACCGCAATCAATACCCAATCGTCAACATCTCAGACACTCAGCCAGAAGGCACAAATTAAACAAAAAGCCCAGAAGTTAATCAAGCAAGGCTTTTCTAATAGTCTGTCTGCTCTGCGAGACTGGCTAGCACTGCCCAACTTGCTCAACCAATATCAGCTTGGGGCAACAACAGCCTTGCAGCAATTTGAATTCAAAGACTGGGAAGCGACGGTATTGAAGCCGGATTGGACTGCCCAAAAGCGAGCCGTGATGGAATGGATTTATAAAGCCTGCGATTTCTTTGAGCAGCCGCGTCCTGCTGACCTGTGGGTTGCCTTTCCAGAGGAGCCGGAGGTCATCTTGCCTAATTCCAAATCCGACTCAGATGCGCCCAAGCAAAAAGCAGATGTTGCACCAGTGGCGATTGCCACCGGACTGGGTTGGGTACTCGGCGGGCCAATCGGTGCAGCCGTTTTTGGAGGAGCCAGCTACCTGATTAATCAAACCAATCAAACAGACGCAAGCCAACCGCAAGCCAATCAATCTGCCTCAGTTGAAGACTACACAGCCCAGATCCATCAGCTTTATGAGAATGCCGCCAAAGATTACCTGAGCCGCTTTAGCAGCCTCGCTTTAACCGCTCTCCAGCAATACGAAGCCACTGCAAATTCTGTAATTGAGATGGCGATCGCTCCAGAATCTCCTCCTGCCCCCCCCGATTCCCACCAGCGCCATCAACTCAGCTTGCTACAGGCAACGCTAGACAATTTGAATCAAACATTGCTTCTGCTAACACCGTAACGGCATTGCCAAGCCGAGCCTAGCAACGAGTTTAAAGGATTCGACCTCATCCCTCATCCTTACTGCTACGCAAAGTCTGAATTTGGTTAAAAAATCAGCACCTTGCCCGATCTTCTGCTAAATTCTAGTCATTCAAACCACAACGCCGTGTCTTTGCAGGGCAATGTTCTATCAGTTCAGGGTGTTTTGCGGTAAGCGTATCAAACAAAAGGCTCAAACCCAATTGGCATCCGCAGTTAGAGCTTTGTAATCGAGTGCAAGGTTGCACTCACTGTCTGTTATTGGTAGGTTGTAAGTCCTTAACAATAGTTTGGATCGTTTGAAGTTTGGATCGTTTGAACTCAGCCCCAGTCTAGCTTTCCAAGTTTCAGCTTTTGAAAGGGTTAACTCTTGCAGTTAACATCCGTAGCCATTCTGTAGAACGTTTATGTCTCAAGATCCCAGCATCAACCACCCCGTCCTTGAAGCTTCAGCACAGCCAGATTCCTCCGCTTGGAGCGAAGACATTCCAGCAGTGGAATCAAATACTTTTTCGATCGATACTTACGCTGACGACCTGATGGACGACCTGTTTGAGGAGGTCGATCACATCCTGGAAAAGGGGGTAAAGGTGCCATCTGAATCGCCTAACCCAGAATATGTGTCGCTTCAGACGCTTACAGTACCAGAGATGGGATTGTCATCTGTGCTGGTGCCGCACCGTCAAGTAGAAGCTGACCAACTGGAGCAACTGGAGGCAGATTTAGATTTGCTGCCGTCGGAAAGCCATGCCGACAAGCGCTATGGGTTTGGCAAGTCGCTCGATCAGCTTTTGCTAATTTCTGCCTGTGCCTCTCTTGTATTGACTGCAATTTTAGGGATTATGCTTCAGGGCAGATGGCAGCCTGCACCCGTTTCCCAGGAATCAGCGGCCGTCGATCAGCTTCAGGCTCAGGCAGATGCCGAATTTTTGGACTATATGGAGCGATCGCTCAATGTCATCGATCGCAAAGCTGCTGCTAATAATCCATCTACCAGTGCCGAGATTCCGGCTCCTCCTGCTAGCAATAGCAGCGCGGGTATCAGCCAGCCTGCTCAAGCTTCAGCACCAGAGCGGGTTTTCGTTCCCGTTTATCAGCCACCTCAGGCGCTATCCTTTCCTGGATTAGGACAACCCGCTCAGCCCGCTCAACCTGTTCCACCCGCTCAGCCTAATCAAGTTCCACCCATTCAGCCTGCGGTGCCCAATGCCCCCGCGACCTCTGCTCCTGCTGCGGTTGCAACGGCACCCAACATTGCCCCAACTTTGAACTATACCCTAGTGGGATTGCTAGAGTTGGGCGATCGCTCCGCCGCTTTGTTTGAAGTGAATGGCACCCCTCAACGCATCTATGTAGGAGAAGGCATTGGCTCTAGCGGCTGGACACTGGTTTCTGTACAGAACGAAGAGGCACTGATTCGGCGGAATGGAGAAGTGCGATCGGTGTATGTGGGGCAGCGGTTTTAGGGGCTGGGATTTGGAGGGATGAGGGGGTAGGGGGGGTATAGCTTTTCCCCTGCCTATTGCCCACCCCCTACTGCCTCCCGGCTGCTTCTCTCAAAAATTCTAGCTTTACCGAAATCCTGAGAACGTATGATGTATCTACATTCTTGGCTGCAACGAATTGTTTTAACGCTGGAAATGCCCTATGAAACGAATTTGTGTTGTGTGTGCGATCGCTCTGACGGCTCTAACCTTTGGCACACTTTCGGCTGAAGCTCAAACTCGCTCAGAGGCTAACAGACTGGCGCAAACCAGCACGCCCCCAGTTATTACTTTTGACCTCAACCGAGCAAAGAACTTGGCGCGACAGGCGGCTGAGCGGGCAAATGGTGGACTAACTCAATATCGGGCTGAACCATCCATGCACGGACCCTCTACCGAAGCGCCCTACGTGGATAACGGTGACGGAAGCTGGACATTCACCTTTAGAGGCGGCGCACCGGGTTCATCTAACTACACGACTGAAAGCGTTGTTACTGTGAACAGCAATGGCTGGGTTGTGACGATGGATTACAACGGTTCAATTCGGAATTAACCGTTGAGGGGTTTACACTCGTTGAGGAATTTACACTCGTTGCCAAGCTCCAGCTTGGCAATGCGACTGAGGAAGCTCTTGCTTCCAGTGGCAATAGGAAGCAGGAGCTTCCTGTTAGCCGTCACCAAGCTGGAGCTTGGTAACGAGGGAATAGATAAATAATGACTAATGACCAACACAGATAACAAATAACAAACATTTCATGTCCTGCCCCTTTAACAGTGGCTACCCTAGAACTATTCTGGTGAGATTTGGCATTTTCACGCGAAAACGGCCGAACCTCAGCCTTTTAGTGAATTAGGAGATGAGGGTATGGGTATCGCCACAGTTAACCCAGCAACAGGAGAAACATTAAAAACCTTTGAGCCGCTAGACGATCAGGAAATTGCCCAAAAGCTAGACCAAGCGCAAAAAACATTTGAGCAATATCGCTACATTCCAATTGCCCAAAAAGCGGAATGGATGAATGCAGCGGCGAAACGGCTGGTTGATCGGCGAGAAGAGTTTGGCAAAATGATGGCGCTGGAGGTGGGTAAGCCCATTGCAGCGGCGATCGCCGAGGTCGAAAAATCTGCCTGGGTTTGCCGCTACTACGCCGAAAATGCTGCCCAGTTTTTAGCTGACGTACCGATTGAGACGGATGCTAGCCGCAGTTATGTCAGCTATCAGCCGATTGGGGCAGTGCTGGCAGTAATGCCCTGGAATTTTCCCTTTTGGCAGGTCTTTCGATTTGCGGCACCCGCACTCATGGCAGGCAATGTGGGATTGCTCAAACACGCTTCTAACGTGCCTCAGTGCGCTTTAGCGATTGAGGAAATTTTTCGAGAGGCAGGCTTTCCGATTGGAGCTTTTCAAACGCTGCTAGTGGGTTCTGACAAGGTGGCGCAGATTGTCAGGGATGAACGGGTGAAAGCTGCCACTCTGACGGGCAGTGAGCCAGCCGGAGCCAGCCTCGCCAGTCATGCCGGAAAGCTAATCAAGAAAACGGTGCTGGAATTGGGCGGCAGCGATCCGTTCATTGTGCTGGAAAGTGCAGATTTAGAAACAGCCGTTTCCACCGCTGTAACGGCTCGGATGATTAACAGTGGACAGTCGTGCATTGCGGCGAAGCGGTTTATTGTGCAGGAGGCGATCGCCGACGAATTCACCCAAAAGCTGGTCGAAAAATATGCTGCCCTAAAAGTGGGCGACCCGATGAATCCTGAAACCGACATTGGACCCCTGGCGACTCCGGGCATTCTCAAAGACCTCGATCAACTGGTGCAAACCTGCGTTGAAAAAGGCGCAAAAGTATTGATTGGTGGAAATCCTCAGGACGTGCTAACCCGATCAGTCGTAGCGCTTCAGCAGGGGAACTTTTATCCTCCTACTATCCTGGCGGATATTCCACCGGGCACTCCAGCCGACGATGAAGAGTTTTTTGGCCCGGTGGCGCTGCTGTTTCGCGTACCCGATATCAACGCTGCAATTCACCTGGCAAACAGCAGCCCCTTTGGGCTGGGAGCCAGTGCCTGGACGGGGATAGAAGAGGAGGGCGATCGCCTCGCCACAGAGCTAGAAGCCGGAGCCGTCTTCATTAATAGCATGGTTAAGTCTGACCCACGATTGCCCTTCGGCGGCGTAAAACGCTCAGGCTACGGCCGCGAACTCGGTATCCAGGGCATCCATGAATTCGTCAATATCAAAACCATCTGGGTAAAATAACGCCTCACTTCCCCTCTCATTCCCAATTAACACTCAAAAGGAAATCAACATGAGCGAAACGAATACCGCAGAATTACTCGTTCAATGCCTGGAAAATGAAGGCGTTGAATACATCTTTGGCTTGCCAGGTGAGGAAAACCTGCAAATTTTGCAAGCGCTCAAAGATTCCTCAATCCGCTTCATCACCACTCGCCACGAGCAAGGCGCAGCGTTTATGGCAGATGTTTATGGACGGCTCACCGGAAGGGCCGGAGTCTGTCTGTCAACTCTAGGGCCAGGGGCAACCAATCTGATGACAGGCGTTGCCGATGCTAACCTCGATCGCGCTCCACTGGTTGCCATCACCGGGCAGGTCGGCACCGACCGAATGCATATTGAATCTCATCAATACTTAGACCTGGTGGCGATGTTTTCACCCGTCACCAAGTGGAATACCCAAATTGTCAGACCCAGCAACACTCCAGAAATCGTCCGTAAAGCTTTCAAACTGGCACAAACTGAAAAACCCGGTGCCGTTCATATTGATCTGCCGGAAAATATTGCCGCGATGCCGGCTACAGGGCAGCCCTTAAGAACGGATGGACGAGAAAAGACCTTTGCAGCGTTTCACAGCATTGAGAAAGCGGCTGCTTTAATTTCTCAGGCTCAAAATCCGTTGATTTTAGTAGGAAATGGTGTAATTCGCGCTAAAGCTAGTGAAGCGCTGACTGAGTTTGCAACCCGACTTAACATCCCTGTGGCCAATACCTTTATGGGTAAAGGAGTGATTCCCTATACGCATCCCCTAGCAATTTGGGTGGTTGGACTGCAACAGCGAGATTACATTAGCTGCGGCTTTGACAATACAGATCTGGTGATTGCGGTTGGCTACGATTTGATTGAGTATTCACCCAAGCGATGGAATCCTACAGGTGAAATTCCCATTGTTCACATTGACGATACCCCCGCAGAGATTGACAGTAGCTACATTCCGGCGGCTGAGGTAGTGGGGGATATTTCTGACGCGCTGGATGAAATTTTCAAACGCAGCGATCGCCAAAATAAACCAGACCCCTACGCACTGAGCCTGCGGGACGACATTCGCGCCGATTATAAACAGTACGCCAGCGATGACGGATTCCCCATCAAGCCGCAGAAATTAATCTATGATTTGCGGCAGGTCATGGGGCCAGAGGACATTGTAATTTCCGATGTAGGTGCCCATAAGATGTGGATGGCGCGTCACTATCACTGCGATCGCCCCAACACCTGCCTGATTTCCAACGGTTTTGCGGCAATGGGCATTGCCATTCCAGGAGCCGTCGCCGCCAAGCTCGTCGCCCCCGATCGCAAAGTCGTTGCGGTGACTGGAGACGGCGGCTTCATGATGAACTGCCAGGAGCTAGAAACTGCCCTGCGCGTCGGCACTCCGTTTGTCACGATCATCTTTAACGACGGCGGCTATGGCTTGATTGAATGGAAGCAACTCAACCACTACGGCGAGTCAAACTTTGTTCACTTCACCAATCCTGATTTTGTCAAACTGGCAGAGAGCATGGGTCTGAAGGGCTATCGGATTGAGTCCAGCACAGACTTTATCCCCAAACTCAAAGAAGCACTGGCTCAAGATGTGCCTGCCGTGATTGATTGCCCTGTAGACTACCGGGAAAATCTGCGCTTTAGCCAGCGATCGGGCGACCTGAACTGCACAATTTGAGGCAAATAAGGCAGAATGCAGCAGTAAGATCTGCGACTTCTTCGAGAAGTCGCAGATCTTACTTTCTTATGTCAGTGCGATTCGACTTAAACCCCTTGTTTCTTACTACAAAACTTTGTTGTGTGATACTAGTCTGGAGGCTCTATGCCTTTTGCACCTTTATCAATTCAAGCTTTGCCGATCGCCATATCAGCGCCCATTCAGGAGAGCAAGATGGTTGAAACAACTCATCTCCAAAACTGTACGAACAAGATCTGGTGGCTTGGTGTGACGATACAGCCGCCAAGTTAAAA
>JAAUTN010000052.1 GCA_012031415.1 Leptolyngbyaceae cyanobacterium SM1_4_3 | reverse complement strand
GGCTAGGGGCTAGGGGCTGGGGGGCTAGGGAAATCAAGAACTTCCTCATCCTTCATCCTTCATCCCTCATCCCTCATCCTTCATTCTTCCTGCTACAGGTTTGGCAGGGCTTCGCTGGCAAAAACACGAGTGGCTGAACCCGTCATGTAGAGGCGTTCGTCGGAGGCTGACCATTCAATTTGCAGGCAACCGCCGGGAAGTTCAACGGTGGCGCGGCGATCGCACTTCTCATTCAACACCGCTGCAACCAGTGAAGCGCAAGCCCCCGTACCGCAAGCCAGGGTAATTCCCGCTCCACGTTCCCAGACGCGCATCTTCAAGTAGTCAGGGCGAACCACCTGAATGAATTCAGTGTTAATTCGCTTTGGGAAAACAGGATGATGTTCAAACTGTGGGCCAAGCTGCTCTAGAGGAACAGCCGCTACATCTTCGACAAAGGTGATGCAGTGGGGGTTGCCCATGCTGACACAGGTAACTTGCCAGGTTTGTCCAGCGACTTCTAGCGGCTGATCGATTACTTTTTGGTTGGTAGCCGTCAGCGTGGTGGGAATTTCTCCTGCAAGAAGCTGAGGCAATCCCATATCAACGGTAATCTGTCCGTTTGCTTCTAGCTTGGGAGTCATGACTCCGCCTAGCGTATGAACCTTAAAGGCAGATTTGGCGGAACCGCTATCGGCAATTTCTAGATCTGACAGGAATCGTGCCAGACAGCGAATGCCGTTGCCGCACATTTCTGGTTCCGAGCCGTCACAGTTAAAGATTCGCATGGTGTAGTCGGTGCCGTTTTGCCCAGGTAAAGCAAAAATTACGCCGTCTGCACCGATACCAAAGTGGCGATCGCACCATTTCACCGCTTGCTCTGGCGTTAACACAGGCTCCATCTGATGGCGATTATCCATCAAGATGAAATCGTTGCCCAGCCCGTGATACTTAGTAAATTCAATGGTCATACTTCTCTCCATGCCCTAATTAATCTTACGCATCATTACTCGATCGCAGGCGCGATTGTGCAAGTGTGTAGATGCGTTACGACTAACGCCTGCCGCATCACGCATTGCTTCTGCGGCGCATTACGCTGTCGCTGACGCGCCCTACGAGAGGTTCCTGATTGACTACTGCCAGTCCTCCCAATCTTCATTGAAGATCGAGGTATTGGGGAAGGCGGTGGGGTTGCCCTGACGCTGCAATCGTTGCTGAAACTCTTCGAGCAAGGGTTCTCTCAGCGGAATTTGATCGACCAGTTCGTAGGGCAACACGCCGCGATCAAATGCAAAGTCTACGACATTGCCAACGGCTGCACCAGATGACCACTCAAAGGAATGCACCCGATAGGCGGCGGCGGCGATGTGGCTGGTGGCGATGCTCTTTCCGGCGACGAGTAAGTTGTCGATTTCTTGAGGAATCAGCGATCGCAAAGGAATCTGGAACGGGTATGCCTGCCCTGCGCCTCGTCGCTCACCGGGACGCTCATAATTACCAGGCAGTTCGGGTGGGCTGAGCGCCATGCAGGGGTGAAAGTCGATTGCATAGTGACCAATGCCAACAGCATCCGGGTAAATGGTAGAACGAGTGCGGCGGGCGGTGTCTTCGGGCGATCGCACTCCTCCCACCACCGCGATCGCCTCCAAACCTGCTAGAGCCGTTCTCAAACTGCGGTACATCGCTGGAGGCAATGCCTCACGGTAATATTCATCGGCGTAGTCGCGGCGAGAAATATCGATTTCTGTGATTGAGAAGCCGTTAGGGTAGCCCCGCGCAGGTCGTCCCAAAATTCGCCGACCTTCTCGCATATAGGGATGTTTTGACAGTCCGTGTGCCGTTCCCATTGGGGAGTCTAGCCCAGCCAGGTAGCGATGGTTGGGGTCGGGCTGCTTTACGCCTTCGCCAAGCTGCGAGTCGGTTTCTCCTTCGACCAGCCAGTAGAAATAGCCCAGCGCGTTTTCTTCGCCTTTTTGTAGAGCTTCGGTTCGCAGTCCGCCGAGCCAGCCGCCCGGTTGAAGTTGTCCGATTGCCTCTAGCTGCTCGCGGGTATAGATCAGGTTATCTTGTGCAGTGCCGGGGCGATAGTCATTGCCCCACGTCCAGTTTTGCATGGAGATATCGCCAGGGCTAAATTCGTAGCTACTGCCCCGCGTGCGAGGTCTGGCATCGTAGATGCGGCGGTAGTTAAACACCAGCCCAAAGTTAGCGAGGCGCGGCAGTTCGTAGCTGTAATAGGGTTCGTACTGCGGGTAGAAAGAAGGCATTTCGTGGGTTTGCGGTTCCTCAGTTGCCTCCATCGCAAAGGTGTAAGTAAACCCTTGAGTGCAGTAAGGATCTTGGGTGGCGCTGGAGGAAGACGGCTCCTGGTAGGAGAGGGCATCAATTCCCAGGCGATAGGGAACGTCTGCCAGCCCGATGATTTCTCCCGTTTCGGTTGCGTCTACGACGTACCAGTTAGCGGGACGGTTGGGGGCGGTGTTTCTCGATTGTGCGGGCGGTTGAGGCACAAAGCGAATGATGGTTTTCTCAAACTGATCGGAGTCTTCGTAGCGGTAGGAGTCTTCAATAGTTTGGGAGAGCGGCAGGGTGTTAAGCGGCGGTGCGTTAGGGGCAGGGCTGTGCTGAATGGCGATCGCTCCTGAATTTGCCCGCCTTCAACGTCTACTTCTTTAATCACGGTGGCAGGGAACCAGCGCAGTTCACCATTGCCTTCGTCGGCTGCATCTTCCAGCATTTCCTGCAAAATCTCGTCGCCATCGTAAGGGAAGAAGCAGGATTCGCTCACCCAGCATTCACCCGGATTCAGCCGACCGTAGTAATCTTCAATGCGATCGCGCAGTTCCAAATAGCCACGCGAGTAAAACAACTGCGCCCGTTGAGTCGTGCGCTCATCCAGGGCAGAAGTTCCCTGAGAGGAGATTTGTCCGCCCAGCCAGTCGGTGATCTCGGTCAGACAAACGGTGCGCCCTGCCAGCAAACCTTCATAGGCTGCGGCAACCCCAGCCAATCCACCGCCAACGACTAGAATTTCACAAGTCACTTCTTCATCGGGCTGTCGAGGCGGGGCAGCAAATGCGGCGGGGCAAATGCAGGGAGTAAAAGCAGGCTAAAGCATAAACGGCGGAAGTTCCAATTGGAGAAGGGCGTTCTCACGGAGATGTCAGGCGATCGCTTCATCACACCAAAAACCTTAAAGTTCAGTAGAGAAATCTCAATTCGCAGAAACACTGTCTAGGCTATGCGGTTCTGTATCAAATTGACCTCATGCTAATGAACGACCTGACGGGGCGATCGCAATTCAGAGTTCCTTTCGTCAGAAAAAATTAATTCCACAATCTCCAGCGCAGTGTTAACCTGCGCCTAGCGATCATAGGGTTGCTCTATTTTTAGCCCTGGTATAACTCGATAATGCTTAGTATTGAAAGTGTAAAGAGTAAAGCCCTGACCTACAGCACAAGCAGCGATCAAAGAATCAATTAACCCTACCTTATGTGACAAGTGGTAAGCCGTAAAATCAGACAAAGCACGCGCACAGTCAATCTCAGTAGGCCAAACCACAGGTAGGGGTGCAACAAGTTGCAATGCTTTACGAACTTGCTGCTTGTTTTGTGCATCCTGAATCAGTTCCATAACAACAAAGCCAGGAACGCTTGGTAGTTCTTGAAGAGAAGCAAACCAACCTAAAGCAGGTGTAAAACCCCTTTGAATATCAATAAGAATATCGGTATCCAGTAGATACATATAGCCACTTAGGTTCGCTCACGGGTTTCAGCTTCACGCCGTAGCCTACGAGCATATTCTTGACTGTCAGTAATATCAGGGCGGGAATTGATGACTCCGCTACTTTCCCAGTAGCTAACAAGTTCTGCGCCTGTTTTTGGAGGATTTTGAAGAAATGGTCGAAATAATAGAACACGCAAAATATACTCTGTTAGGGGCAGCTTTAACTGGGATGCCTCAAGAGACAATTCATCTCCTAATTCTGATGGCAGATCTAGATTGACAATCATTTCAATTCTCGATTTTCTATAAGTAGATGATAGAGCGATAGCAATCTAACTTTGTCAATTTCCGTTTGTGCAAGCAAATCAGTTTTTCCTACGAAACGGTTGAGCAAATTGCTGCACTTGTGGATTGCTGTTAGGTTCCCAGCTAGATTAGGCAAATCGTAGCTCAACTAGAGAGATTTGGCGCATTTAGAAGACAGGAGGGTTTGAGCAAGCTAACGATGCTGCTTGGCGATCGCGCATAGGTGCTGAATAGACCTATTTCCTGGGTTACAAATAGATGGAAAACTCGTTGCCAAGCTGGAGCTTGGCAGTGCGATCGGGGAAGCCCCTACTTCCGAAAGTAAGCGGGAAGCAAGAGCTTCCTGTCGGACGTTATCAAACTGGGAGCAGGAGCTTCCTGTCGGACGTTACCAAGCTCCAGCTTGGTAACGAGGAGCTTGGTAACGAGAATTAGAAACGAGGATTAGATCTGTAGGGCTGTTTTGGCTTGATTTTGTAGCAGCAGCCCATACTCCAGCCCTTCAACGACTGCCTGACAGGAGGCATCTAGAATGTTGGGAGAAACGCCTACCGTTGTCCAGCGCTGTTGCCCGTTGCTAGATTCGAGCAGCACTCGCGTTTTAGCAGAGGTGCCTGCTTTGCCGTCCAAAATTCGCACTTTGTAATCGGTCAGGTGAAATTCGGCAATCACCGGGTAGAAATTCATTAGGGCTTTTCGCAGAGCCGCATCTAGGGCTGAAACGGGGCCATTCCCTTCGGCAACTTCGAGGAGTTCCTGACTGCCGACTGCCACTCTCACGGTTGCGAGGGAGTGGGTCTGGCAGACTTCGGTGCTACAGGTCATGTCAGAATGCACCTGAAAGCCGCGCAGGTCAAACCAGGGTTCGCGTTTACCCAGCGCTTCTCGCATCAGTAGCTCAAAGCTGGCTTCGGCTGCCTCAAACTGATAGCCTTCGCTCTCTAACGCTTTGAGCCGCTGTAAAATTTGGCGGCAGGTGGGATCTTGCTTGTCTAGATCGATGCCAAAGCTGCGGGCTTTTGCCAGGACGTTGCTCAACCCAGCCTGGTCAGAAATCACAATCCGGCGGCTGTTGCCGATCAGTTCTGGCTGAATGTGTTCGTAGGTGAGCGGGTTGCGCTCAACGGCGCTAACGTGAATGCCGCCTTTGTGGGCAAAGGCAGACAGCCCGACGAAAGGGGCGTGATCGTCAGGAGCCAAATTTACTACTTCGCTAATTAAACGACTGGAATTGGTCAGTTGAGCGAGTTGGTCTGGATTTACGCAGTCGTAGCCTAGCTTGAGTTGCAGATTGGGGATCAGGGTGCAAAGGTTGGCATTGCCGCAGCGTTCACCGTAGCCGTTGATGGTGCCCTGAACCATCTGTGCGCCCTCCATGATGGCGGCGATCGCATTTGCCACAGCCGTCCCAGCGTCATTGTGGGTGTGAATGCCAATCTGGGGGGGATGCGGAGTGAAGCTGGCGATCGCCCCTTTCACCGCTCGAACGACCTCAGCAACCTGATGGGGCAACGTGCCGCCATTGGTGTCACAGAGGACGATCCACTCTGCGCCACTGGCGATCGCCGCCTTCAGCGTTTTTAGCGCATACTCAGGATTGCGCTGGTAGCCATCAAACCAATGCTCAGCATCATAAATTACTCGTCGATCCTGGCTGCAAAAAAACTCCACCGTATCTCGAATCATCGCCAAATTTTCTTCCAGATTAGTCTGTAGCCCTTCCGTCACGTGCAGATCCCAGGATTTGCCGAAGATCGTCACCCAGCGCGTCCCAGCCGCCAAAATCGGTTGCAGCATCGGGTCATCGGCTGCGGTTTTGCCAGGGCGACGAGTCGAGCAGAAAGCTACCACTTCTGCCTGAGTCAGCGGTTCTTCCTGAAGCTGCCAAAAAAACTGCACGTCTTTGGGGTTTGCACCGGGCCAGCCTCCTTCAATAAACGGAATGCCCAGCCGATCAAGCTGATGAGCAATTCGCAGTTTATCTTCAATCGAGAGCGCCAGTCCTTCCCGCTGAGCGCCATCCCTTAAAGTCGTGTCGTAGATCCAAAGGCTATTTGAGGAAGTTTCAGTCATGGGCATTGCTAAGTAACGAATAGAATTAGAAAGCCTCGTTTCTGGCTTTTAGCCAGGAATGCAGTGCCGGAGGCTCTGCCTCCGCTGCGTTGCAAATGGAGGCAGAGCCTCCGAAGTGCCATTTCCAGGCTTTGCCTGGAAACGAGACAAAGATCAGGTAGGGGCGCAGCATTCGGGCAAGAATTTTGGGTCTATTCCAGGGTTTACCTGCCGAATGCTACGCCCTTCAGGGGACACGCTTCAAAACGTGTAGCCTTAAAGAGAACTGGTATGGGAGTAGCCTGGGCTAGAGAATCAATCATGCCAAAAGTAACCGCTCAAGGAAAAACGTTTGAATGTGAGATGGGCGCTAACTTGCGCCAAGTGCTATTGCAACAGGGCGTTGATTTATATAACGGACAGGCAGCAGTAATCAATTGTCACGGCATTGGCACCTGTGGCACCTGCGCGGTGCAGATTCAAGGCGAAGTTTCTGAGGCAAACTGGCGCGATCGCACCCGGCGATTGCTGCCTCCCCATTCTCCCACGCAAGACCGCCGCCTTGCCTGTCAGACCCGCGTGTTCGGCGATGTGAAAGTGACAAAGTTTGATGGATTTTGGGGACAGGGTTCTCAACCCGTTTGGGCACCAGAAGGTTGACTCTTCAAAAGACGCTATCGGAGCAAGCGGCCGTTCCCCCTCACGACATCGCTCAATCTACAAAAAGTCTATTGTCCTAAATTGAGGGACTGAGAGATGATGGAAATAGGAACCTTGTGGAGGTAGAGGCTGTGGCTCGACTAATTGGCTCTTTCGTGATACTTGTTGCCCTCGTTTTACTAATTAGCTCCTTAGCAACGGACAACTTACCGTCTTTGTCCAATCTATTTGGGGAGCCTTCAGAGGAAGAAGAAGCAAGGGAGCGATCGGAGTCTTTTAGCACTGCTTCTCCTAATAATCCTGCTCAAAACGGCACTGCTCAAAACGGCGCTACTCAAAACGGCACTGCCCAAAACGGCACTGCTCAAAACGGCACTGCTCAAACTGGCGCTTCTCCTAATCCAAGACAGCCAGTTCGCCAGCAGGGATCTGGCGCAACTCAAGCTCCGGCGAACGCCCCAGCAAACGGTTCCACGACCACGCCAAGTCCAGGGACAACGGCTCAGTCGCCCACCCCATCTCCAACTGCAAGTCCACAGCAACAGGAAGGCATCCGCGCCCGCTGGTAATGCTATCCGCTTGCGGTACGGCTTAAATCTCGCCTGAGTTCGTAGTCTTCACAAGTACTTTCATGAGTACAACAACTGACATTTTGATCATTGGCGGTGGCGTTGTGGGGTTGGCGATCGCCATTGAGCTAAAACTGCGAGGAGCCGCCGTTACCGTTTTAAGCCGTAACTTTGCTGAGGCTGCAACTCACGCGGCGGCGGGAATGTTGGCCCCTCAAGCAGAGGCGATCGCCAACCCAGCCCTCCTGGAACTCTGCCTTAAAAGCCGGATGCTTTACCCTGATTGGGTCAAGAAAATCGAAGCAACCAGCGGCTTGACAGCCGGATATTGGCCCTGTGGCATTCTTGCTCCAGCCTACGAACATCCACATTCTAGAGATTCCCAAATTCGCTCCAGTTCCCCTGCTGTCTGGCTCGATCAAACAGCCATTCACAGCGCCCAACCTGGACTCAGCGCCGAGGTTACAGGGGGGTTCTGGTTCCCTGAAGATGGGCAGGTAGACAACCGTGCCCTGGCTCAAGCCCTCAAAGCCGCCGCTCAAACGTTAGAGATTGATTTGCAAGAAGGAGTAGCGGTCGAAGCGATTCAACAGCAGCATGGGCAGGTAACGGGTTTAACAACGACAGCGGGGGAATGGCAGGCAGAGCAATATATCTTAGCAACCGGAGCCTGGTCTTCTGCTCTACTTCCTGTTCCGGTGCAGCCGCGCAAAGGGCAAATGCTGTCGGTTCGCAGTCCATCCCAGCAGGTTGAGCCTGCATTGCAGCGCGTGCTGTTTGGCTCAGAGGTTTACATCGTGCCGCGCCGAGATGGGCGAATTGTGATTGGAGCCACCAGTGAATCCGTTGGCTTTACCCCTGGTAATACCCCAGCGGGACTGCAACAACTGCTAACAGCGGCAATCCGCCTCTATCCAGCGCTACAAGATTTGCCGATTGAAGAATGCTGGTGGGGGTTTCGTCCGACTACGCCAGATGAATCACCGATTTTGGGCCCAAGCCTCTGCCCCAATTTAACGCTGGCAGTAGGGCACCACCGCAACGGCATTCTCCTGGCTCCTGTCACCGCGCTTTTAATTGCAGATTCTCTGGAGCAACAGCGTAGCCCTTTACTGCAAAGTTTCTCCTGGGAGCGCTTCTATGCTTCAGCGGTTGGGGCGATCGCCCATTCCCAGCAATCCATTCAGAATAATTCGCACGATTCAAATCCAATGTTGAAACAGTATTCTACCTCGCACGATCGGCTCCCGTTTGAAACGACCTCTGAGCCAATTTCTAACGGCTCTGACTCGAATAGCCTGGACTCCAATAGCCTGGATCAGCCGCTGGTGATTGCAGGCAGATCGTTTCAGTCTCGCCTAATGACTGGAACGGGCAAATATCGAACCTTTGAACAAATGCGCCAGAGCATTGCCGCCAGCGGTTGTGAAATTGTCACTGTCGCGGTTAGACGGGTGCAAACTCAAGCTCCTGGTCATGAAGGACTGGCAGAAGCACTGGACTGGAAAAAGCTGTGGATGCTGCCCAACACGGCAGGCTGTAAAACCGCAGAGGAAGCGATTCGGGTAGCCCGTCTGGGGCGAGAAATGGCAAAGCTGCTGGGTCAGGAAGATAACAACTTTGTCAAGCTGGAAGTGATTCCCGATGCAAAATATTTGTTGCCTGACCCGATTGGCACCTTAGAAGCAGCGGAGCAATTGGTCAAAGAAGGCTTTGCCGTACTGCCTTACATTAACGCCGATCCGCTGCTGGCTCAGCGGTTAGAAGAAGTTGGCTGTGCAACCGTGATGCCACTGGGGTCGCCCATTGGCTCAGGGCAGGGAATTAAGAACGAGGCAAATATTCAAATCATTGTTGAGAATGCCAACATTCCGGTTGTGGTAGACGCGGGAATTGGTACGCCCAGCGAAGCGGCTCAGGCAATGGAAATGGGGGCAGATGCGCTGTTGATCAATACGGCGATCGCCCAGGCAAAAAATCCAGCGCTCATGGGCAAAGCAATGGGCCTGGCTACGGAGTCAGGACGGCTGGCTTACCTGGCGGGGCGAATTCCAGTTAAAACCTACGCCATTGCAAGTTCTCCACTGACCGGAACGATCGCACCGTGAAGTCTAACCCATCGCCTGTTAAGTCTCCCAGCAAATAGAAAAACTCTGTATTCTGTAGATTAAGAGACTTAAACTTCCTCTCATCATTTCCTTCACTTTTCTCTTCGCGGAAATTCTGTGCAAGAAGACTTCAGGCTGATTGTCGATTTAGTAATTGTCTTGGCAGCAGCGACAGGGGGCGGCTTACTCGCATCGCTGCTCAAGCAACCTGTGCTGCTGGGTTATTTAGTGGGTGGCGTTGTAGTTGGGCCAGCAGGCTTAGGGTTAGTCAAGGAGCTAATCCAAGTTGAGACACTGGCTCAGTTTGGCGCAGCATTTCTGCTGTTTGCCCTGGGCGTAGAATTTTCCCTGACGGAGTTAAAGAAGGTTCAGGGAATTAGCTTGGGCGGTGGTGGGCTGCAAATTCTATCGACAATCCTGATTACTGCGCTGGTGTCAGTGGCGATCGGCTGGGTGACATCGCCCGTACAAGGCGTATTTCTGGGCGCAATTCTGTCGCTCTCTTCAACAGCGGTGGTGCTGAAGTGCCTGATGGAGCGCAACGAAACCGAAACTCCTCACGGGCGCGTCATGCTAGGCATTTTGATCGTGCAAGATCTGGCGCTGGGCTTGATGCTGGCGGTGCTGCCTGCGCTCGATCGCCCTTACGACGAAATTGGTCTGGCAGTCGGTCTGGCACTCTTAAAAATTGCGCTGTTAGCAGGAGCAGCCGTCATTGCAGGGATTTGGCTGATTCCGCCACTGCTGCGATTTCTGGCGCGAACTGAAAGCCGCGAACTATTTTTGCTGGGTGTGGTGGCGCTGTGTTTGGGGATTGCGCTGCTCACTGAATCGCTAGGACTGTCGATTGAGATGGGCGCTTTTATCGCCGGACTGATGATCTCAGAGGTTGAGTATGCCGACCAAACTTTAACTTACGTTGAACCCATCCGCGATATTTTTGCGACTCTGTTTTTTGCGGCGATCGGGATGTTAATCGACCCGATGTTTCTTTGGAATAACCTGGAGCTAATTTTGGGACTGGTGGCGCTAGTGCTGCTGGGCAAATTCTTGATTATTACGCCACTCGTCAAAGCCTTTCGCTATCCGCTGAAAACGGCGTTAATCGTCGGACTAGGGTTAGCTCAAATTGGTGAATTTTCCTTTGTGCTGGCTAGCAAAGGGCAAATGTTGGGATTGGTGTCGCGACGGGTTTATCTGCTGATTTTGGGGACAACGGCTGTCACTCTGGTGGTTACGCCGTTTGTGCTGCGGTTTGTGCCGCAGTTGTTTGCCTGGGCAGAAATGGTGCCCTGGCTCAAGCGCTACATGGAGAATTCAGATCGGGCGATCGAGGTGGCGAAAGAGTTGCCGCTGCAAAACCATGTGGTGGTCTGTGGCTATGGGCGAGTTGGGCGCAACATTGTGCGGCTGCTGCAAGAACATCACTATCCGGTGACGGTGGTTGACCAGTCAGAGCAAGCCATTCAGCAGCTACGGGAAACGGGTATTCCCTATGTCTATGGCAATGCGGCAAGCCTGCACGTGCTGGAGACGGCTGGGGTAAACCAGGCGGCGGGAATGGCGATCGCCCTTCCAGACCCGATGAGTACCCGGTTATGTTTGAAGCGATCGCTAGAATTAGCCCCAGATTTAGATGTCGTCGTTCGTGCCTATCAGGACAAAGACATTGAGCTACTGTACCAGTTAGGCGCGAGAGAAGTTGTACAGCCAGAGTTTGAAGCCAGCCTGGAGCTTTCGACGCACCTGCTGGTGACAATGGGCTTGCCGCTGTCGTTAATTCAGCGAGAAATGGAGCAAATTCGCGATAGTCATTACCTTGACTTGCGACCTGAACGTTCTTCCCGTGAGGTGTCGCGAGATCTGCGGGTTGCGGCTCAGGATATGAGCAACAAGTGGTACACCCTGCCCCAAGACTCTCCTTTGACGGGAATGACCCTGGAAGAAGCCGATTTGCGTCGTCTGACTGGGGTAAGCCTGATGGCAATTCGTCGAGCTGAAGGGGAGGAGTTAGACTATCCTGATTCTCAAACTGCTCTGGAACCAGGCGATCGCCTCTTAGTAGTGGGTGAGTCGGACGAGCTAGGAGCCTTTGACGAACTGGCAAAAGGAGAGATGCCTGTGCCCACCAAAGCCCTATCTTGTCAGTGGGTAATGCTGCCTGCTAGCAGCCCAATCGTTGGCAAAACCCTCTCAGAAGTAAACTTTAGCCGAGAATATGAAGTGCAGGTGCAGGCAATTCGACGAGAGGGCAAATTTCTTCGCTTCCCCGATGGCTCAGCCGATCTGCAAGCGGGCGATCGCCTGTTGCTCTGCGGCATCGTCAACAACCTGATGAGAGTACAGCAGGTCATCAGCCCACAGATGCCTTTACCTAATCTCCAGGTTCCTACCGTCAAGGTGCAGGTTAGCGAAACGCTGCAAGAATATTTACCGCTCGATAGCCTGCGTGAGCCAAACCATTGAGCTAAACCGCTAAAACTTTGGTTTTAGATAAACGATCGCCTGTCGCCAAACAATCGTTGGCTGGTCATATTGATCCATCAGGCAAATGCAGTGCTGATCTTGCCAGCGCAGCTTACCTACAATCAGGTCATCGGTGACAAGCTTCAGTTCAATTTCTCGTTCTTCTCGAATCAAAGTTTGAATCTGCCGAATGCTAGGAAGCCCAGTCTCTAACTCGTTTGCCATCGTTTCTACCATAGGAATTTAGGTTAAGTGGTAATGGGTAAATCGGTAATCGGTTGTTTGTGACTGTCACCACCATTCCAAGACACTACTCCCCACTCAAACCGCCATAGAACTTACAGATTCAGCTTACAGCGATTGGCGATCGTGTGCCACAGCAATCAACTTTGTTCGTTCTGGCTTTGTTGCTTACCGCTTGTCTCAATCAAACTTTGTACTGCTGTAGCGATCCTAAATAATTCGTGAAAGTGCCGTCCTCCGGGCGGGCACTTTCACGAATTATCTTTTTCACAAATCAAATAGGACTGCTATACGTGGCTACGGCAAGTCTTGTCGTCATGACAGAAGTTACTGTCGTGACAGCACAAATTTCTGCCATGACGACACAAATGCACTTGTCCCAATTCAATGTGGAGCGACACCAGTGAATGATGTGTCAGGCAATAGCTGTAACGCATCATTCACCTGAGTTCATGCGTTGCCCTGCCGCCAACGCATCTACGCGATTTGCTGAATTCGCAGCAGAACCTGTGATGCATCTTGCTGTCAGCGGTTAGACTGGTGGGGTAATGTTTGTTAAAAGCATACTTTTGTTAACTTCTCCCAGTAGCTAAGGCTTATGGTGACGGCACTTCCACAAGTTCCTCATGCAATGGCAACTGCACCTGTTGTAACGCCCGAACGCACCAGTCAGACAGTTCGCAAAACCTATCCCAACTACAAGGTGATTGTGTTGAACGACGATTTCAACACCTTTCAGCACGTAGCGGAGTGTTTGGTGAAATATGTTCCCAATATGACGAGCGATCGCGCCTGGGAACTGACTCACCAAATCCACAATGAAGGACAGGCGATCGTCTGGGTGGGACCCCAAGAGCAAGCCGAACTCTATCACGTCCAGCTTCAGCGAGCGGGTTTAACGATGGCTCCTTTAGAAGCAGCCTGAGCAACGGTGTCAATTTAGGAACTTTAGAGGGCATCGCTTAATTGAGGGATGCCCTTTAATTTTGGCGATGGGATTGGGTAGACCCTACACTAGAGGGGCAGGCGATCGCACCCTTAACCCCATGCCCAAATCCGACGGTAGACTCGTTTGGAACCATTCAACCCACCTTCCTGGACTCATTCCCATCCTCGAACGCCTGACCCAAGAACCCGGCATTCAAACCATTACGCCCGCTGTGCTTGGCAGCGTCAAATCCAATTCGCCCCACCTGAAGCTGAAGGTATCCGTTCCTATTCGTGGCGGCTTCAAACTGATTGCCCGTAAAGGAAAGACGGTGCAGGAGGTGTTTATTCTAACCAGTTTGTCTCAGGAAGAGTTGGAGGGGGCGATCGCCAAAGTCCTGCGTTAACCCTGAACATATATTCTCTAGGGGACATGAATTAATTAAACCGCCTAATCCCTCATCTGTACGGGCTTGGCATTGCCAAGCCCCTAGCCGAAATACCGTACTTTATTAAATTCATGCTCATAGGTAATGTGAACACGCGATCGCTCTTGTAGAGATGGCGATTCATTACGTCTTTACCTACTCACTCTGCTTTCATCTTCAACCAGCTAAATAACTGTTTTGCTGTCAGGTCTAACTCAACGCCCTCTAGAACAACCAACTTGTCGTCTTGATGAAATAGCTCTGGCTGTTGCTGCGATTGAAATACCAGAACTGAGCGATCATCAGGGTCAATGAGCCAACCAAGCTGACAACCATGCTTCAAGCAGTGCAGAATGTTCCCCGTAACTCGATTGGAGCTTTGATCGGGTGAAAGAATTTCAACTGTCCAGTCTGGAGCGACAAAAACGTTATCTACAGGTTCTCCATTTTCATCTAGCTTAATGTTTTGCCAACGAAATACCGCTACGTCTGGAACTAGGGAGCGATCGCCAAAAGTACAGCGCAATTCTGGAAAAGCGTAGGCAATCTGCTGCGCCTCTGTGACTTCATTGATCGCATCAATCAATTTACCTTGAAGTCTTGAATGACGAGCCTTTGGCATTGGTTTTTGAATGACTTCCCCGTCAATATATTCACTAGCAGACTTTGTTTCTGGTAGCTTCAGAAACTCCTCTAAAGTCAGAGATGTGGGTTTTGCGACAGTCATACCTCTTACTGCTATAAAAAGCTTGAGCCTAACTTAGCAAGAATTGGCTTTCCACAGGTACCTCAATAAGCTCTAACGGTTTGCTTGAGCAGTCGTGAACAACTTAGCAGTGTACATAAATATTTCAGCACACTGCTCCAAACCAATCATTAGCCTACCAGACAACACCTTGTAACTAGACTTGCAATAGCTACTAGACGGAGTTATAGTACATATGAACTAGTTGCAATGACAGGAAGCTGACATGAACAATCAAGCAGTTCAGACTCAATACCTTGTATCCAAAATCAAGAGTTTACTTGAGGCTGCGGAACGTTACTTCCAGTTTAGAGGAGATAGTACTGAACAAAGAGAAAAAATCAAAGAAGCACTTAATGCTATTGAAGCCCTACCTCACCAGTTTGACAAGAATTAACTCTTTACAAATGAATTTGAGTTTCGCTCAAAGACTTTTAGTTAGTGAAGCAAAAAATCCTTGGACTTCATAGCCTAAGAATCTTTTATCTTCCACAGGTGAAGTTTGTCTTTCGCTTTCTATTTAGCTCCTAAGTTTCCTGATGTGTTCTTTGGGATGTGAATAGATGGGTAGCTAATTTACCGGAGATGCTTACAGATGTCGCCTTTACGAAATTTAGTGCAAGGCATGGCGGCTCATGCAATGGCTTTGAGAGTTGTCGCCTTATCAAATCCAGGTTTACAAGAAATATACGATCGTCTTTGTGATGTTCTGGACGATCTGAATTTTGAACTAGAAGAAGAATATGAAGGTTCTGTTGAGCCTGATTGGGATAGGTTTTCTGCCTTAGACTCAGAAAGTACTCATGTCTCCGGACGTGCTTGAGGTTAGACTAGCTACAGATGTTTCTGACGGAGTCAAAATTCTAACCACAATAATTGGGTTTACAGAATCAGTGTGAGCTTTCGCGACGAATAACCTCAGCTAAGTTGTCAATGCAATCGTTTAGTCTTGCAAGTTCTGTTTCCTTGAGTTCATCTTGATTGTTGCTAAACTCTCTTTCTATCTGTTTTTTCAGAACCTGTAGAGCTTTTACATATGGAAAAGGGTTGCCAATGTGGAAGCTAATCTTTCTTGCTCTGGGAGCAATATATTTAGACTTTTCAAGACTTTCTATTACAAGTTCTAAGTATTTCTGAATTTCTGAGCGAAACTCTTCCAAGTGTTTTGAGTTAAAGTCTGAATGTTTTATCGATAGAAGGAGCGATTGCTGCTTGCTGCGTAACCATTTTGCAGCTAAACGAGATTCTCGTGCAGCTTTTGCATACTCACGGGCTTGATCCTTTACACCATTCAGTATATCAAGCACTGCTAACGAAGTTTCATCGTTCCTTGACTCTACAAAAGCTTTGATCTCTCGAACTAACTCTTCTAATTCAGTTACTACGGCTTTTTGCTTCTCCAACTCCTCTTGAATTGTGTAGTCATCTCTACCGTCAGTCATCTTTAAAGAATTGGGAAGTTGCTCCTTAAAGAGCGATAGGATTGAAACAATAGTCAGAATTAAACCAATTATCAGCAAAACCAGTTTAACTTGAGAAGATATATTTACAGTTGTACTGCCCAGAGGCAATTTTTCTATTCCAGAAAATGCCACCAAAAAAACTCCAAGGAACAAAGTAGCAAGTGGGTAATTCTCCAGCAACTTTGATAACAGTTCAGGGATTTTATCCATGTAAGCTCCAAGGGTAGATGACTATAGCAGGTTTAGCTTAATTCCATCCAATTTATCATTAGAAATAGCTATGACATCTGCTTGGGCGATGGATTTTCTTATGGAGGTGCAATGAATCACATCTCTGAGACTTGAGCTAATAAAAAAGAGGTCGTATGACCTCTTGAACATTCAGCAGAGTATTGAATATTGAAAGCTTTAATAGCAACCTTCAGGCTGAGCAGTGATGATGAGATTTCTGCTTCAAACGCCTTCAGATCGGCTCAAGACCCCTCAGCTACTAAGCTAGCCCTGTATTCATTCCAGGCTTACCCGTTGCCAATTCAACCTTGACGATCTTGCCGCCCATTTTCATAATCCGCTGCTGCTCCCGGAACCAGTTGTCATAGGGAACGAGCTTGGTGAAGTAAGTATTTTGCAGTTCACGCTGAGTCCGAATTCGGGTTTGGCTGGGAACGCAAGCAGTGACTTTGAACATCCGCATGGGTCAATCTCTCCTAGATAAGCTGAGAATTTCTAATTTCAAGTAGAACCGCAACAGCAAAATTTTGATTGATATATCGAGTTAATTGCTTGAGGGCTGGGAGTCGAGAACCAATCTTAAATCGTCACAGCCAGTGAATAGCCCTTGACCCTCTAACACTCGCTCCAGACTTCCCAGACCTCAAATGAAGCTATGAGTTAAAAAGCTTGAGTGTGAATCAACGATTCATCCCTCATCCTTCATCCCTCATCCTTCCTGTTAGCTCAAGCCAGAGCTGATGTAGTCGAGGTAAACGCCCATTTCCTTACCTGCATCTGCACCAACCAGGCTAGCGGTAACTTCTTTCATGGCCTGGATTGCTTGCACAGTAGCAGCGATGGGCACACCCAGCGAGTTGTAGGTTTCCTTCAAGCCATTTAGCACGCGCTCATCCAGGATGGAAGGATCTCCAGCCAACATTGCGTAGGTGCTATAGCGGAGGTAGTAGTCCAAGTCGCGGATGCAAGCAGCATAGCGACGAGTGGTGTACATATTGCCGCCGGGACGGGTGATGTCAGAGTACAGCAGAGACTTAGCGACTGCTTCTTTGACGATCGCAGAAGCGTTAGCGCTGATGGTGGTTGCAGCCCGAACGCGCAGTTCGCCCGTTTGGAAGTAAGCCTTGAGCTTTTCCAGAGCAGCGGTGTCTAGGTACTTGCCCTGAACGTCAGAGGAATTGATAACAGAAGTAATTGCGTCTTGCATGATCTTGATTCCTTAAAAATGGTCATTAAGTGAGGGACAAATTGCCCTTACTGCATTGCGCCAATCACATAGTCAAAGTAAGAACCTGCTTCAGATGCGTCGTCGCCGGACATCATTGAGGTTGCAACGTTCTTCATCGCCCGTACACCTTCTGCCACAGCTTCGATGGGGGTGCCCAGAGACTTGTACATCTCACGCACGCCGACGATGCCGATTTCTTCAATGGGGGTGACATCACCTGCAACGATGCCGTAGGTGACGAGACGCAGATAATAGTCCAAGTCACGCAGGCAGGTAGCGGTCATCTCTTCACCGTAGGCATTGCCACCGGGAGAAACAACGTCGGGACGCTTTTGGAAAAGCTGGTCGCCTGCTTGTTTGACGATGCGCTCACGCGACTCAGTTAGAACCTGAGCAATCCGCAGACGGCGCTCACCAGAAGTAACAAAGCCCTTGATCCGATCTAACTCACCAGGACTGAGATAGCGTGCCTCAGCGTCGGCATTCACGATTGACTTCGTGACAATACTCATTGATGGATTCCTCCGAAAAGCAAAATGTAACCGGATGTGTTTAAACCAGCGTTCATTGCTGAACGACTTAGCCTTGAAACGAAGAGCTTCCAGGTTGAGCAGATTTTAACTACTGCCTGGATGCATATTTTTCACTCTACCTTAAGAGTCTTGATCGCGCTGTGAGGCGATCAGGACTCTTAAACGTTTAGGCTCAAGTTGCGGTACCGCAAATATTTTCGGTCATAGGGTTCACATTCTTAGTGGGCTTGCAATATTTTTTAATATTCACCCTCATGTTTACTCTCGCTGGATCTTCGAGCATTTTGGCAGAATAAACATTAAGAAACGTTGCAAGATTTGGGGGAGTATGAAGCGTTAGGGCGATCGCCCTCTTCTCTTAAAGGCCGCCTCAAAAGATGTTTAAAGTCCATCTGTATCAAAAAGCAGGTAGGGGCGCAGCATTCGGCAGGTAAACCCTGGCATAGACCCAAATTCCCGCCCGAATGCTACGCCCTCACAGGGCATTCCAGACCTCCCAATATTTCCTTAGGATTGCGGATTAAATAACCTGTGGAGTGGTTGTCTCACCCGCTCGGGCGGGCAAGATGCCCATCCCACAAAATGTGCAGTTTATTTAATTTCCATTCCTTAGTAGAAAATTGGATTTACACAAGTAATGTTATGAACTGCCCACGCAAGCCTAGCAAAGTACTTTTGATACAAGAAGCTAAACGAAATTAGCCCTATGCTGCAACCAATCGAGTCACAAGATCGAGTCACCACCACTTAATGACGATCAGGGCACCCGCAAGGAGTGCCCTTCTTTGTGCGTTTGCAACACGTGTAATCCTTTAAACCTTCTGTGGGACGGGCAAGATGCCTGTCCAAACTAAGCAGGCAAGATGCCTGCTCCACAGGAAACCATTGATTTCACGTCTAGCTAGACTTTCCGGTCAGGTTAGAAGGCGACAGGTCAGACCAGGACTGTTTCACCAGGTCTGCGTCTGCCTTGATGCTGCCAATGTAGTTGCCAGCAGGCAGCGAGGGGAAGCGCTTATAGGGCACCACATCCTCACCAAAGTAGCGGGCATACTCAGGGCTATCTACCATTGCCTCAACCGCTGCCTTCAAGCCCTGGTCAGCCAACAGCTTGTTGTACTGACGGATTTCAGCCTGAGTTGCAGGAGCGCGTCCCAGCAGGTGACGGAATAAAAACTCAATCACCTTCGTGTTTGGATAGGGCGTATAGAAACGGCGGCGGTAGATATCAGAACTTGCCAGAGTGCGAACAAATTCTCGCACCGAGATTTCACTGTTGCGGAGTTTGCTCTCCAGGTCAGAGCGGCGAAACTCACCCGGCACCTGACCGCTAAACACATCCATCACCTGACAGTAAATGGAGTTGATTACCAGCATCGTTTCTTCCTGACCCATGCCGGGATTCATTCGATAAATGCGGGCGGGCTTACGGCGAGAGGTTCCTACCCCAACTTCAACAGACTGACCATCTCCATTCGCAAAAGAGCGTCCCAGTTCAATAAACTTGGGCTTGCTCATGTCCATCTTACGAGCCTGGATTGCCATATCGGCCATTGCCAGACCCATCAGCGGCAGCTTGGTGTTGTCCATGCGAGACTTAACTGGCTCAAAGCTAGGCACTACCAGGTCATCGTTTTGCTTAGTGAGTTGGTTATACAGCCGTTCGGTATTGGGGAAATTTGCCGCAGGCAGGGTAGGGAAGCGGCGATAAGGCACCGTGTCTTCACCAAACGTCTGAGCATACTCCATGCTGTTGACCATCGCACCAATGAAGCCCTTCAGCCCGGAAGATGCCAAGATTTGGTTGTACTTGCGAATTTCTGCCTGATCCTGAGGCGCACGTCCAAGGAAGTGCTTAGTTCCCAGTTCGATGACTTTCGTATTGGGATAGGGCGTGTAGAACTGCTTGATGTACAGATCAGAAATTCCTAACCCTTCGATGAACTCCTTCAGGTTAATTTCGCCGTTGCCGAGCTTGCTCTCTAGCTCCGAGAAATCATTCTTGAGGATGTAAGGCTCAATGTCACGCTCAAAGATTTGTCGATAAGCAGCGCGAATCACCGTCTGAAGCTGGGTTTTATCTTCAGTGCTGGTCAGCTTAAACTGCTTAGTTTGCTCACGCCGCTTGTTGACCCCTTGAAGGGTGCGGAACTGGACATCCGGTTCAGTCCGGTTCTGCTTAACTTCACCCAATTCTACAAAGCGGGGCGTTTCTTCCTTATCAACTTGAGTACCCTTATCGCTGATGCTGCCAACGCGATTAGTACGGAGTGCCAGACCGCCGGGGGTGACATAGCGCTCATAGGGAATTGTATCTTCCCCAAACGTTTCACTGTACTCAGCGGTATCGAGGATCGCATCAACTACCGCATAAAAGCCTTTCTTGGAAGCCAGGTCGAAATATTGGTTAATTTCCTGACGACCGTAGGTAGGGCGACCCAAAAGACGACGGTGAATGTATTCGATCGCCTTCGTTACATACAGCGAAGTCCAGTAGAGCTTGCGGAATAGGTCAGATTTAGCAAGCTGACGCACAAATTCGCGTACCGTAATTTCGCCATTTTCCAGCTTAATCTCAGATACTTTGAGCCGCTGTCCTTCGTAAACATCGCGCCCGAAGACCTGAAGGTAAGCCGCCCGAATCACCGCTTGAGTCGAACTTTCTGAGAATTTGACGCTGATACCCTGGGTGTTGGTCGTGCGTCTGCCCGTCTGGAGTCCGGTAAAGCTAGGAATCTGGTCATACTTAAACACCTTTGGCCCTAAAGAACCTGGTGCAACGCCTCTAGCAGCAGGGTTGCTCAACTGGTTGTTGATGCCTGCACCGCGATTGATTAGAATCCGGCGAGTGTCTTTGCCAAAGGGCGCGGGGCGAGTGCTGGGATTTTTGGTTTGCTTGGGGAAGATCGCGCCAAACTGAATTTCCAGCGGATCGTTGCCAGATCCGTAGGGGTGCTGGTCGGGCAAAGGCTGCTCATAGTCGGCAAAGGTGGTGATGAACTGGGCACTTTGCGGAAGGGAGCGCTGTACTTAAACAGGTCTTGCTGGGGTCCCCAGTTGCGGCATTCCTGCGCCTCTTGACCCAAACCGCGCAGGTAAGGCACGGTTTCTTCACCGAAGTAGTCAGCGTATTCCTTAGAGTCAACTAGTGCATCCACCAGAGCAGACAGTCCACCGTTGGAAACGATGGAGAAATAGCTCTGCACTTCCTCACGGGAGCTAGGTCCACGACCGAGGATGTGACGGAATGCCAGTTCTAAAGCGCGGCTGTTGATATAGGGTTCAAAAAAGTTTTTACGATAAAGCGGCGATTTGGCGAGGCGGCGAATGAACTCTTTCATGGAGATTTCGCCGTTTTTCACCTTCGATTCTAAGTCAGAAATGGAGAGTGAATAGGCACGGGTGATGTCGCGCTCAAACACCTGACGGTAGGCAGCTTTGATGATTTCATTCTTCTCGCTGGAAGACAGACCGGGCTTCATCGCGTACTTAGGTCTACGCTCGGCAGCGTTGAAGTAAATCTGCGGTAGCTCTAAGCCTTGCAAGTCGCCAGAAGGACGCTGACGCAACTTGTTAGAGGGGGTTGGCGCTCTAAATTCGGTGATGAGAACGTCAAAATATTGATTGACAATTTCCCCTGCATCACTGTCTTTGCGGAAATAGCCCAGTGCAGCCTGCTTCATTTCTTGCAGCGCCACGATGGTTGCTTCGCCAGAGCAAGCGTTCTCAATGATTTCTCGCAAACCCCGGACGTTGACCGAGATGATGTTGGGGTCGCCTGCAACGATCGCATACGTCACATAGCGCAAAAACCAGCTCAGGTCACGCAGAGACTTCTGCATATTGCTGGGGCCATAGCGAGCCACGTTGATCGGACGGAACCCGGCTGGGGTTGGGCCGCCGCCCGTTGCGCTGAAGAGCGATCGCAATCCTTCTAAGAAACCGCCCCGGCTCTCAACATAAGTCGCTGTACCCAACTCCATCGCTCGCCTGACATCAAGCCCTGCTTCGGCAGTGGCAAAGCTCTCAACGGGAATTCTGGGCTTTTCCAGGTAAGCCATAGGGGAGCCGCCGACAAAAATCCGGTTGGCAGCGCGCGAGACGATTAGCTCTGAGTTTTGCGTAAGCGTTTGTGATATATCCAGGCGCTTAAGTCCTGAGCTGAAATAGCTAGATAATTCGCCCAATTCTCCTCGCCCCAAGAAGCGATCTTGCTGTTCAGCCTGGGAAATGGTTGAAACGGGTAGGGTTTGGTATAGCTGCGGACGCGCAACAGAGCTTCCACCACTTGCCTTTACACTCATTGGATTTCAAAAGCTCCCTATCAATTGTGATTGCATTAGACCTGCCCAAAGCGCGGTTGGGTGAATAGTTGTTGGGTGAACGGTTCCGGCTGTTTATAGAGAAACAGCTTTTAGTCAAAGATTCACCAAAACGGCTGCCCAGGGTCAACTCGATCAGTTTTTAGATTAAAACGTTTCGGGGTTACAACATTGCTTTGTTAAAAAGTGTGTAGTAGTCCCCGTAGAGATTACACAGGTGATCATAGAGGATTGCGGTGTGCAACCTGAGAAAAAATTTAAGTTCTGTTACTTTCTCAAAGTTGACAGGATGGGCGACTTCCCAAAAACGCCTTCCTCCTGAGTTTTTACTCCTGTCGGGGAGGAACTTCAATTAATAAATTAACGAGGATATCTGAAAAGTAGCCAATGTCTCTTGTAAGGGCGCATCATTCGGCAGGTAGACTCTGGAATAGCCCAGAATCTTTGCCCGAATGCTGCGCCCCTACAGACTTTCGGGTTACAGATTAGACTTCTCAAACATCCTCTAAGCCCTGAACTAAAGTTCGGGCTGAAAGCTAAAGTCAGTTTCAACTGACTGAGATACCTGTTAGGGCGGGCTTTTAGCCTGTTTCAACAGGGTTAGCCTCATTACTAAGCTCCAGCTTAGTAACAGCGTGTCGAAGTTCCCGCTTCCTGAACCAACCCGCTGCATTCTCTCAGGGAAGCAAGAGCTTCCCCAGTGGCATTGCCAAGCTCCAGCTTGGCAACGAGACTATTTCGGCTTCATCCCTCCTCCTTCATCCCTCCTCCTTCCTGCTATAAACTCTAGGTTGCTGCAATTTTGCCCATCATGTTGAATTCCCAGCCCTCCCAGCCGACTTCTGAACTCTCTTCTCAGGCTGCTTCTCAGACCGTTAGTGCTGCCGTTGCTAAGCTCTACGACACTTACCCGTTTCCGCCAGAGCCACTGCTTGATGCTCCGCCTCCAGGCTTTAACTGGCGGTGGAATTGGCTGGCAGCTTATAACTTTTGTACGGAACAAAAGCCTGTGAAGCAGAATATTCGCATTCTAGATGCGGGTTGTGGAACGGGAGTTGGCACGGAGTACCTGGTTTACCTTAACCCCCAGGCGCAGGTTGTTGGAATTGACTTAAGTGCAGGCGCATTGGTATTGGCAAAAGAGCGCTGTCAGAAGTCGGGCGTTGCGGCGGATTCTGCAACCAGCAGAGTTGAGTTTCACCATCTCAGTCTTTATGATGCTGACCAGCTTGAAGGTGAGTTTGACCTGATCAACTGCGTCGGCGTGTTGCACCATTTGCCTGACCCAATTCGTGGAATTCAATCTCTGGCAAAAAAGCTGGCTCCTGGTGGGCTGATGCACATTTTTGTCTACGGAGAACTGGGCCGCTGGGAAATTAAGCTGATGCAGCAGGCGATCGCCCTCCTCCAGGGCAACCAGCGGGGCGACTACCGCGACGGCGTGCAGCTTGGACGAAAAATCTTCTCAGCGCTGCCCGAAAATAATCGACTGGTCAAGCGAGAGCAAGAGCGCTGGTCGCTAGAAAATCAGCGCGATGAATGCTTTGCCGATATGTATGTCCATCCCCAGGAAATCGACTACAGCATTGACACGTTGTTTGAGCTAATTAATGCCTCAGGGCTAGAGTTCATTGGCTTCTCTAACCCTCGCGTCTGGGAGCTAGAGCGGCTATTGGGCAAAGCGCCAGAACTAATGGAGCGATCGCAGGGGTTGAGCGATCGCCAACGCTATCGCCTGATCGAATTACTTGACCCCGAAACGATCACGCACTATGAATTTTTCTTAGGACGAAACCCCTTACCCCAAAACGACTGGTCTTCCGATCAGGCACTTTTAGCTGCAATTCCAGAGCGTAGCCCCTGCATGGACGGGTGGGATAGCCGCTGTTTGTTTAACTATGACTATCAGATCATTAACTTGACGGAAAATGAGTGGCGGTTTCTCAAAGCTTGCGATCGCAATTCACAGCAACCTGAGCAGCAAACCGTAGAGCAAATTCTAGCTGGAGTTGATTTGGGAATCGAGGGAGTGCGATCGCTACTCAATCAACAGTTAATTCTGCTTACCCCGCTTTTTCAGAAATTCACATAAATCAAAATAAAAACTGTATATCTTGATACTCTTTGAGAGAAGATCTCATTACAATTGGTGAAACTACGGTTTTTCACGTAAACATCACGCAATTGACAGTAGAGGTCATTTATGGCAAAACTCACTTGTACTGTTCCCATCCCTCAAACCCCTCAAGAGTTGGAGCAGGCAATCCGTTATTACACAACGAATGATTTAAGTGAAAATGAACTGTTTTACCGCTGGCAAGCCATTCGTGATGCTTCCCTAGAACAGCAGATGCCTGAACCTGAAATGGTAGAAATAGCAGGAGATGACAGCTATTAGGAAGGATGAGGGATGAGGGATGAGGGATGAGGGATGAGAGGTAGGTAGTAGGTGGCATAGAGGGGCATATTCCCTCGTTACCAAGCTCCCTCGTTACCAAGCTCCCTTTCCCTCGGTGCCAAGCTCCTGCTTGGTAATGCCAGATTGGAAGCTCCTGCTTCCTGCTAGATACAGAGGAAAGCAAGAGCTTCCTCAGAACGGTTCCAAGCTGGAGCTTAGGAACCAGGGGTTGCTAGGTTCAGAAGCAGGAGCTAAGAACCAGATTTAACACATTGAATAAATGGGGATAAGGGGTGCGTCTCTAACGAAACGCACCTTTTTCTATAGAAAACTTCAAATTTGCAGGTAGAGAAATCCGCATCTAACCAGGTGCGGCAATTTCTTCATGAAAAAGATTTCTAGAATAGAATGCGATCGCATAACGTGTTCTTTAGCACGTATCGATTCTTCTATTCCCTCAAAGACCTGAAGTAGACCCATGACAACTATTCTGGAACAGGGCAATATCAGTATTCACACTGAGAATATTTTCCCCATCATCAAAAAATGGCTCTATTCAGACCATGAAATCTTTTTGCGCGAGTTGATTTCCAATGCAGTAGATGCCATCCAGAAATTGAGTATGGTGGCTCGTTCTGGTGGTTACTCTGGAAATTTGGAGCCAGAAATTCAGATTGCGATCGACAAGGAAAAGAAAACGCTGTCAATCTCGGATACGGGTATTGGCATGACTGCCGATGAGGTAAAGAAATATATCAATCAGGTTGCTTTCTCCAGCGCTGAAGAATTTGTCGAGAAGTACAAAAGCAGCGCTGATCAACAAATCATTGGTCACTTTGGTTTGGGTTTTTACTCATCTTTCATGGTGGCTAGCAAAGTTGAAATTGATACGCTGTCTTACCAGGAAGGAGCGCAGGCGGTTCACTGGTCATGCGACGGTTCGACTCAGTTTGAGCTAAGTGATTCTTCTCGGACGGAGCGGGGAACAACGGTTACACTAACCCTACAAGATGAGGAACTGGAGTATCTAGAAGCGTCTCGAATTCAGCAGTTAATTAAAACTTACTGCGATTTTATGCCCGTCCCTATTAGATTGGACGGCGAACAAATCAATCAGCAAAAGGCTCCCTGGAAAGAGTCACCCAATAGCCTGACCAAAGAGGACTATCTGGAGTTTTATCGCTACTTCTATCCGTTCCAGGAAGAGCCGCTGCTGTGGGTGCATCTGAACACAGACTATCCGTTTGTAGTCAATGGAATTCTGTATTTTCCTAAACTTAAGCCTGATGTGGATGTCACCAAAGGACAGATCAAACTGTTCTGTAATCAGGTTTTCGTGAGTGACAACTGTGAGGAAGTGATTCCCCGGTTCCTGTTGCCGTTACGCGGTGTAATTGACAGTAGCGACATTCCGCTGAATGTGTCTCGCAGCTTCTTGCAGAACGATCGCACGGTTCGCAGAATTGCCGACTATATCGCTAAGAAAGTGGGCGATCGCCTCAAAGAACTTTACCGGGACGATCGCCAGGAATACATTCGCGGCTGGCAAGATCTCGGCACTTTCGTTAAATTTGGCTCTTTGAATGACGACAAATTCAAAAAGCAGGTCGAAGACATCCTGATCTACCGCACCACCTGGCAAGGTAAAGAAACTCAGACATTCGCAGATGCGCCCGAAGTGCAGGTGCAGTCCGCTGAAGGAGATGCATGGCAAGACATTAGCCCGAAACCTGAAGCAGATGGAACCCCATCTGGAACCGCATCATACACCACGCTGAAAGAGTACCTGGAGCGCAACCAGTCGCGCCATGAAAATCGCGTATTCTACTGCACCGATGAGGTAACTCAGGCAACCTATGTAGAACTGCACAAGAGCCAGGGCTTGGAAGTCCTGTTTATGGACTCCTTCATTGACAGCCACTTTGTCAGCTTTCTAGAGCGAGAGCATCCAGAGGTGAAGTTCTCACGGGTAGATGCTGACCTGGACGAAACGCTGATTGATTCCGACAAATCCAGCGAGATCGTTGACCCAACCACCAATAAAACTCGCGGTGAACAGATTAAGGAACTGTTTCAGCAAGCACTCAACAAACCCAAACTCACTATTCGTACAGAAGCGTTGAAGTCTGATAATGAGGCTGCGCCCCCCGCGATGGTCTTGCTACCCGAAGCACTGCGCCGAATGCAGGAACTCAATGCCCTGCTGCAACAGCAGACGGCTCAGTTTCCAGAGGAACACGTGCTGCTGGTAAATACGGCTCACCCGCTGATTCAAAACTTGACGAAGCTGAGTCAGGGCAGCATTCTGCAAACTGCTGGACAGTCTCCCTCAGGGGAACTGGCAAACCTGATTTGTCAACACGTCTATGACCTAGCGCTGATGGCGCAAAAAGGGTTTGACGCAGATGGCATGAAGGCGTTTGTAGAGCGCTCGAATCAAGTGTTAACTCGACTAACTCAAAACTGATCCCAAATCAAGTAAAAGTGAAATGCCCAGATCCCTAACTTCTCAGGGTATGTTACTCCTTCTCCATTAAAGACACAGGTTGGAAAGTGATTGAGTTGGGCAACCACTTTCCAACCTCGGCTTGGCATCGTCCACTTTTCAGCAGCAGATGAAACCAAACGGATACTATGTGCAGCTTCACCTGAACGGTATTAGCTGATTTCTACTCCTCAGTTCTGCTTCTTAAACGGAGTTTTCTTCTTTGCTTTGGCTTTTTCTTTTTCGTAGTCCAACTCTCTTAGCTTCTTCATAATGCGGTTGAAATATTCCTGCATATAGGCTTCCAGGGTTGTAATTTCCTTTGGATCAATGCCAAACACTTCATAGGTGTAATCCATTGAAGCCTGGAGGGGTTTTCCGGTAGCGATGACTTCGGTGAAGGCGAGACGGTCAGACAGGTTCCAACCCCATTGAAAAAATCGAGCGATGCGGCGGACGGTTCGCAATAAGCCAATTGGCATTCGTGACACTTTTGCCTCTTGCCCCGACAGCCGTTCACACAGGCGAATGATTTCGTAGGCTCCCCAGGCCCGTGAACCCACCACCGGAAAAGACTGATTGGCAGTTTCAGGAACTTTGAGGGCACGGACGGCAAATTTGGCAATGTCCTGAGTGTCCATGTAGGCAATTGGGGACGTGTCACCCATCACCCAGACAGACTGCCGCTCCAGAATGGGGATGGCATATTGACCAATTAGCCCTTGCAGAAATCCGCAGGGACGCAAAATTGTGTAGTTCAATCCTGATTCAGCCAGGAAATTTTCGGTGCAGGATTTGATCTGCATCAGTGGCACGTCGGGGTATTTCTCTGCATCCAGAATTGAGAAGAAGACAAACTGTTCGACGTTGGCTGCTTTTGCTGCTTGAATTAGAGCCACCTTGCCTTCCCAGTCAACCTGCTTAATGCTAAGGGAGTCGGTTGGTCGGGTGGTTGCTGCATCAATTACAGCGGTTACGTCCTTGAATGCGGCGGTGAGGCTTTCAGGATCGCACAAGTCTCCCTGAACTAGTTGAGCGCCCCACTCTTTGAGGAAGGCTGCTTTCTTAAAACCGCGCACAAGACAGCGAACTTCGTATCCCTCATCGAGGGCGCGACGGGTTACTTGCCTTCCCAGGGTGCCAGTCGCACCTACGATCAATAACGTCATGAGGGATTCAATAAGAAGATCATTAACTTTTTATAAGATTATCAGAAACTACTCATTTATTCCGCACTCATTTGGTCGCAAAGGTAAATACGGGCGATCGCCCTCTGAGAAGCATTGCTTTTTATGTAGGCAGCGACGGTAATTTCGACTTTTGGGGCGATCGCCCATCTTCGTAAAGCTGATAGGGTATGTATAGGTCAGGGTATCTCCTTTGACAAGTGCCCCTGTTCACCCCTTCGTACCTCTTATGGCAATCTCGGATTCCTCCAGAGCTAAAGTGTCCCAAGCTAATCTGCCCCAGTCAGAGGGTGAGTTGAATTGTACCGTTCAGCATCCTGTTGACCTGAGCAACGTTCGCAACCTGCATCGAGACATTCTCAGTGTCGAGAAATCGC
>JAAUTN010000319.1 GCA_012031415.1 Leptolyngbyaceae cyanobacterium SM1_4_3 | reverse complement strand
ATTCCATTAACCGGTCGTTGACCGCTCTGATGAGTTTCTTTGATTGGTTTCGAGCAGCTTACCCGGAGCAAATTGCCCATGACCCGACGACAGCCGTAGAGATGGAGCGGGTTCCTTTGCCTCCAGCCAGGGACTTATCGGAAATTGAAGTTGCGGCGCTATACCTGGCATTGGAGGAACGGGGAGAAACGGAGGTACGCGATCGCGCATTGCTAGCCGTGCTAGGGCATGGTCTGCGCGCAGAAGAGGTCGTGAATTTGAATGTGGAAGACTACGATGGTGTACGGTTAACGATTCGAGAAGCCAAGGATGATAGTACGGGGACAGTCCCGCTCAGCCGTCAGGCGCGAGAGCAGTTGAACACGTATTTAGTTCAACGTCGCTCTGAGGAGGGTGATTTGTTATTTGATAGCCCCCTGTTTTTGTCTATTGGGCGCAACCGGGTAGGTCAGCGTTTGGGCTATCAAGGGCTATACTACGCAGTTAAAGCTTTGGGCAAGATTGCAGCAGAGCAGGCTGAGTTGGCATTAGAGCGGCAGCAGAGCATTGAGCAAGGAGAGATAGAACCTGATCCCCAGGACAGATGGGGACAGTTTAGTGAGGTAGAACTCAAACAAATTCTGGTTTTGGTGAATGTGCATCCTCACCAGTTACGCCACACGTTTGCGACTGGGCTGCTCTTAAGGGGAGTTGAGAGTCTTCATGCTCGGACACTGACCCGTCATAAATCAGAAGCAAGTTTTAAGCGGTATGCAAAACGAGCGCTCAGTGCAGCGGCTGAACGGGCATTTTATCAATCTATTGGGGAAGAGCCTCCCCAAACAGTGAGTTGAAATGAGACGAATTTCCAAGGATGGATGCTCAATTAAGCTGGTCTTGATACATACTATTTATCAGGCATATTTAGTCTGATTAATCCCGAAGAGGTTTTTTGGACACTGCTCTCAGTCCTGCGTACAGGTCCGTAGTGAACCTAGTTTCGCTTAAAGTTTTGTTGCTATTTTTGATGATCCCCATGCTAAAGGGGCGTTTCAGGATTGTTCAAAAGTGTGTTTTGCTGTTGAACCACAACGTTGTGGTTCAACAGATGACGCACTTTAATACTTGGAAAAACTTACATGAGTCGAATTATTGCTTTGTTTAATCAGGCTGGTGGAGTTGGCAAGACCTCTCTTGTCAATCAACTTGGCTACATGATTGCTTGTTGTAAGCGGTTGGATGTGAAAACGAAGAAACGGAGTAAAAAGAAAGGAGATTACTATCAAGTTCTTGTGGTGGATATGGACCCACAGGCTTCTCTCACGATATTTATGGGTCTTGATCCCTATGAATTAGACAAAACGATCTATCACGCTATCTTGCAGGATGAGCCATTGCCCATTCATAAGGGGATTTATGCTCAAACGCAACAAGAAGATGGTACGCCTGGGGTTGATTTGGTTCCTGCTAACTTGGGGCTTGCTTTAGCAGAACGTGAGTTGATGTCAGCCGTGATGAGTGACTTTCGTTTGAGGGAGGCACTCTTGCCTGTTCAAGAGCAGTATGATTTTATTTTGATCGACTGCCCTCCGAGTTTGGGTAATTTGGCTTATATTTCGTTGGTTGCGGCAACTCATGTTTGGTACCAATTCAATCTCAGTACAAAGCATTTAATGGAGTGCAGCAGCTATTTGACACGATTAAACTGGTGCGGGCACGTCCAAACCGGGATCTTGCGATCGCCGGATTTGTACCAACATGTATGATCAGCGAAATTCTCATGATGAACGGACATTGGCAGCAATCCAAGAACAGCTTTCAGCAGTGGCGACAGTTTATTCCCCGATCGCACGGTCTACAATCTTTGCAGATGCTTCAGAAGAACATCTGCCTCTAGCCTTGTATGACAAAAAGCATCCCGCGCTTAAAGCGATGAATCAGATTATTCATGGACTTGAACTTTTATGACACATTCCAAAGCTTCTAAAAAGGATAAACCCTATGGGGGAAGCATTGATTTAACTAGGCTATTCGGTTCCAATACTGAAGAACTGACTCCGACTAAGCCTAATGAACCCAAGAATTTTTTACCGATCGCTCAAATCCATCGCAAGCCTGAGCAGGTCAGACGCTACTTTGATCCTCAGAAGATGGAGCAGCTTACTGATTCTGTACGGGAGTATGGCATCTTAGAGAATCTGTTGGTTCGTTCGATGCTAGGAAAACCTGGAGAATATGAACTGATTGCGGGAGAACGTCGTTATAGAGCGGCTCAGGGAGCAGGTTTAACAGAGGTTCCTGCTACTATTCTTGAGCTAAGTGACCAGCAAGCACTTCAAATCACGCTGGTTGAAAACCTACAACGGGAGGATCTAAACCCTGTTGAAGAAACAGAAGGGATCTTACAGTTATTGGCGATTCGACTGGATTCGTCTGTTCAGGAAGTAGTATCTCTCCTATATCGAATGCAGAATGAATCAACTCGAAATTTGAACCACAACGTTGTGGTTCAGGAAGAAGAGGTTGTAGAAGAAGTATTTAATGCCCTTGGAAGAATGAGTTGGCAGTCGTTTGTGAAACATCGCTTGCCTTTACGGAACCTGCCTGAAGAAGTGCTTGAGGCACTCCAACAAGGAAAAATTGAGTATACGAAGGCGCAAACCATAGGACGAGTTAAGGATGAAGGGCAGCGGCAAGAGCTACTTCAAGCTGCGATCGCCCAAGACCTGTCGATTAGAGATATTCGTGACCGTATCAAACAACTTTCGCAATCACAGAACACTGCTTCTCAGCCTCCCGACTACCTAAAGCGATTCAATGCTGTAAGCCGTCAGCTCAAAAAGACATCTGCATGGGAGGATCAGGAGAAACGCGATCGCCTAGAGGCGTTATTGAAAGAGATAGAAGCATTGGTTCAGTGACTGTTTGGGAAGCTTCTAGGCTCCAGAAGTTTAACGAATCATATGTCTAAGCTGAAACAAAAGCTTTTAATCCTGGGAAAAGACATTAACCTGGGGTATGCTTTCTTGTTGGGCTTTCCAGCTTTTTTCAAAGTTGGATTTGGCGAATGATGGTTAAGGTGGAAGGAGTATGGCGCGTCGAAAGAAAAGTACGGCACCTCAAGAGGCTGCTGAGGAGACAAATGAGCCGAATGAGGATTTAATACTTGACGAGGAGGAATCGACTGAGGAGCCGGTTCCTGAAGATGAGATTATCTGTAAGTTAACTCAGGAGCGCCGCAAGGTTACTCCCGAAGAAACGATTATTCAAGATTTAGTTGACCAGCTTCACCGAGAGTACCGGGTAGACTTGGCAAACATGGTACGGGATCTGTCGTTTCGCATTAGCGACTACGATGAGACTGCCGGAAAGAAAAAGAGCCTGACTCGTCGGGCAGCGCTGGTTGTGTATAAGACCGGAACCTCTGGGGAGACGCGAACGGATGAGAACATCATTCGGGTCGTTATGGTTGCCAAGAAAGGAACGCAGCCAGAGAATAAAAATCAGGGTGTTGAGGGACTCAAGAACTTGCTGTCTTACTTAGCGCAGCAGCAATCCAGTTCAGTTATTAATCTCTATGGTGCCTGGACGAATGGTGATCGTCTCGCCTTCTTTCGTGCGTTCAGAAATCCACGAAACCAATTTATTGAAACTGAAGAACTTACAGATTTTCCAGCACCCGATGAGTCTTTAGAAGAATTAGAAGATGCCAACCGTCGTCCGCTGCGGATTGCGACAAAGGAATCTTTACTGCGGGCGTTTAAGAGCGCCCATGACTATTTATATGGCAATCAGAGTATGCGAGGCGATCGCGCCTTCTGGCAACTGCTGAATCTGATCTTTTGCAAGATTCTGGATGAGCAGCAGAGCTTGCGGTTGTTTTTGTGGGGGCGACAGAGGCGAATACAGAAGAAGGGCGCAAACGGGTGGTAGAGCGGATTAACCGCCTGTTTGAGCGAGTCAAAAATGAAGAGTACAAAGATGTCTTTGACGGCAGTGAGCGGATTGAACTCAACGACCGGGCACTGGTTTTTGTCGCTACTGAGATTTCTCGGTATTCTCTGCTGGGGACGGATACCGATGCCAAAGGACTTGCCTATGAAGCTATTACCTCTAATACGTTGAAGCGGGAACGGGGACAGTTCTTCACGCCTCGGAATATGATTCGCATGATGGTAGAAATGATCGATCCTGGTCCGAACGATCTGATCCTCGACCCGGCATGTGGCAGTGGTGGATTTCTTGTCATTGTGCTGAACCATGTCCGCCGAAAATTGTTGGCAGAAGCCGGTGGAGATCCAGATTTGCCAGTGCCCAGTGAGCGCAAGCGGATTGAGTTGAAGTTAAAAGAATATGCGCGTAACAAGATCTGGGGAATTGATGTTGATCCAGACTTGCGGAAAGCGGCTCGGATGAACATGGTGATGAACGAAGATGGGCACGGTAATATTTTCTGCTTCAACAGTTTGGAGTTTGGGGTGCCGGAGCGAGAAGTTCCTGAAATGGAGCAGTTTGCGACTGGGGTGCCTGGGCTGGCAGAACTTTGGAATCGACGCAACACTAGCAGCCGTGAGTTTGGAGTGTTTGATTTCATTTTCACAAATCCACCCTTCGGCTCCAAAATTCCTATTACCGATCGGGCGGTTCTCCAGACGCTAGACCTGGGGTATCGAGCAAATGAGTCAGGGTTGCGGAGTTCTCCGCACAAAAAGGTGCCACCGGAGATCCTGTTTATTGAGTTGTGCTGTAAATTTCTGAAGCCCGGAACCGGAAAAATGGCGATCGTTCTTCCTGATGGGATTTTAGGAAATCCGGGCAAGGATATGGAAGCAGTTCGGGTTTGGATGCTGCGAGAGATGGAGCTACTTGCCAGTATTGATTTACCTGCCGAAGCTTTTCTGCCCCAGGTATCGGTGCAAGCAAGTTGTGTGTTCTTACGTCGCCGTCACCCCGATGAATTTATGGGGACGGGTCCAGCGGGTTTAACCCAACAGCCTGTGTTTATGGCGATCGCCGAAAAGGTGGGGCATGGGCGACGGGGAGAGCCTGTGCTGGTTCGGGGGGAAGACGGTCGAGAGATTATTTTTGATGATGAAGACCGGGTGCGTTGGGAGGATGAGCATGGTATCCATGAAGATCGGCAACGGCGAAAAGTGACCCGGATTGCGGACGATTTGCCCTGGATTGCAGCGCAATATCGCAAACATATTCAGGGGTTGCCGTTTGAGGAGGAATAAAGTGAGGCTATAACTGTGAGGAAGGGAGATGAAAAGTTGGAGCAATCAGCAGTATGGCAGGGCAGTTTGACGGGCAAAGATTAGGGCGGTGATGAATATGCTGCAAGCGATCGAAGGGATCTATAAAAATGGTGCGATTGAGTTAGCAGAAGTTCCTCAGGGGATTTCTGAGAGCCGGGTAATTGTCACGTTTCTTTCGGGGCAACCCACGCCTCCAGCCAGAGCATTAATGCACTTCGGCATGTTCTCTGGAGCGAATCAAGCGACAGAGGAGGATTTTCAAGTGGCAGAGTTCCGAGGAGATGCAGAAGATGGACTGGATTGGACATAGCTGGATTGAACATAGGTGGTTATGAGATTTGTCGTCGATACTCATGCTCTCATCTGGTTTCTGGAGGGAAATTCTCGGTTGGGTGCTAAAGCCAAAGCAGTTCTTGAAGATGCGGGTAGTCCATTGGTGCTGCCTGCAATTGCCTTAGCGGAAGCAGTCTGGATTGTAGAGCGTGGTAAAACTTCAATTCCTTCAGTCACTGCTTTAATGAATGCGATCAGTGCTGACCCGCGTATCACGATCGCCCCCTTGGATCAGGCAGTGATCCAGCAAACCATTGGTCTATCCGCGATCCATGAAATGCACGATCGCCAAATTGTTGCTACTGCACTCTTGTTGCAAAACCAGGGTGAAACAGTGAACCTGTTGACGTGTGATCAAAACATCACAGCATCAGGATTAGTTTCTGTCCTTTGGTGAGTACAAGATTCTGAGGGTGATGCAATGCGATCGGCTTATCTAACAAAATCTATTTCAGCGGCGACGGTTCGGGCGATCAACTACACCCCAGAACTTGGACAGTTTCTTCAGCACCATCAAGGGGCAGATGTTTCGCGGTTAGGGAATCTTGCTAGCATCCGCAGTCCGGGTAGTGCGATGTTTCGTGCTATTAATTGCTCACTAGAATTTGGAGAGGAGTTTTTGACTCAAGCGGACATCTTTGCAGCCGAGCCAACCGGAAGAACGATTCGTCCTGATACAATTCCAGATTTAGAATCGCGGCGTGTAAAGAAGGGTCAGATTCTGATTGCAGGTGTTGGAACATTAGGAGAAACAGAACTTTATGGACGTTCCATCATTGCTGACGATCGCCTTGTAGGAAAACTGCTTACATCTGACACACTTGTTTTAGAGCCGACGCTGGATGAAGACACTCATTATTATGTCTATGCGTTTCTCTGCACTAGCGTAGGTGTTCGCCTCGTTCGCTCTGCTAGCGCGGGTACAAAGCTTTTGCGTCCCCGGAGAGATCTCCTTCGTAATTTACCTGTTCCACTTCCCGATCGCGCCACTTTGAAAAAGATTGCTGATTTGATTCGGACTACGGTGACAGAACGAGAGCGATATTTGCGGGAAGTTCAGGCGGCGCGGGCTTGTTTGGAGGCATTGCCTGAGATGCAAGAGGCGATCGCCATGTGTCAAGAACGCAAAGCCCGTTGCATTCAATGGGATGGTTCCCTTTCAACTCTCACGGCATGGACTTATGCCTCTCCTGGTAAAGCTCTCGCTTACCTTCAGAAAAAATGGCAAGCAAGATTAGGAGATGTGGTTGGAGAAGGCAATATTTTTAATGGACCTCGCTTTGCAAGAATCTCATGCTCACCTCCGCATGGTGTTGATTTTCTATCGCAAAGAGATTTGTTTTTGATACGCCCGATTCCTCGTCGCATCACTCATCCGGGATTTACCAATCGGCTGCTGTTTACACCTGAAGGCTCTCTTTTAGTAGGAGGACATGGAACATTAGGAGAAGGAGAAGTTTTTGGTCGTACCGTTTTTGTTTCTTCAGATCTGGCTTCGTGTGCACTCACTCAGGATATGCTTCGGATCTGGGTTCAGTCTGGATATGCTGAGCTTGCCTATACATATTTTTCGACTATGGTAGGGTTTCGTTTATTGCGATCCACAGCAGTTGGGACGAAGATCCTTAGCCTTCGTCCAGACCTTTTGCGGGCACTTCCCTTCCCTGAAATATCAATTGCTAATCATAGCAGTATAAATGCTCATGTGCAGGCGGCGATGGAAGCTCGTGTTACGGCAGCCAATGCCGAAAAAGAGGCAGTTCGGACGATTGAAGAGGAGGTGTTACCTGAATGGCTCGCATAATTGATAGCCCTCCAGGGGGAACACCACCCAATAAGTTTGAGCAATCGGTGCTAGACACCTTTCAGCGGCAACTGCCTAAGCAATACTACCTTTTGCCCAACTTTATCTTGAAGCAGGGACCAGAACGTAACGCCTACGAAATGGATATTGTGGTGTTGGCTCCCCATGCCATTTACGTGGTGGAGTGCAAAGAATGGTACGGGCGGCTCACGGGGGATGATTGGGAATGGTTGCTTAACGATCGTCATGCCTTCGGCAAACCAATGGATTTGCTGGAGATCAAGTGTAAGGTTTTGAAATCCTTTCTAGGCGCACCTGCCCAACGAGCCAGAGTTTCCCCGCTTTATGTGCTGCCCGATGCTACTCGAATTCAAATTACTGGAGGCTGGAAACAACATTGCCTGACGCTGAGCCAATCCCTTAAATTCCTGCAAGAACCAGCACGCATTGGGGTCACGAGCGCGAGCCTTTCCCAGAGCGATCAGCAAACCTTGGTCCGCATTATTCAGGGATCTTGGGGTAAGCGCATCCGTGCCCCTCGCAAGAAAGTCGGCAGCTATAACCTGGTTGAGATGCTTCACGAAGAAGAAGGCGGAGCCAAGACCTACCTGGCTCACCATGCCCTGATTACCGACAACAGCAAATATCGAGTGCGGATCTGGAACCTCTCGCCCCAGCTTTCAGAAGCCAAATCCAAAGAACGGCTGAATGTCATTCGTCGCCCCACAG
>JAAUTN010000051.1 GCA_012031415.1 Leptolyngbyaceae cyanobacterium SM1_4_3 | reverse complement strand
CTGTGTAAAAAAGCCGCCGAATTTGGCTTACCCCAGTGGGTTTTGGGATGTTCACCTACGGCTTTGACCGCGACAGCTTGATTTGCACCTACACCGAAGACGGCATTCAACATCTCGCCCGTCTCAACCCTCAGTCATTAGAGCTAAGCGAAATCGAAACCCCCCATGCCAGCATCGGCGGCATTCGAGTTGCGCCTGGATATGCCGTCTTTGGTGCAGGTTCTCCAACCGCTCCCGGTGTCATAGCCCGTCTTGATCTAGAAACGAGTCAAATCGAAGTGCTGCGTCGCTCCAGCGAAACCGAAATCGATCCGGGCTACCTCTCCGTTCCCGAAACCGTCGAATTTCCCACCGAAAACGGACTGACCGCCCACGCCTTCTACTACGCGCCAAAGAATCGAGATTTCCAGGCTCCTGCTGATGAACGTCCTCCCTTGCTCGTCAAAATTCACGGCGGTCCTACCGCTGCAACTTCCGCCACCTTTAACCTGGGTATTCAGTATTGGACAAGTCGCGGCATTGCCATTTTGGATGTCAACTATGGCGGCAGCACAGGCTACGGGCGCGACTACCGAGAACGGCTCAAAGGCAACTGGGGCATCGTCGATGTCGATGATTGCGTTAACGGCGCAAAATATCTGGTCGAGCGGGGTGACGTGGATGGCGATCGCTCACCATTGACGGCGGCAGTGCCGGGGGCTACACCACCCTTGCCGTCCTTGCCTTTCAAGACACCTTCAAAGCCGGAGCCAGCTACTACGGCGTAAGCGATGCCGCAGCCCTGGCAGAAGACACCCACAAATTTGAATCGCGCTACCTGGACGGATTAATCGGCCCCTACCCAGAGCGCAAAGACTTGTATCGAGCGCGATCGCCCATCCACCACACCGACCAGCTTTCCTGCCCCGTCATCTTCTTCCAGGGCGACGAAGACAAAATCGTACCCCCCAACCAAGCCGAAATGATGGTCGAAGCCCTCAAAGCCAAAGGCATTCCCGTTGCTTACGTTCTATTTGAAGGTGAACAGCATGGTTTTAGAAAAGCCGAGAATATTAAGCGATCGCTCGACACCGAACTCTACTTCTACTCCAGAGTCTTCGGCTTCGAGCTAGCCGACACAGTAGAGCCAGTAGAGATTGCCAACCTACCCCAATAAACAAAAGCAATCGGGGAACCCTCGCCACCCACCGATGCGAAGCGCGTCCTGCCACCCACCCTCAACCCCTTGCGGAGGGGTCTGGGGGACGCGCTTCGTCCCCCAGTGGGGGTTTGGGGGCAAAGCCCCCAAAAGAGACTGCAATTGAGAGACAGAATTAGCAAACATATTCAAGACAAGATTCAAAAGATATCCATCAAGCTGATGTAAGTTTGAATTAGCCCCAAATTAGCATTGCTTTACATTTAACCCCTATGATCGCTGCGATTTGCCTTCAGAGCGTTCACAAAGTTTACAACAACATCTCCGTTGTCAACGACCTCACCCTAACCATTCAATCAGGCGAAATATTTGGACTACTCGGCCCCAACGGAGCAGGCAAATCCACCACAATCCGAATGCTCACCACCCTCACTCAACCTACCCAGGGAGAAATCGTCGTTGCCGGATGCGATGTCGTGCGGCATCCCTTCGGCGTAAAAAAACAGATTGGCGTAGTCCTCCAGCAAACCAGCGTCGATGTTGACCTGACCGTCTGGGAAAACATGGAATTCCATGCCCGAATGCACCACATTCCCACTTCTCGACGGCAACACGAAATCAACCGTTGGCTAGAATACGTCGAACTTATCGATCGCCGTAACGACCTGGTAAAAACCCTATCCGGCGGCATGAAACGCCGACTTCAAATCGCCAGAGCCTTACTGCACCAACCCCAAATTCTATTTCTAGACGAACCCACCGTCGGACTCGACCCCCAAACCCGTCGCCGCCTCTGGGAAATCATCAAAGGCCTCAACCAACAGGGCATGACCATCCTGCTGACCACCCACTACATGGAAGAAGTCGAATACCTGTGCGATCGCATCGGCATCATGGACAGCGGCAAACTGATCGAAATTGGCACCCTACCCGAACTGCGCCAAAAACACGGTGAGGGTTTGCTAATGAAGCAGAGTGGCGATCGCTGGGAATACAAATTCTTTCCTAACATGGAGCAAGCCAACATCCACTTAGAACAGCAGCCCGACAAAACAGGCATGATGATCCGCCCCTCCAACTTAGAAGACATCTTTGTTGAACTGACAGGTAGAAGTCTGTAGCGCTGGGATTACTGGTTTTAGGTATGGAATAGGGGTGTGGCAGATCAGTCGCCATACATCCATTCATACCCGAATTGAGCAACGCCAAAGATTAATGCCCCATGACCACTAGCTCAAATAGCTCAAACTTATCTATGCCTCGTCTTGCCAGCAAAATCGAAGCAATCCTTTATCTCAAAGCACAGCCCATGCCGATCGCCAAATTGGTTGAATATTCGGGGTGCGATCGCAAAGAGATCGAAGAAGCCCTGATCGAGCTAATCACCGACTATGCCCATCGAGACAGCGCCCTGGAAGTGGTTGAAACCTCCGAAGGTTACTGTTTACAGTTACGTGATTCATTTCAGGATCTGGTGCAGAGTTTAATTCCGCTGGATTTGGGGGTTGGAGCGCTAAGGACATTGGCGGCGATCGCCCTCAAAGGGCCCATCAGCCAAACCGAACTGGTTGACCTGCGCGGCTCCGGAGTCTACCAGCACGTTCCAGAACTTGTGGACTTGGGCTTCGTTCGCAAACGCAGACAATCCGACGGGCGCTCCTACTGGCTTCAGGTAACAGAAAAGTTTTACCAATACTTCCAGGTTGACAAACTGCCTCAACCCTTCGACTCACCCGCTTCACCGGGCTAACCGTTAAATTAGGACAACAGATTTAGCAAGGGCAGGTTTAGCAACAAAGCCACCACTAGGTGCATAGACTTTGGCAAAACCTGCCCCTACCAGGGGATAACTTTCTTTCAGGAAATCGTCCTAGCGATCGACCGACCCCATAATGATGTCGATGCTACCCAGAATTGCCACAATGTCTGCGACCTTAACCCCTTTCAGCAGATAGGGTAAAACTTGCAGATTGTTGAAATCTGCCGCCCGAATCTTCCATCGCCAGGGAAACACATTATCGTCTCCGATGATGTAAATTCCTAGCTCACCCTTACCGCTTTCCACCCGAACGTAATGTTCGCCCTTAGGAATCTTGAACGTGGGAGCGATTTTCTTACCAATAAACTGGTAGTCAGGGTTCTTAGCCCACTCAGACTTAGGTCCTTCCGCCACCCGCTTTGCTTCCAAGTTTTCAAACGGGCCACCGGGTAATCCTTTAAGTGCCTGACGGACAATCTTAACTGACTCTCTCATCTCGCGAATGCGAACAATGTAGCGAGCAAAGCAGTCTCCCACCGTTTCCCACTGCACTTCCCAGTCAAAATCGTCGTAGCACTCGTAGTGGTCAACCTTGCGTAAATCCCAATTCACCCCAGATGCTCTCAGCATGGGGCCCGAAAGTCCCCAGTTGATCGCGTCTTCGCGGGAAATTGTGCCAATCCCTTCAACCCGCCGCCGAAAAATCGGGTTATCAGTGATCAACCGCTCATACTCATCGACTTTGGGCAGAAAGTAGTCGCAAAAGTCTTCACACTTGTCTACCCAACCGTAGGGTAGGTCGGCTGCAACACCACCAATGCGGAAATAGTTGTTGTTGACCATGCGATAGCCCGATACAGCTTCCCACAGGTCATAGATCATCTCCCGTTCTCGGAAAATGTAGAAGAAAGGCGTTTGTGCGCCAACGTCTGCCATAAACGGGCCAAGCCAGAGCAAATGGTTAGCAATCCGGTTTAGCTCCAGCATGATGACGCGAATGTAGCTAGCGCGTTTGGGGACTGAAATATCTGCTAGCTTTTCGGGAGCGTTGACGGTAATTGCCTCATTAAACATTCCCTCAGCGTAGTCCCAACGGCTGACGTAGGGAACGTACATCACATTGGTGCGGTTTTCGGCAATTTTTTCCATGCCCCGGTGCAGGTAGCCGATGACGGGTTCACAGTCGATCACGTCTTCACCGTCCAGGGTGACAATCAGGCGCAGCACTCCGTGCATAGAGGGGTGATGCGGGCCCATGTTCAGCACCATAGGCTCGGTCTTCGTTTCAATCATTGCCATAGACAAGCAATCTCCCGATTTAAAATCGTCAAGCAGCCGCTCATCATGCCGCACCTTACGACGTTGACTTTTGTTGCACTGCCTCTTCATTATATTGGCCTGAGTCCAGTCTGCTAAGGCAAACCCCACCGAAAATCCAGAGAATTTTCTGATGCGATCGCCCTATCCCCTCTCATAGCCAAACCCGCAATCCTGCTGAACCAGTCCGCCAGTAATGCTATTAGACTTTTGTTAATTTGTTAAGAAGTTATACTATACTAAGCGTAGTCGTTATGAGTTTATCTAGATCTATGACAAACCCAGCGGTAGAAAATCTAGTCATTATTGGTTCAGGTCCGGCCGGATATACGGCTGCCATCTATGCTGCGAGAGCAAACTTGAAGCCATTCGTATTTGAAGGATTTCAGGCAGGTGGGCTACCAGGCGGACAGCTCATGACCACGACCGAAGTTGAAAACTTTCCTGGTTTTCCCAGCGGCATCACCGGACCTCAACTGATGGATCAGATGAAGGCGCAGGCTGTGCGTTGGGGCGCAGAGTTGGTGACAGAGGACGTGACCTCAGTTGATTTGAGTCAGCGTCCCTTTGTAATTCGTTCAGAAGAGCGGGAAGTCAAAGCGCACAGCATTGTCATTGCCACCGGAGCTACCGCAAGACGGCTAGGACTACCCTGTGAAAACCAGTTTTGGAGCCGAGGAATTTCTGCCTGTGCTATTTGCGATGGCGCAACTCCCATTTTCCGCAGTGCCGAGTTAGCGGTAGTTGGCGGTGGTGACTCAGCCGCAGAGGAAGCGGTTTATCTGACCAAGTATGGCTCTCACGTTCATTTGCTGGTGCGAGGCGACAAGATGCGGGCTAGCAAAGCCATGCAGGATCGCGTTTTGAGCAATTCCAAAATTACCGTTCACTGGAACACAGAGACACTGGATGTGTTTGGTGAAGAAGACCACATGAAGGGAGTCAAAATCAGAAACGCCCAAACCGGAGAAGAAGGCGAGCTTCACGTCAGAGGTTTATTCTACGCTATTGGACATACGCCCAACACCTCCCTGTTTGACGGACAACTGGAATTAGATGATGTTGGTTATGTTGCAACCAAGCCTGGATCAGTAGAAACCAGCGTAGAAGGAGTCTATGCGGCGGGTGACGTTCAGGATCATGAATTCCGTCAGGCAATTACAGCAGCAGGTACGGGCTGCATGGCGGCAATGCTAGCCGAGCGATGGCTTTCCGTAAACGCTTTGGTGCAAGAGTTTCACCAGACCGAAGCCTCAGAAAAGCCCGCAACTGAAGCGGCTCATCAGAAGACTGAGGATGAGCAAGCAGCAGAGTTTAATGTGGGTAGAACTCGTCATGAAGGCGGCTATGCGCTGCGGAAGCTTTACCATGACAGCGATCGCCTGATCGTAGTGAAGTATGCTTCGCCCACCTGCGGTCCCTGTCATACACTCAAGCCCATCCTCAGCAAAGTCGTGGATGAGTTTGACAGTCAAATTCACTATGTCGAAATTGACATCGAAGCAGATCCAGAGATTGCTGAGTCAGCCGGAGTGACGGGTACGCCTACCGTTCAGTTCTTCAAGGACAAAGCGCTGGTTGATCAGTTGAAAGGGATGAAGCAAAAAAGTCAGTATCGAGAAATCATCCAGAAGCACGTGTCGGCGGCTGTCCCAGTTGGATAGGAATGATGAGGGATGAGGGATGAAGCAGGACTTTGCTGCTGATTGCCTGTCCTGAATCAATTAGTAAACAGGGGCGAACCGTCGTTCGCCCCTATAGGAATTTGTGTTTTACGTTAGAAGATTTGTCGGTTAGCTCTGGCGGCGGCTGTTCTCTGTAGCAGAGTCAGTGCTTGCTTCGGAAAGGTTGCCAGTAGCGAATCATCATAGTGTCACCTTTACAGTAATCCTTCAACAATCTTTGAACGGTTTACAGGTTTCAGTCTTCGGGTCTTCAGAAAAATGCGATTTGCAACCACTTTTGCTGACAAATTTATATTTACCCAGCACCTCTTTAAGGGCGAGTCAGGAGAACCTCACTCCGAAGTCGTAGTTTCTCACCCAGATTGGCTGCTGCTAAGCTTCATCTAAAGCTATGTCTAGAGACGGATCTTGAGATTTTGGGGCGATCGCCCTAAACCCAGCGCCAGGAAATGTTTTCATGCCGATTCGCACTTCCAGAAAGTGTGGATTTTACGCACCTTTAAGGGTAGGTCTACCCATTGTCAAAAAAAGCAAATCATTCATACACTTCAGACACTTCGTCGCAAGTTTTGAATTTCATTAAGACTTGCTTCACGATTTGTAATCTATAAGCTCTCAAGCAAATGAGTCGCTTGAAAGCACTCCGTAGACGAAGGGCTGGTCAATTTGGTCCAAGTCTTATATTCCTTTAGGAGGTTTGTAATGCGGATTGCTCAAATCGCTCCGTTATGGGAGAGAGTTCCCCCCCCCGGCCTACGGTGGTGTTGAACTGGTGGTTGGGCTGTTGACCGATGAACTGGTTCGGCGGGGACACGAGGTGACGCTATTTGCATCGGGAGATTCCATTAGCCTGGCCAAGCTGGAGTCTGTTCACCCTCAAGCATTGCGTCTGGCTCCTAATGTAAAGGAGTACGGCATCTACGAAATGCTGCAAATGAGCCAGGTATACGAACGGGCGCAGGAATTTGACATCATTCACTCTCACATGGGTTGCTCTGCACTGCCCTTTGCCAATCTGGTAAAGACCCCAACGATTCACACACTTCATGGCATCTTCACGCCTGATAATGAGAAGATGTTTAGCCATGCCAAAAGCCAACCCTTTGTCAGCATTTCCAATGCTCAACGGGAGCCGCGACTGGGTTTAAATTGCGTCGCAACCGTCTATAACGGCATTGATCCTGATAGCCACCAGTTTTATCCTCAGCCCTCGGAGGAGCCTTATCTGGCGTTCTTAGGACGATTTTCACCAGAAAAGGGAACGCACCTGGCGATCGCCATTGCCAAGCAAGCAGGCTGGAAGCTAAGAATGGCGGGCAAAGTTGATGTCGTAGATGTGGACTATTTCGAGCAGGAAATTAAGCCGCTGATTGACGGTGAGCAAATTCAATATCTGGGTGAGGCAAATCATTCCCAGAAAAACACACTTCTGGGCAATGCGGTTGGAATGCTGTTTCCAATTACCTGGCGCGAACCGTTTGGACTCGTGATGATCGAGTCGATGGCGGCTGGCACTCCGGTCATTGCGATGGAGCTAGGGTCTACGTCTGAGGTAATCGCTCACGGCAAGACTGGCTTCTTGTGTCACAGCGTGGAGGAATGCGTGGAGGCGATCGCTCGTCTTCCCGAAATTGATCGCCGTGCTTGCCGAGAACACGTGCTGGCTCAGTTCAGCGTCAAGCGCATGGTTGATGGCTATGAAGCGGTCTACCGCCAGGTTCTCTCCGATCGCTTTATTCAAAACGGACACCTCCGTTCACTGATCGGCTCAGGCAACAGCAAAAACTAGTGGCTTGTCAACTTTTAGCGTTAGGGTAAATTCCTAAAGCTAAGCTGCGATGTTTCACTAGTGCGGAGTTGCCGCTTAATTGTAAGGTAATGCTTTGGTTGGTAGTTAGCGCTTCAGCGCTAGAGCGCTGACTACCAACCCTAATTTTTAGTGATGACGCAGCACGAGGCTCAAAGCTCAAAGACTTTGGGTGGCATGGATGTCTCTGTGCCGCCCAAAATCCTTGCTTAAATTCCTCCCTGGGTCAGCAATGCTCCCTGGGTTCGAGATAGGATACAGGTAAACAAAAATGCTGAATCATGGTAGAACGTCCTATTAAGAAGTCTGAGCGTCAGGTAGCCGAGCCTCAGATTGAATCTAGTGAAGTGGTGATGGAAGCGGCGGTTGAGTCTGCACCCGAAGCGGCTCCCGCAAAACGCGCCCCCGCTCCAGTGAAGCGATCGCCTGAAGAACGCAACGCCTTGCGCTCAGCCGAAGTCCAAGAAGGGAGAGAAAGAGGTAGAGATCGGGATAAGGATCGCTCTAAGGGGAAAGGGAAAGGAAAGGGCGATCGCGATCGCGATGAACGTCCCGCGCCTGCCAACCTAGCCTTAATGCGAGGGCCCAAACCCACTCCACCTAAATCACCCGTCGAAGAAATTCCAGAAGAAGTTGCAGAAGAAACCTTAGAAGCAGCACCAGAAGAAGCGACACCAGAACCAGTTGAGGTTGCTTCTGAAGAAGTAGCTGAAGTAGCTGAAGTAGTCGCCTCCCCTTCTGAAGCATCAGAACCTGCTAAAGCATCCGCAGAGCCGATCGAACCCGCTTCTATAGCTGAAGTATCTAAAGCGACATCTGAAGTGCGATCGCACCAACGTCTGAAGCCGTTTCTGAACCCGAAGTAGCTTCTGAGGAAATCCCTGAAGCCATTCCTGCATCAGAAGTTACTCCTGAATCGATAGCCGAAGCCATTCCTGCATCAGAAGTCGCTCCTGAAGAAATCACCGAAGTTGTCCCTGAATCAGAGATGATTCCTGAACCGACAGCCGAAGCCGTTTCTGAAGCCGAAATATCATCTGAAGCAACCCCTGAAGCCGTTCCTGAATCAGAGATTACTCCTGAACTGATTCCCGAAGCCGCGTCAGCACCAGCAGAAGTCGCTTCTGAGGAAACTCCCGAAATAGTTCCTGAATCTGAACCCGTTTCCGAGGTAGCGGAGACGGTTGAAGTGATTTCTGAGGAACCGACTCAGCCTTCAGTCGAAGCCGCTGAAGTTGCTGCTGAAAGGACTAATTCCTAAGGATTGCGAATTTAATAAAGTAGTGGTGCAACACAGCTAAAATGAGGCATTAGTCCATTATGCGTAGGATGGGCAAAGCAGAGCGTGCCCATCCCAATGCAATGCTTGAACAGATAGGCAAAGGGCGATGCCCTTTGCCCATCCTACAGTTGACTGAAGTTGCTACGAAAATTGCAGCTTATTTAAGCCACGACGCTAAGCGGGGTTTGCCAAACCCTAACTTGATGAAGATTGAGCGGAGCCGAAGAGGAAACCCAGTACAAACTGGGCAAAGGGCGATCGCTCGATCGCTCCACCAGAAGAACCCCTTCGTATCGATCTATGGCATGAATTGCTGAATCAAGCTCTAATCTGCCCTCACCCTGAATCCCGTCATAGGATTTAGGTGAGGGCACATCTTAGAATTTCACACGAGTGGCCAGCTGCTGCGGACTGCCAACCGACAAACGCAACTGGTCAGCGTAGAAAACCAGCCGAGGCTGGTCAAGGCTGAGATGGTGAAACGGACTGCCACTCGGCACCTGCAAGTCAGCGCCCAGCAAACTGAAATTGGCTGACGCTTCTGCCTCAAATGAGAGCAAGTCAGCATCTTGCGTGCTAAAGCTCGTCACTTTGAGGGGTTGTCGCCAGGTGGGAATCTGCCAACTCTGTTCAAACCGACAAAGCAACTGATTATCCTGATAGACCGATACTCGTTTGTGATTGCCCCGCTCCCAGACAAATTGAGCCAGTTGCTTGGGTAAGCCCCAAATTTCTCGCCCTCCGGCAACCGAGTCGGGGTTGTCTACATAAATGTGTGACACCCAACTGCCAATCTGGTTGGCATAGCGGGTCAGCGCAGCCACCACAATTAGCTCGTTGTAGAGCAGCGTTGACCCGGTTTCATAGGAGGCAACGTAAATACCGCCCAAAGTTTTACCGGGAAAGACTGAAACGATTTCTAGCTCAGCCGGAACCAGCGGACGAGCTTGCTCAATATCAATGGGTTGAAGGCTTTGGATAGAATAGCCCTGAAGTGTCCAGGGTGCTTGGGGATAGCTCACTTTACAGTTCTCCTGAGTTTGCGCCTGTAAGGGCCTGGGTCGCTAGCAGGGCAAGGGCTGCGGCGCTGGCGATCGCCCCCCACTTAACAGTCGGGTTGCGGTCAAACCAGTCGCTCACGCTGGGAATCGTCAGATGCCCAAAATCGCCCTCAACCCGGTCATAGCCTGCCGCCGGATCAGCGGGAGTAAACAGACCATTGGGATCATCTTCTGACTTCAGTTCATCGGTTCGCTGGAGTGGAAAGGCGATCGCCAGCAGCAGTGCATCCACAAGCTGCGGCGACAGACGTTGCAGCACGTCTAGAATTTTACCGACATCACCCACAATAAAATCACGAGTCGGATGCTCTGCGGTGTAAAGGATTGCATCCGCAACCAGACTCGGCTGATAGTAAGGCGGGACTCCGGTTGGCTTTACCCCCAGCTTAGTCATCACCTTGTTATAAAAGGGCGTGTTGATCACCGCTGGCATAATGTTTGTCACGCTAATCGGAATGTTGTCATGCTGTAGCTCTACTCGCAATGATTCCAAAAACCCTTCAACTCCATGTTTTGAAGCGGAGTAAGGACTTTGCAGCGGGATGCTACGCCTTGCCTCCACTGAAGAGATGTGAATTAGCGCCCCTCTGCCCTCCCGCTTGAGATGAGGCAGTGCCGCCATTGCCCCATAGACCTGTCCCAGCAGGGTGACATCGACGACGCGCTTAAATTCTTCTGGCGTAATTTGCTCAAATGGAGCCAAAACTCCCGTAGCCGCTGCATGAACCCAGGTATCAAGCCGTCCATAAGTTTCAACGGTGCTATCGGCGATCGCCTTCACCTGCTCAAACTCAGCTACATCTGCAACAATCGCCCGCGCATCCCCGCCTGCACTCTTAATTTGGTCAACCAGGGTTTGTAGCCCTACTTCGCTGCGGGACGCAACTACAACTTTTGCTCCTTGCTGGGCAAACCGTAGCGCCGTTTCACGACCGATGCCGCTTGAAGCCCCCACAACGGCAACCACCTGCTGATGAATTGGCTTTAATTGCATCTGTTATTTCCCTTCAAAAAAGTTCATCAATCTCTTTTCAGTAGGCAAAATTCATTCGCGCACAGCATCCTTCTATTGGCTGAGGAACTGCCTTTAAAAACTCAACTGATTCAAAATCTTCAAATAGGCTGAAAAGCAGCTAGCAGAAACAATTCCTTCTTTATCTACCCCTTTGGAATGAAGAATTTCTTTCACTCACATTCATAAGCTGAAGATACAAACAACAGAGCAACACCAGACAGAGCAACACCAGCTTTTTGTGAAGCTTACTTTTTTGTGAAACCCCTAGAACAAAGGGACTTATTACCAGGAATTGTTTGCCTCTCCAGAGGGCTTAGAAGTGCAGCGTTAGAGTGTTTTGTTGCATCCCTTTTGACTCACTTCTGAGTCCCCTTTAGACTGCTCTAATTCTCCATAAACTTAAATCGAAAACCTAGACAAGCAATATGGAAGAAGTCACAAGTCAATCAAATCTGCAAGACCAATCTGCGGCAGGCGGCAAAAGTGATACCGAACGCTGGGCTTCAATTATTGGCGGTAGCGCAATGGTGTTAATGGGTCTGCAACAGCGCTCTTTGCGGGGAGCGTTAATGGCGATCGCGGGTGGCAGCTTAGCTTTTCACGGTGCAAAAAGTGAGAAAAGCTTGCCTGAAACCATTGCTGATGCCACAGGCTTAAACAAGACCATTCGCGTTGAAAAGACTGTCACTATCAATCGCTCACCCTCTGACCTATACAACTTTTGGCACAACTTTGAGAATCTGCCAACCTTCATGGGGCATCTCAAATCCGTCACTGTGTATGACGACAATCGCTCTCATTGGGTAGCGACTGCGCCACTGGGAGCCTCGGTGGAATGGGACGCAGAAGTGGTTAGCGATCAGCCCGATCGCCTGATTGCCTGGGCTTCGGTAGAAGGCGCTGACATAGATAATTCTGGCTTTGTTCGCTTTCAGCCCGGACCTCAAGGACGCGGCACCGAAGTCAAAGTCGTGATGGAATATAACCCGCCCGGTGGAGCCTTAACCGGGGCATTAGCAAAACTGTTTGGCGAAGAACCGGAACAGCAAATTGGGTCAGAATTAAGCCGCTTTAAGCAACTCATGGAAGCAGGTGAAATTGCCACCACCGAAGGTCAACCCAGCGGTCGCAGTTAAACTAGCGCCCAGATCTGCGACTTCTTGAAGAAGTCGCAGATCTGAATACTCGTAAACAAGAAGGAGTGAATGTATGAGACGGATGTTTGAATTGCTGAAACAAGTTTTCCCTGTGTTTTTGGCAGGAGTTCTATTTCTAACCGCTAGCTTTGGTGTATTTGGGGGAGAGGCGATCGCCGACATTGAAAAACCACAGGCAACAACTTACGACCGGGGCAACTACAACAATGAAATTAGCGAACCGGGCACAAGAGAACAGTTTAACTATGGCGGCAGAAACAACAGACCAGATGCCGCCCTTGAAAATAGCCCTCAGGTAGAAAGAGCGCAAGATGGTTTGAAAGGTGTTGCTGACAATGTGCGTGAAAAACTCAACCTTGATCAGCCCATTTATCCGGGCACAAAAGAGTTTATCGATGACGTTAAAAACAAGGTTGAAGAAACCGTTGAAGGTGCAGAAAGAGCTGTAGAAAGATAAGGAGAATTGAATGAAAGCTGTTTGCTGGCATGGCGCGACAGATGTTCGAGTTGATAACGTACCCGACCCTAAAATTATCAATCCGCATGATGCCATTATCAAAATTACGTTGACTGCAATCTGTGGTTCTGATTTGCACCTTTATGATGGGTTCATTCCACTCATGCAGTCAGGGGACATTCTCGGCCATGAATTTATGGGCGAGGTGGTTGAAGTGGGTAGTGAGGTTAAGCGAGTTAAGATTGGCGATCGCGTCGTCGTTCCGTTCACCATTTCTTGCGGAAACTGCTTCTTTTGTCAGCGAGATCTGTGGTCGCTGTGCGATAACACCAACCCGAATGCGGCGATCGCCGAAAAGCTCTATGGACACTCAGCCGCTGGGCTGTTTGGCTATTCTCACATCTTTGGCGGCTACGCTGGCGGGCAAGCACAATACGCCCGCGTTCCCTTTGCAGATGTGGGTCTATTCAAAATTCCAGAGGGCTTAACCGATGAGCAAGTTTTGTTTCTGACTGATATCTTCCCGACAGGCTACATGGCCGCCGAAAATTGCAGCATTCAGCCAGGTGATGTTGTCGCGGTCTGGGGCTGCGGGCCGGTAGGACTGTTTGCCATCAAGAGCGCCTATATGCTGGGAGCCGAGCGTGTCATTGGCATCGATCGCATCCCAGAACGCTTGCAGATGGCCAAAGAATTTGGCAAAGCCGAAATCATCAACTACGAAGAAGTAGACGCAGGTGAAGCGGTAAAAGAAATGACGGGCGGACGCGGCCCAGATGCCTGCATTGACGCAGTTGGCATGGAAGCACACGGCACTGATGTAGCAGCCATCTATGACCGAGTAAAACAAGCAGTGCGCCTGGAAACCGATCGCCCTACAGCGCTTCGACAGGTCATCGTTGCCTGTCGCAAAGGGGGTACCGTTTCTATGCCTGGAGTTTACGGCGGATTGCTCGACAAAGTTCCCTTTGGTGCGGCTTTTAGCAAAGGATTGACTTTCAAGATGGGGCAAACTCACGTTCACCGCTATCTAAAACCTTTGCTAGAACATATCCAAAACGGTGAAATTGATCCGTCTTACATCATCACTCATCGGATGAAACTAGAAGATGCACCAAAAGGGTATGAAATCTTCAAGCAGAAGAAAGATAACTGCATCAAAATCGTGCTTGATCCGGTGTAACTTTCCTTTGGAATTTTTAGAAGATTATGCCTTTAGCTGTAGTTAACCCTCAAAAGGAATAGAGCCTACATTTCCAACCGCAGGGAGACGAATATATCACTTTATCAACCTACTTTGGGAAAGTGACCGTCCAGCAGACTAATCATCACAATGAGGAAATTATGGACAGAAAAAATCACGATCCGATTGGTAGAAAAGATAAAGTAAATCGCGATCTGGTCGATGCTGACGCAAACCGTGATCCCATTACAGGCGAACCGGGGGCGCATCCCGTTGGGACTGGAATTGGTGCAGCGGCGGCAGGTGCAGTGGGTGCAGCGGTGGGTGCAATTGGCGGCCCTGTAGGCTCTGTGGTGGGTGCAGCAGTAGGTTCTGTAGTAGGTGGCTTGGTTGGCAAAAGTGCTGCCGAAGCAATCAACCCAACGGTTGAAGATGACTACTGGCGGGAGAATTACACCTCTCGCCCTTATGCCAAGTCTGACTACACCTACGATGATTATCAGCCCGCCTACCGCACAGGTTATGAGGGATATACCCGCTATCGCGATCGCGGTACAAACTTTGACCAGGTTGAGCCAGATCTGCAACGCGATTACGAGACTAGCTACGGCAACTCACGCCTACGCTGGGACGATGCCCGCCATGCCAGCCGCGATGCCTGGGATCGAGCCGATCGGAACACGCTGTATGTGGGCGAAGACGATTACTGGCAAAATAACTACACTTTCCGCCCTTATTATGAGCAGGGAGTGGGCTATGAAACCTACCAGCCTGCCTATCAAATGGGTTATGACAGCTACGGTCGCTATTACGGCACCAACAGAACATTTGACCAGGTTGAACCAGAACTGCGGCGCGACTATGAGCGACGACACGGTGGTGCTGGTTTAGCCTGGGACAAAGCAAAGTACGCTGTCCAAGATGCCTGGAATCGTGCAGCTAATGCCGTAAGAAGAGATCGATAGGGTGATGCAGTTGTGCTCAGCGATCCACACGTAGCTTTTGAAAACGTTTGAGAGGTAGCATTACGTCCCCTGTAGGGGCGCAGCATTCGGTAAGTAGACTTTGGAGTGAATCCAAGATCCTTGCCCGAATGCTGCGCCCTCACAGGCTTATAGGTTATGGACTAGACTCTTTCAGACATCCTTTTTTGCAGTAGCTTGAGCAATTAGCCCTACAGAAAGATCAGTTCACCTTTTCCCTCAATCACCTCACCAATCGCCCATGCGGGTAAATTCTCAGCTTCAAACCATTGAAGCGTTTGCTCAACCTGAGCAGGAGGCACCAGTAGCACAAAGCCAATTCCCATATTAAAAGTGTTAAACATCTCACCTGGCTCAACGGAACCTGCCGTCGCTAACCATTCAAAAACGGGGGGAACCGTCCAACTTTGAGCATTGATTTGAATCGACTGGTTCACTCCCAGACAGCGAGGCAAATTTTCGGGTAAACCACCGCCTGTAATATGCGCCATACCGTGAAGCGTGAGTCCGGCTTTGCGTGCCGCCAGGATAGGTTTGACGTAGATGCGTGTTGGAGTCAGCAGTTCCTCAAGCAGGGTTTTACCAGAGAGGTTGGGGGGGCGATCGCCCAATCCCACACCCGCCGTCTCAATAATCTTTCGCACCAAACTAAACCCATTACTGTGAACACCCTGGCTTGCCAGCCCGATCGCCACATCCCCAACTTCAACCTGAGAACCATCTAAAATCTGGCTTTTCTCCACAATGCCTACGCAAAAGCCCGCTAAGTCATATTCTCCTGGCTGATAAAAACCGGGCATTTCAGCCGTCTCTCCACCCAGCAGGGCACAGCCTGACTGAAGACATCCTTCTGTAATTCCAGCAACAACTTGAGTCAGTTGAGCAGGTTCTAGTTTGCCCGTCGCAAGATAATCTAGAAAAACAGTGGCTCTGCCCCACAGGTGAGGACATCGTTGACGCACATCGCAACCAGATCAATTCCTACCGTGTCGTGGCGATCGCCATTCTGCGCCAGTTTCAGCTTAGTCCCTACGCCGTCGGTGCCCGACACCAGCACGGGTTCTCGATACCCACTTGGAAGCTGAAACAATCCGCTAAAGCCACCTAACCCACCCAACACCTCCGGACGACGGGTGCTATCGACCAGGCTGCGAATCTGCTGCACAAACGCCCGACCCGCCTCAACATCTACCCCTGCCGCTCGATAATCCATACGTTCCCTATCCCATGCTGTGCAGGATGTATTTTATAGCAATCCTGGAGTTTGTTTTGAGAAAGTGGGGGAGCGACGATTCACATAGCGCTACGCGCATCCCTTAAGATACGTTTTTGTGTGGAAACTTCTTACTCAACGCCGTTAAAACTGGGCAGGGAGTTTTATCTTCCAGGTTGTCGGGTTTGCTCCAGGTGAAGGGGGCTTTTTGAGCGGCAGACATCCACAGCAGACGTTTGGCTCTGGTCATAGCAACGTAGAGCAGGCGAAATTCTTCGGCAATTTTAAGGTATTCGGCGCGTTCCCAGGCGGCGGTAAGTCCGGGCATAGGATATTCTTCATGTACACGGGCGCGAATTTGCGCTCTGGCGACTTCGGGCAAACTAAAGTCACCGAGAAACTGTGCCTGGGGCGGAACTCGTAAGCTACCGGGGATTAACTGTTCGTGTAAGAAAGGGATAAACACAAAGTCCCAGTCGAGTCCTTTGGCTTTGTGCATAGTGATAATGGTGAGTTGTCCTTTGCGGGTGTAGCGTTCTTCACTATCGCCGACTTCGACGGGTTCAAACCGTTCGGAACTGACGATTTCAGTCAGCACATCAATAGGGGAAAGGGCAGAATTGGCGGCGATGCGTTGAGCAATTTGCTCGGTGAGTTTGTCAGCGGTCGCCAGTTCAGTTTGCTCATATTTCAAAGTGAGTGCCAGGAAGGGAATGAGTTGATATTGGGGTAGCTCTAGCCGCGCCCGCAGCAGTCCAGTGCAGTAGCGCTGTGCCTGGAGGACGGGGTCGGGCTGGAGCGGGTCGAGCGGACCGGGGTAAAGAAACTGTTCGGGGAGACTGGTGAGCAGGTTGAGATCTTGGGTAGGAATGAGTTTGCGATCGACCAAAACTTTGAGTGCGGCTTTGAGGTTGTCGGGGGAATGGGGGCGATCGCAAAACTGCATCAATGCCAGAATCTCAGCGGGAATATGAGACTGGCGATCGCGCTGTCCTACGTCGTACACGTCAATCCCTAGTTCTTTCAAATTCACCTTTAGTCCGTGCTGTTCTGGGTTTTGCAGCAAGTCAGCGACAAATCGCCCCTGACGATTTTCCCGCACCAGAACTGCCATGCGTCTATCGGGATGCTGGGCAAAAAGTTCTGCGACTCGTTGCCCGATTTGATCAACGGTTTGAAACACATCTTCGGGTGTTACGATTTCTAGCCCTCGCCCAACCGCAGCGGGGTTTGCGTCCACCTGCGGATCGTCTGCCTCAACGGGATGGATTGCCTGATAGCGGAAGGGATTTTTGAAAGGGCGATCGCCCCTCTCCCAATTCCCCGCTACTCGTGCCATATCTGCGATTCACCCAATCCAGCATAAAGTTTGCCGCATCCATAATAATGGCGGCGCTGCGTCCTGCCTGATCCATTTCTGCCAGCCTGTCCTGAGCCTCACAGGTTTCGCAAAACTGGCGGAAGAATACAGGGTCAGCGGGGGTAAAGGTAGAATTAATTGCCTGGTTTGGATCGCCAACGCGCACCAAATTGGGCGGTCGGGCGGAGTCGGGGTCAGACGCAAGGATTTCTAATAGACGAGTTTGCAGCGGAGACGAGTCTTGTGCTTCGTCCTCAAAGACGGCATACACCTGCTGTTGCCAAAGCTGACGGGCGCTGTCGTTTTCTAGCACTCGCAGCGCCGCCAAAATCATGTCGTCATAGTCAATCAGTCCGCGATTCTGCAAAAGCAACTGGTAGCGCTCGTAGAGTCCGGCGGCGATCGCCAGCACATCATAGTTCACCTCATCCGCATCATTTATCACCTCCTGGCTCAACTGCCGCAAGTCAGCGGACAACAGCCCCGAACTTTTTGCCTCATGAATAACGGTGAGCGCCAGTTCGGGCAGCACTTCCGTTCGCAGCACCGACTGTCGCCTGAGCCGCTCGGTTTCTTCGCCGTCAAACTGTCGCCCTTCTAGCAAACGCTGATAAAGCTGAGGGTTAGCGCTAATCCACTGTTCAACACAGGTGCGAATCAGGCGATTGCTCTGGTTGGGCAACACCAGCGTCATCCGGTCGAGGCTTAGCCCTGACAGGTCAGGATAGCGGGTGGCAATGTTGAGCGCCAGTCCATGTAGGGTATAGACGACAAACCCGGTTGGCGTGAGGGAAAGCTCTCGCAAATATTGACGAACTTTGGCTTTGAGGTTGGCAACCGCAGAGCGGGTGAAGGTCACGATCACCAGTTGACCGCTATTAGAACTGTCATCCGGCTCAGTTGACCGAATTCCCCGATATCGTTTGGCGAGGAGAATAGCGGAGGCGATCGCCATCCCAGTAGATTTGCCTGAACCGGGCACCGCCGACACCGCTAGCGCCCCGCTTTGCCAATCTGCCATCCGCTGTTGCCCCGGACGCAGGCGCGATCGAAGCTGTTGCAGCGATTCTTCCCAGGTAGGCGCGGGAGGTTGCGGATCGACTGTCACCATGTTTGCTGTTTACCATTGGGATCTGACTCGATCTTATTATCTCGTTTCCAGGCTTTGCCTGGAAATGCTGCTTTAGAGGCTCTGCCTCCTCTAGTTCACAAGGAAGGCAAAGCCTCTAGCCCGATCAATGTCGGTTGAGCCAAGCAAAACGTATCTATCCACCCCTCTAAAAGGATGTCCTGAGCATCCTACAGTTGCTCCATTGCGATTCTGATACCCGCTGCTCCAGGATGCGATCGCATTGCCCCGATCCTTAAAGACACTGGTTCTCTCCTCTAATCCGTTAATTCGGTTTTGAACTGCGTCGTTTCTATTTTTGTAAGCGTCGTTTCTATTTTTGTATACGTCGATTCGGTTTTGGACTGCGTCGTTTCTATTTTTATATGCATCGTTTCGATTTTTATATGCGTCGTTTCGGTTTTTATGTGCGTCGTTTCGATTTTGGACTGCGCTGATTCGTTTTTTGTATGCGTCGTTTCGTTTTTTTATGCGTCGATGCCAAATAAAGCGGATTGACTGCGTATTAAAACTATCAATGGAAATCAAAATCGAATCGACGATAGTTTTAGAGGCGTTATGAGGATATTTAAGGAATTAAATCCTTGCACTTGATCCCCTCTAGCCTCCCTTTTTAAACATCCTCTTTAGGTGGGCGATCGCCTGACTTTACGTTCTACTTGCGTAAGTTCTGGTTGGTTTTGATTGGGGGGTTTGACCCCTAATTCAGCGAACCCCTTCCGTGCTAGCCTTTGGGCTATGAGTGAGGCACGAAATCGACGCAGGGCGAGCTATCAGGTATTGTTCGCCACGCTTTGGCTGACGCTGCTAGTTTTGGCAGTGAAACTTTGGGCTGGCTGGGCGACGCGATCGCTCAGTTTGCTTGCAGAATCGCTGCACACGCTGATTGATAGCTTTAGTATCGTGCTGAGTTTGTCGGCGATCGCCTCCTCTTACCGCACCGCAGGACGAGAAATTTGGACTCACGATAAGCGAGAAACAGCGGGGGTGCTGCTGCTTGCGTCGTTTTTAGGATTTTCTGGGTTTAGCTTGCTGGTTCTATCGGTGCAGCAGCTTGATGTGGTCACTCAAGGATTAGAATCGCAGTTTCCGGTGCAGATCAGTATGCCGCTGATTCAGCTTTTGGTGGTGGTGGTGGCCATCAACCTGTGCATGGTCTGGTTTCAGCGCTACGAAGCGCGGCTATTAGAAAATCAGGCGTTGCAAATTAATGCCAATCATGTGCTAAAAGATGCCTGGTTGACGGTTTTGGTTTGCGTCGGGCTGGTTGGCGTTTGGCGCGGCTATGTCTGGATCGATCCGCTATTGGCGATCGCCCTCGTACTGATGAGCATCCGTAGCTATTGGCGAATGCTCAACTGGCAGTTGCCCTGGCTGGTGCGGCAGGTGGCGATCGCCCCCGAAGCATTAGCCCAAATCGCTAGGCAGGTCGAAGGTGTAACTCATTGCGAACGAATTCGCTCGAAAGGGCTGGTCGGTCGTCAGGTATTAGTTGAAATGTCCCTGGCGCTACACCCAGAGTTTATGTCTGCCGCCCGCTCCATTGCCGAACGGGTAGAGGCGGCGATTCGAGAACGCTACGGAGCGGTGAAAGTGGTGATTTATATTGAGGGCGATCGCTCCAAACCTGACTCTGGCGCAGAATCCCTTCGATTCAAAAATATCAGTAGCCGCCGCAGCGACCCCGATTTGAATTAACCAAACGCAATTTAGCAACATACACTCGTTACCAAGCTGGAGCTTGGTAACGAGTCCAGACTTCATCCCTCATCCCTCATCCCTCATCCCGCCTGACGGGGCGTTAAAATCAATGCTATGCAGCAATCCTCTTCCTCCCCTCTGGTTGTCCTGATCGATGGGCACTCCCTCGCCTTTCGCTCCTACTTCGCCCATGCCAAAGGGCGAGATGGCGGACTGCGAACCTCCACTGGCATTCCCACGAGCGTCTGCTACGGTTTTCTCAAATCCATGCTCGACACGATGGAAAGTCAGAAGCCTCAGTATGTGGCGATCGCCTTTGACCGGGGAGAAGCCACCTTTCGCCACGAGACGGACGAAACCTACAAGGCGGGTCGCCCGGATGCGCCCGAAGACTTTATGCCTGACCTGGAAAACCTCCAGGAATTGCTCGATGCCTTCAATTTGCCTGTGCTAGCGATCGCGGGCTATGAAGCAGACGACATTTTGGGAACGCTAGCTCGTCGTGCCAATGCAGCAAATTATCGGGTCAAAATTCTCAGCGGCGATCAGGATTTGTTTCAACTGATTGATCCCGAACAAAAGACAACGGTGCTGTATCTGAGCAATGCCTTCGCCGCTCGTGCTAACACTGGCGCAAACGAATTTGGCGCGGAGCAGGTGAAGGAAAAGCTAGGAATTTTGCCCAGTCAGGTCGTGGACTACAAAGCCTTGTGTGGCGACTCATCTGACAACATTCCAGGCGTAAAGGGAATTGGTGCAAAAACGGCGGCTCAACTGCTGAACGAATATGGCTCCCTGGAGGGGATCTACGCGGCTCTCGACCAGATGAAAGGTGCAGTCAAGAAAAAACTGGAAGAGGGCAAAGAATCAGCGCTGCATTCTCAGTACATGGCGCAAATTCATCTCGATGTGCCGCTTGAGGTAGACATTGAAGATTGCAGGCTCAGGGGGGTTGATGGCGATCGCCTCCTCCCTCTCTTAGAAAAGCTAGAATTCCGCCAGTTTATTCGGCAGATTCCCAAGATTCAGCAGACTTTTGGGGGGGAGACGATCGCAGCAGAGGAAACCGATACTACACCCGACGAACCGCCCTCCACCAACCCGCTCAACTTCAACACCTACAGCGAAGACCTCTGGTTTTTCAGTCCAGAAGATACCGAAGCCAGCCAGCAGGTTGCAGCCGTAGACATTCAGCCGCAAATCATCGACACGCCTGAGAAACTAGAAGCGCTAGTCAAACGGCTCAAAACCTGCAAAGATTCCGCTGCTCCCGTTGCCTGGGACACTGAAACCGACGCGCTAGATGCCAGAATCGCCAACCTGGTTGGCATTGGCTGCTGCTGGGGTGAAGGTCTGTCAGACATGGCTTACATCCCTGTGGGGCACAAGGCGGGCAAAAACCTGGACAAGTCCACTGCGTTAGAAGCGTTGCGTCCCATTCTAGAAAGCGCCGACTACCCCAAAGTGCTGCAAAACGCCAAGTTCGATCGCCTGGTGCTGCGAAATCAGGGAATTCACCTGGCAGGCGTTGAGTTTGACACGATGCTAGCCAGCTACGTGCTAAATCCTGACACCAGCCACAACCTGACCGATTTAGCATTGCGCTACCTCAACCTTGCCACTCAGAGCTACACCGACCTGGTGCCCAAGGGTAAAACGATGGTGGATATGGACATTCCCCCGGTCGCGATCTATTGCGGCATGGATGTCTACATCACGTTTCACCTAGTGCCCAAGCTGCGGGCAGAACTGGAGCCACTGCCAGATTTATATCGCCTGCTGCTAGAAATAGAAGTGCCGCTAGAACCTGTCCTGGCAGAGATGGAATACTGCGGCGTTCGGATCGATAAAGACTATCTGGCAACATTCTCCAAACGGCTGGAGAAAGACCTGGACGCAATCGAGCAGCAGGCTTACGAGTCAGCAGGTGAAAAATTTAACCTGGGATCGCCCAAGCAGTTGAGCGACTTGCTGTTTGACAAACTCAAGCTCGATCGTCGCAAGTCACGCAAGATCAAAACAGGCTACTCCACCGATGCGGCTACTCTAGAAAAACTTCAGGGCGATCATCCCGTCGTGGACGCAATTCTGGAGCATCGCACTCTAATCAAACTCAAGTCTACCTATGTAGATGCCCTGCCCCTGTTGGCAGACCCAGACACCCAGCGGATTCACACCGACTTCAATCAGGCCATTGCTGTAACTGGACGGCTCTCTTCCTCCAATCCAAACTTGCAGAACATTCCGATTCGCACGGCGTTTAGTCGGCAAATTCGGGCGGCATTTGTGCCGGAACCGGGCTGGTTATTAGTTGCGGCAGACTATTCTCAGATTGAGCTACGAATTTTGGCGCACCTGAGCCAGGAGCCTGTGCTGGTGGAAACTTACCGAAACAATCAGGACATTCACACGCTAACCGCCACACTGCTGTTTGAAAAAGAGACGATTACCTCAGAAGAACGCCGCATGGCGAAAGTAATCAACTTCGGCGTGATTTATGGCATGGGTGCGTCCCGGTTTGCACGAGAGGCAGGAGTCAGCCGAACTGAGGCGCAGGGCTTTATCGATCGCTTCAACGAACGCTATCCTCTGGTGTTTGAATATTTGCTGAGGATGCAGAGGGAGGCGATCGCCAACGGCTACGTCACCACGATCAAAGGCCGCCGTCGCTATTTCAACTTCACAACAGATAAATTGATTCGCCTACGTGACAAAGACCCCGATGAGATCGACCTGAGCAAAATCAAATCCCCCGGACAATACGACGCTGGACTGCTGCGGGCAGCAGCAAATGCCCCGATTCAAGGCTCCAGCGCCGACATTATTAAAATTGCAATGGTAAAACTGCACGAATTGCTCAAAGGCTACCAGGCGCGACTATTGCTGCAAGTACACGATGAACTGGTGTTTGAAGTGCCGCCTGACGAGTGGGAAGAACTCCAACCCCAGGTAAAATCCGTAATGGAATCTGCCGTCGAACTCACCGTACCGCTCGTCGTCGAAGTCCGCACCGGAAAAAACTGGATGGATGCAAAATAAGGAACTTTCGGTTTAGAGGGGCACTACAAAATCTGCTTTAAAGATGGGAAAGAAAAAATCTCTCAATGCAAAACGACTCACCAAAAAGCAGGTTCAAGAGCTAATAGAATCTGAAGGGAAACTGCATGAAGAATTTACAAAATCTCTTGAGACAGTATACAGCAGTGGATACAAGGATCAGCCTCTAGTCTATGAGCTGTCAATGATAGGTTTCTATTCGTCTTTGATCCTAAAGAAGTTTCAATTCCTGGTAGAGGGGATATTTACTCCAAAGACTATCTTTTGCGGCTGATTCGACTTAAACAGAAAGTTGAAGAAGACGCAATTGACGGTCGCCAAAGTTCTGTAGATCATTGGAGATATTACTCAAAGCACAAAGCACAGCTTATCAACCAGATCGGAGAACTAGTTAATGAGCTAGCAAGATGTTGGAGCATTTCACACGATCAGCTAGATTTCTCATACAAAAGCTTGGATATCTTATCTGGGAAAGCGGAAGAATATGGACTTGAAAACGTTCAAGCTGAACTATATGACAATCTGGTTAGCTATGTGGGAGAGGTTATCCGGCACAGAGTAAAAGGACACTGGATTGTCTTAGAAGAGCGTCCAAATGATGAATATCCCGCTATCAGTGCAAAAGGAGGGACGCTAATGCCCATTAATGTGGTGTGGCAAGAGCTATTTGGGCTTGAGCCAATGAATTTACGCAAAGAAACTGCTAATGAAGTGAGGCGATTTTCACTTAGGTATCGATAGATATAACAGTTTCTGGATGTAGTTCCGTAACACGGGTTTAACCAAACAAGGGGCTTAAGCCCCTTGTTCTACAGTAAATTCACAAGTGAATGCACAGAAGTAGAATTTTATCCTTGTTCTACCGAATGCAAAGTGGTAGGAAATGCCAAAATTTCCCGGCGACCGCTCCCCCGATAGGTTCTTTCTCGGCGATGTCCACCCTGCCCCATAACATGGTGATCTGAGCTAGCAGGACTTAGCTCAGCCGAGCGCGAGATAACCCCCTGATTGACCGTCAGACCCATGAGCATTAGCCCAGACAGCATAGCGAAGGTGAGAACGCGCATAAAAGAAGTTACCTATATAAGCTTCTGCTCCCTTATACAGTGACTCAAATTGCGATCCGGAATCGACAGTTTCCTCGATTTAGGAATGATAAACAACAATTGCTCAGTTTGGTAAGATGACTAGCATAGTGGGAGAAGCTTACAAGTCGTTCACCTATGACAACTAAAAAATATGTTTACTGGCAAGATGAGGAAATGTGGCTTGGTTATCTAGAGGAGTATCCAGGCTATTGGACTCAGGCAGAAACCGAAAACGAATTGAAGGAGAACTTAGCTGACATTTACAAAGAATTGACGAGTGGACTGATCTCCAATATCCAAAGAGTGGCTGAACTTGAAGTATCGTGAAACGACGAGAATTTAATCAAACACCTTGAAGAAATGGGGTGTGTATTTATTCGTCACGGTGGCAAGCACGACTGGTATCAGAATCCAAGAACAAAAATATCTCAACCTATTCCCAGGCACCGAGAAATTAAAGAACAGCTTTCTAAGTACATCATCAAAATGCTTAGCAATGAGAGTTAGTCGCACTACTTCACGCTACTTCTTACACTATCAATGGCAGCAGAATCTAAGCCAGGGTCAGGTTCGTCGATTGTCCGGGTTCCGGGTGGGCTATTTGCAGGTGCAACCTATCCCTTTCGTGCGTTCTCACTGCTGAGAAAAACGCCAAAACTGCGGGGCTATGTGCTGGTGCCAATCCTGGTCAACCTGGTTGTCGGCAGCACTCTTTATGCCGGACTGCTGTTTGCTGGTTTTCAGGGAATCGATGCTGCAATTCAGAATTTACCTGCCTGGGCTGCTTTTCTAGATGTAGTTCTGCGGGTGTTGCTGACGATTCTGCTGTTTTTGCTCACCGGATTTGTGCTGCTTCAGTTTGGTGTGCTGCTGGGGTCGCCCTGGTACGGCAAATTATCTGAAGAGTTAGAGCAGCTTCGCGCTGGGCAAACGGTGATTCCACCAGGAGGCATTGGGGGAATTTTTGTAGAAATTTGGCGAGCGATCGCCTTTGAACTCAAAAAGTTGTTCCTCACAGCGGCGATCGCCATTCCCCTCTTACTGCTCAATTTCATACCGGGGTTTGGCACTTTAATTGCTTCTGTTGGCGGCATTGCCCTGGCTGCAACCATTGTCTGTCTCGACTTCCTAGACCCAGCCCTGGAACGTCGTCGATTTCGATTTCGCACTAAGTTAGGCATCGTAGCTCAAAGCTTGCCCGCTAGCGCCAGTTTTGGTTTAGTTTGTCTGGCGCTGGTCAGTATCCCCTTATTGAACCTGCTAGCCATTCCGCTTTGCGTTGCGGCTGGAACACTGTTTTTTGCGATCGCATTTTGCCTGGATTAGAGGCTAGGGGCTAAGGGCTAGGGGCAGAGACAAGTGAGATCTCCTACTCAAGCCTTTAATTCCCATTTTCGTGAGTGCGAAACTTGAGTGAGGCGGGTTTCAGGAATAGCCAACTGACGAATAGTGCAACAGCGGTAAATAGCTGTACCGAATCTAGAGGAGACAGGTAGCCGTCCGCAAAGGAGGCGATGCTGCGGTCAACCACACCAAACAGCCAACACGAAACGCCAAACAGCCAGAGTCCGTTTCTGAGAGTTCCCAGGAAAAGGGATGGTTCTGAAGGTTGATTTTCCACAAGCTCTAATCCTCTGCAACAGTTAAAGTTCCGTCCAAACCGTTTGGGTCAGAATGAAAGCGATCGCGCCCATTTGCTCCAGGCTCCTTAATGTTAAGAAATATCTGCCCTACTTGACATTAGACCAAAGATGCAGGTCAAGCCATCTCGCAACATCTCAAGGAGGATGCGTGTTAAGTGCTGGGGATATTCCAGCTATGAGCAACATCAGTCGCTATCCTGTCACAAGTGCGATCGCCATCTTGCCTGTGAACTCGTCACAATAGAAGAGCGAACTGTGAGTATTTTCATGCCAATACAGGCGGAGCGATTTGCTGACAATTGGGCTTACTTAAAGACTGAACTTCAGTGGCTCGATCGGGTGCTGATGCTAGCGGTAGCAAGGCAGCGGCAAGAAACGAAGGAGGTCGATCGCCTTTCTCAGTCTCGCGCCGACCGGGTGACAAGCCACTGGTGGAAAGGGATCATGTCTTTCAAGGAGGAGATTGCTTACGATGAGCATCGTCCCCAGGCTCAATCTCAGTCCTCAGGCAAATCCAGTCAAGGCTATCAGCAGCAGCTTGAAACTCGCATTCAGCTTAGCCGAGAGCAGGGAGTTTTACTGGGTTTGCCGTCTCTGCGCGATCGCCTGAATCTAACTCTATTTGAGAAAAATCTGGTTTTGCTAGGGCTAGCCCCAGAAATCAATCGCCGCTATGCCAAGATTTATCGCTATCTGCAAGGGGATGACCCCAACTCAAAAACCGATTTGCCAACGGTTGACCTGGTGCTGCGGTTGCTCTGTCGCAACGATGTAGAATGGCGGGCTGCCCGGGTTCACATCACTACTGCTTCACCGCTATTGCAGCACAATCTGCTGAAATTGTTGGCTTCTCCTAACGATACGCTGCTCAACTATCCGATGAAGCTGGCTGACTCTCTGGTGGACTATTTGCTGTCAGAGCAGCCAACGATGCAAGCGCTAGATTTTTTGCTCAGCAAATTTATTGCGGCTCCCGTGCCCGTCTTAGCCAGCCGCAGCGTCAGCACAAACTGGGCCGACTTGATTTTGCCTGAGCCGTTACACCACACGCTTCAGCATCTGAGTCAGCAGGTGCAGCAGACCAGGGATTTGAACCTGATAGAACCGAGTAATCGCGATCGCCCCGGAACGCTGGTGCTAATGGCAGGGGCAGCAGGGACAGGTAAAACGACAGCAGCAGAGGCGATCGCCCATTCCTTGAACTCGCTGCTGTGGGAGGTAGACCTGTCGCGAATCGATCCGGTTGACTACTGGACGCTATTGCAAGAGATTAAGGCAAAGGCTCCAGCGGTGTTGCTGATTCGGTCGGCGCAGCTTTGGCTGGGACGCTCGACAGCGCTAACGCAGGCTGAAATTCACCGCTTCCTGGATCAGCGTCAGCGGCTTCCAGGAATAACGTTGCTGACTGCTCCCTTTAAACAGTCGGTGCAACGGTCCTGGCAGCGACGAATGGATCGGGTGCTAGAGTTTCCTTTGCCCAGTCGGGGCGATCGCCTGAAACTCTGGCAGCAAGCTTTTTCTGACGAAATTCCCCTAGATCGCCAGATTGACTGGGAACAGTTGGCACAGATGCAGTTGACGGGGGGAGAAATTGGGGCGATCGCCCGCAGCGCAATGCTTAACTTTACTGCCTCAGGTGACTTAACCTTGTCCCTGACGCACCTGATTCAGGCGTTAGAGCAGTCTGGCAAATCGCTCAAACCCAAACAGCGCTCTCAACAAATTCTTAGGGAAGACCAAATGCTCAAGCATGACCAGGTGGTTAAGGGCAAATCTTCTCAACGGAAGTCTTCTAAAAATTCAGCCAAGAGAAAATCTAAACCAACACAGGATAATATCGCTTAATCAAGGTGCTGGAGTGAATATGCCTGCAAAACTGAAAAAAGTGGGATACAGCTTTTGGTTCCAATGGATGCTGGCGACGATGAGCGGGTTTGTAGTCAGTTTGCACTGGATTGAAATTGGCACTCGCCCCGAATTAGGGTCATTGGAAGGAGCCGTCGGTGGGGCGATCGTAGGGCTAATGCAGTGTTTGGTGTTGCGACAGCGAATCGCCTACTTTTGGATTTGGAGCATGGTTTGCATTGCAGGCTGGAGTCTGCTTGGCTTTTTGGGCATTGGCGCTTTAGGCTGGGTTGCCCCCAGAGATATGTTTGACATTTTCCTTAGAGCCGTTTGGGGGCTGATTGAGGGAATGAAGGTTGGATTTGTCATTGGGGGGTTGCAGTGGTTGGTGCTGCGAGGGCAGGTTCCTCATGCGTGGCGGTGGATTATTGCGAGTATGCTGGGCTGGGCAGTGGGTCTGGGCGCAGGTTGGACGGTTGGCGCAATTCTACGCTTAAGAACGGGGCTGTTTTTAGGAGAGGTCGTAGGGCTATCTGTCACCTGGGGCGTGATGGCTGCTGTGACAGGCGTTTGTCTGGTCGAACTGTTGCAGCGAGACGATCGAAAAACGCTGTTTCGATTGAGGTAAAGCTAGGGGGCTAGGGGCTAGGGGCTAGGGG
>JAAUTN010000006.1 GCA_012031415.1 Leptolyngbyaceae cyanobacterium SM1_4_3 | reverse complement strand
AGTCCGTCTTAGATTTGCCGGAGTCCGCAGGCGATCGCCAAATTAAAAAAATTGCTCAGCGTTTGGGGCAGTCAGAGATTTAGATGTTTTAGAAATAGCGCTCAAAGAACGCTATCGTCCTCATTTGAAGGGGAAGGAACAGAAGAAACTAGATCAGGTTTTAGAGAGTTTACAGAACCAGCGCGATCGCCAGTTTAACCAGATTAGAAAACTATTTGAAAGCCAGCAGTACCGCAAGTTTAAACAGTCCTTTAAAGCCTGGTTAGATCAGCCCCACTATGGAGCGATCGCCCCACTGCCGTTGCTGCAAGTGCTGCCCGATTTGTTGCTGCCTTTGATCAGCCACTTGCTGCTGCATCCGGGTTGGCTGGTCAGCGCCAGGGTAGAATCTGGCAAAATTGATTTGCCAACTTCACTGGATGCTGAGCATCTCAACCAGCAGCTAGACGAGCAGGCAGAAGTGCTGCACGATCTCCGCAAGCAGATGAAGCGAGTACGCTACCAAACAGAATTCTTCACCGATTTCTATGAGCCAACCTATATGCTGCGAGTGCGAGAATTTCAGGCGGTGCAAGAAATTTTAGGAGAACTGCAAGACTGCGCCATTCTCAGTGATTTTTTGGCAAGTGTGCTGCAATCTAACTGGCAAGAACAGATCCCCACGCTAGCTCAACAGCTTGAAGAAAACCGAATTCGCGCCTGGGCAAACTGGCAGCCCATTCAGCAGCAATATTTGAATCCAGACTTTCGAGCGCAGTTGCGTCACCTGGTTGCAACGCCGCTAAAGCCATCCCTTGAGGCGGTAAACCAATAAACCCAAATATTCCTTCAAGGCGCGGGTCGTTTGTTGCAGCGGTTCAGCATCGGGGATCAGGCTCAACACCAGTCCTTCGGTCGTTTGGCTGGTTTCCTGAGTGCTTCGCTCAGTCACTAAAAAATCAGTAGGAGCAGGAATTGCCTCAATTCCCTGTTTTTGGAAGATTCTTAGCGATCGCGGCATATGCATCGCCGAAGTCACCAACAGCACTCGATTCAGATTGCGTTCCCGCAAAATTTGGCGGACGTTAACCGCATTCTCATAGGTGTTGAGCGAACTGGGATCTTGCAGAATGGCGGTCGCAGGCACGCCCAAAGCCTCCACGATTTTTGCCATATCTGCTGATTCTGATGGGCCGCCGTCTTTCCAGTCAATTCGCCCGCCGCTAAGAATGAGGAAAGGAGCCTTGCCTTGCTGGTAAAGCTGTGCGCCGTAGAGGGGGCGATCGCCTGCTTCACTTACGTCTACCCAGGGACGAGGAGGTGTTTCTGGCTTGATTCCACCGCCCAAAACTACGATCGCATCCGCTGTCGGTAGCTCAAAGCTAGGAATGTGCTGCCATTCCAGCGACTGGACTAACTGATTAGCCACCCAGGTATTGCCTCCTGCTAACAGCAATATCAGTGCCAGGACAATGCTCAACGCGGCAAATCGCGGCTTGCGCCACAGCAATATTAGAGCCAGCAGCAGCAGCAGACAGGACAAGCCTAGCGGGTAAACGAAGAGGGGCAGGAGTTTGGACAGGAAGAGGAACATAGGGAGGGATGAGGGATGAGGGATGAGGGATGAGGGATGAAGGATGAGGGATGAGGATAAGAGGTAGGTGGTGGGTGGTAGGTGGAATAGGCTTCCCTACCTGCTACCTACCACCTACCATTGACCAAACGGTTTAACCTTAATTTAGAGAAATTTGTCATGCAAATTGAGACGCTAGCGGTTCATGCGGGGCGGCAGGTTGACCCGACTACAGGGGCGATCGCTACTTCCATTCAGCTATCTACAACGTTTGAACGAGCAACAGATGGTAGCTACCCTCAGGGATATATTTACACCCGCATGGGTAATCCTAACCGGACGGCGCTGGAGCAGTGCCTTGCTGCTTTAGAGGGGGGGGCGGGTTCGGCAGCGTTTGCGTCGGGTTCGGCGGCAACCATGAGTATCTTTCAGGCACTTGCTCCAGGCGATCATGTGATTGCACCCCAGGATGCCTACACCGGAACCACAACACTTCTGAAAACGATGTTTGTTCCCTGGGGGCTGTCGGTCACGTTTGTTGATATGACTGATCCCACCCAGGTACAGCAGGCTTTGCAGCCCAACACCCGCCTAATTTGGACTGAAACTCCCTCAAATCCGATGCTGAAGGTGACAGATATTTGCAAAGTTGCGGATCTCGCTCATCAGGCTGGGGCAGTTTGCGTTTGTGATAATACCTGGGCAACCCCGATTTTGCAGCAGCCGTTTCAGCAGGGCGCTGATCTGGTCATTCATTCCACCACAAAATATTTGAGTGGACATAGCGATATGTTAGGCGGGGCAGTAATTGCTCAGGCAAACTCTGACTTTTTTGCCAAAATTCGGCAGATCCAAACCGCAGGCGGCGCGGTGGCGGCTCCATTTGACTGTTGGCTAACGCTTAGAGGCATTCAGACCTTGCCCTGGCGAATGCAGGCGCATTCTCACCATGCCATGCAGATTGCCCGCTTCCTCAGTCAGCACCCCAAGATTGAAGCCGTGCATTATCCTGGGTTGGAGATGCATTCAGGTCATGCGATCGCCACTCAGCAAATGCGAAACTTTGGTGGAATGCTCTCCTTTCAGGTTAAAGGCGGCAAACAGCAGGCTTTTGCAGTGTTGGCAAAATTACGGCTAATCACCCGCGCAACGAGTCTGGGAGGGGTTGAAAGCCTGATCGAACACCGCGCCTCAATAGAAGGGGCAGATACCAGAACCCCTGAAAATCTGCTGCGGCTATCGGTAGGCTTGGAGAATGTTAATGACCTGATTGAAGATTTGGAGCAGGCGATCGCCAGCTAGGAAACGCTACCTGAAGCCTCCCCGCCCCGACCAGTTGCTTACAGCGATTTTCGCCTGCGTAGATCACAAATCCCTGTAGGGGCGAACGGCCGCTCGCCCTACCTCAGATTCACCTGGAGCTTGTCTCTTTAGAACGCTAAAGGGCTGAGTAGCTCATCTAACCAAAGTTCTACCTGCTGGCGCAAACGCACCGACGGGTTAACGGTAGAAGCTGCGGACTCTGGAAGATGGGCGATCGCCCGCTGGTAGTCCGCCGAGGCGCAATTCCAGTCGCCCCACAGATGGTAAGTGCGTCCCCGCTCAGCGTAAATGTGTCCTTCCAGGCGACCCAGGTGCAGCCCCAAGTCGAAGCTTTCAACCGCACGATCATACATCTGGAGGTCGCGGAAGGTAATGCCCTGATTGATCCAGGCGCGGACATTGCTAGGGTTTAGCTCAAGCGCCATTTCATAATCCAAAATTGCGTCCAGGTATAGTCCCTGAGTCACATAGTAGTTGGCACGATTGTTATAAACGCTATCCAGACAAGGATTTAAATCCAGAGCTGTGTCGTAGTCGGCGATCGCTTCCTCTAGCTGTCCATTCTGGAAATAAACCAAACCCCGGTTGTTATAGTCCGTTGCATTGTCAGGATGGCGCTCAATCAGTTCATTGAAAATTTCAATTGCTCCGAGGCGATCGCCCTGCTGCGCCCGACTCATCGCCTGCTGTCGCAGCAGGGTATTGCGATCGGTCTGGCTCAAGTCAATAGATTTCCGACTAACCACGCCATAGGGCTGATGCTGCTTTGGCTGCCAGCGCTTTGGAGTACAACGAACGGAGCAGGCAGGGCCAACATTTGCCACACGACTCAAGCTTCCATTCTTATAGCTCTTGCTTAGACGACTTAGACGGTTAGAAGGGCGCGTATTCATTCTATCCTCGGGGTGTATAGGCTCAGGAGAGACGCGATTTAGCGGAACTAAGTCCGGCTTTTTCGGTCTAAGGGGATTTTGAGTAATGGAGTCTATGGCCTTAGTGTCATTCGCCTGCGCGTTTGACACATCTGCCTATGTGTCACTTGATAATGTGTCTTAGCGGTAGATGTCAGCGTACAAGCACTGAAACATTTCCCCCTTCCTCCAACTGGTGTATTGGAGGATCAAGTGGGCAGAAAGCACCCGTGAGCTAGAGTTTGGGCGGAACTACAAGCACTTTATTCTTCCATTCCGACCAATCTGAAGTCCGTGAAATTTCTGAATCTTTGTAAAAAATTCGCAAATCTTGCCTGATATCCAGCCAATTTTGTAACAGCTTCAGAACCTGATGCCATCCCATAGAGTCAGACAAGGTAAAATGCAAGGGAATTGCAAGAGTCTAATGCTAATTTGCTAAGATTTTCGGTCAAGGCAAGTTCTGCATCCAATTTGCATCAAAGCCAATTGACTCTTGACTAAGATTGCTCGTTAGGAAACTGTTATGACCCCTGCAACCACCGATTCTATCTCTTCAGATCTTGCTTCAGATGACTATGTGGTGGTTGGTTTAGCCACTTGCTTCATTAAAGATGAGGGTGAAATTCACTCAGTCAAAGTAGCGGAACCAATTCCCTCAGCGGCTTTAGAAGCGATATTAAAGGGAATTCCTACTTCTTATGAACTGGCCTACGCCACTAGCTTAGGGGCAGTGCTGTGTGAGGGTACGCCACAGATGCCCGCAACTTTTCCGGTTGAGGCTCAGTTTTGCGATGAGTTTGCAAATCGGGCGATCGCCGCTGCCCGCACTTACAAAGCTCGTCCCGTCGCAACGGAACACATTCCCAAGGGCACAACTCGGCAAGATTTCAATTTTTCCCTAGAGCGCAAACGAATCCTAAATTCTGAGCGCATTATCAAGGCTGAAGATAACGTCAAGCAGCACGCCTATACGCACCAGGTTCTCTAAGGGGAATAGTGCAGGTCTAGTGAGGCTATTGGAATGGGTGATCGGTAGTAGGATAGTACCCACCGGCTGCCCATCTTCAGATATTTTGAAGCGACTCTCAGCTAGTGAAAGTCGCTTCAAAATTATTCTTTTGTTCTAGTGCTTTAGATTGTCTTAGACCTATCTGAAGCCAACCGCAGCCTGCCAGACAAAAGCCAGCAGGAAGAAAAAGACGGGGATCACGGGTAGAACGTCTACCAGCGGATCAAAAATTGCATAAGCTTCAGGTAACTTTGCCAACAGCAGTGCCGCTTCCATATATGAACCTACCTCTTCAACACAGATTTCATAATTGCCATGTATCTTAACACGGCCACACCTAAAAATTATGGCACTGAATAGCTGCGGAATATATCTAGCGAATTAGTTTTGGAAGTCAGGCGACGTGTTACAGTCAATGCGTTAGACGGGCACTTGCTGAGAACTGAACAACCGTCTGAGCATCTGTCCTAATTTTTAATGTTTACCCTTGCCCATGCCTCCAAGAGCCAGCGGTATCTTGCTTCATCCAACCTCCCTACCAAGCCGATTTGGGATTGGTGATTTAGGGTCAGAGTCCTATCAGTTTGTTGATTTTCTGCACAATAGCAGGCAGCAGATTTGGCAAATTCTGCCTTTGGGACCAACGGGGCACGGCAATTCTCCCTATATGTCCTACTCGTCGATGGCGGGTAATCCAATGCTGGTTAGCCTCGATTTGCTGCGCGAGCAAAATTTGTTGGCAGACGAAGATCTTACAAATTTGCCAGAGTTTCCACTGGATCGGGTTGACTATGATCTGGTGAACCAGGTCAAAACTCCTTTGTTAACTAAGGCAGCAGAAAACTTCAGAGCGAATGCCTCTGCTGAGCAGCGCCAGGAATTTGATGCATTCTGCACGTCGCGGGGGTTTTGGCTTGACGACTACGCATTTTTTATGGCGCTGAAGGAAGCGTATGGCGGCAAGGGATGGCATCAGTGGGATGAGGCGATCGCCACTCGTCAACCTGAGGCAATGGAGCAGTGGCAGCAGCGGCTCACTGCCGAAATTTTTCGCCACAAATACTGGCAGTTTGAATTTTTCCGGCAGTGGTCGCATTTAAAGCAGTACGCTAACGAGCGCGGCATCATCATCATTGGCGATATGCCTATCTACGTTGCCCATGACAGCGCTGACGTTTGGTCTTACCCTCAAATCTTTCACCTTGATCCCAAAACGTTAGAGCCAGCATTGATGGCAGGAGTGCCTCCTGACTACTTTAGCGCCACTGGACAACTCTGGGGCAACCCAATTTACAACTGGGAAGTGATGCAGGAGCGAGGCTTTAAGTGGTGGCTCCAGCGCTTTCAGGCAATGCTGGACTACATTGACCTGACGCGGGTTGACCATTTTCGGGGATTTAGTGCTTACTGGGCAGTAAAGCAGGGCGAAACGACTGCGATTAACGGCGAGTGGGTTGAGGCACCCGGAGAAGCGCTATTTCAAACAATCGAGAAAGAGCTAGGGATCTTACCCATCCTGGCAGAAGACTTGGGGCTGATTACGCCAGACGTAGAAGCACTGCGAGACAAGTTTAACTTCCCAGGAATGAAAATTCTTCAGTTTGCCTTTGGTGGCGGCCCGGACAATCCCTATTTACCGTTTAACTATGGCTCAAACTATGTGGTTTACACGGGCACCCATGACAACAATACGACTCTAGGGTGGTTTGAGGAACTACAAGACTACGAGCGCGAAAACCTGTTCCGCTATCTGGGCTGCACTAGCTCAGATGGAATCCACTGGGATCTGATTCGGCTGGCGATGAGTTCGGTGAGCGATCGCGCCATCTTCCCCTTACAAGATATCTTGGGGCTTGGCGGTAACGCCCGGATGAACAGCCCTGGACAGCCTGTTGGCAACTGGGAATGGCGCTATCGCTCGGAGGCGCTGTGGTCAGGGTGGAGCGATCGCCTCCGCACCTTCACTGAAACCTATGGACGCGTCCCGGTTGAGTAGCGATCGCCTGAGCATCAGAGCTAACTGAATTTCTGAACTTCAAAATTTGCTCAACGGTATCCCTATTGCAGGGGTGCCGTTGTAGATGGCAAACTCGCTGAATCTTGGCTTGCCGAAAATGTCACTTCCTCAACATTCCCAGAAGCTCCCATGCTTTCAGGTTTACTCTCGTTGTAAGAAACCTGAACGCCACCCGCGTTGCCAGCCCTGACAGTAAGTTTGCTATTAGCAGTCCAGGTGCGTTCCGTCCCTTCTGGCAAAATCCCCTGAAAGTCTGTCTGCCCGTCTACCTCAACCCGCAGCCATGACTGCTCGGTTAAAGTAATTGCAACTCGCACAGGTTTGCCTGGTGCGGCAGGTGTGGCAGACTGAGGCGAAGGGCTTGCGGGTGGAGATGCTTCAGGAGCAGTCGTTTCGGGTGCAGGAGCCTGGATAACGTTGTTTGTTTCTGCACTTACCCAAGAGGCAGAGCGGCTCATCAGGTAAGAAAGTCCGCTGACGGCTGCCACAATTAACAGGACATAAACCAGGTAGAGGTGAATTGGGCGCAGTTGAGCCGCAGGAGTATCCTTCCAGGAGGGCTGGATGGTTCGCAGCCCAGGCCCAGTTGGAAAGGCGTTAGCAACCTCCGCTCCACTCAGTCCTAGAGCATCGGCATAACGCTTGATGAAGCCTCTGATATAGACAGGTTCAGGCAATTGGTGTAGCTTGCCATGCTCAATTGCATTTAGCAGACGAGCCTGAATCAGCGTTTTTGCAGCGACTTGATCTAACGTTAGGAGGCGTTCTTCGCGGATTTGTTTGAGGTAAGCCCCGATTTCCGCTAGTTTATCGGACTGATTCTGCTCTTGAGAAACCATATCTTTATTCATATTGCTAATACCCCTCAACGTTTAACGACCTACCGCTATTGGATTTGATAACTCTGGCTGAAACTGATTAGCTTGAGTTTGCAGAAAATCTATTTCAGCGTCTTGCAGTGGACGGTACTGCCCACTGGGTAACTGTTGAAGATGAATGGAGCCGATCGCAACTCGATGAAGCTGGAGAACTGGAAACCCCAGTTGAGTTGCCACCCGTCGAATCTGTCGATTTCGCCCTTCTCGCAGAACAATTTCCAGGAGCGTTTGAGCCTCTTTGTTTGATTCTAAGACTCTAACTTCAGCAGGCAAAGTAAGTCTATCTGCCAAGATCACGCCCTGTCGCCATGCCTCCAGAACAGATTCTGGGGGATGCCCTTGCACCCAAACATGATAGGTTTTGGGCACCGAGTGCCGAGGATGAGTCAGGCAAAAAGTTACATTGCCATCGTTTGTGAGCAGCAGTGCGCCTGTAGAATCTGCATCTAGCCGACCCACTGGGTAAACCTTATAATCCTGCCTGAATTGGCTGGGCAGCAAATCAAGAACAGTTTCACGATTTTGAGGATCGTTGCAAGTGGTTACAACTCCAGCGGGTTTATGCAGCAGCAGATAGATCAGTTGAGGTCGCGATTCGGGCTGAAGCAACTTACCATCTACTTCAATCCAGTCCCGTTCAGGATCTGCTTTTTGCCCAAGTTGAACTGCGTTTCCGTTAAGCCGAACACGCCCTTCCAGGATCATCTGCTCAGCCCCACGTCTTGAGGCGACTCCCCACTGCGCGAGAATTTTTTGCAGCCTTTCATCCATAGATAGTGTGCCGAAGAAACAGAGAACTCATTAGTAGATTAACAGCAAGCCGACAGCTAGCGCGATATGTACAAATATTACAGGAAGTAGAATAGATCCAGAAGCTTCAATTGCTTAGGAAGCTTTAATTTTTTGGAGCTGGGTCTGGCTGTTGCCAGGGTAGGTAAACCTGTAGCCACGCCCCTCCGGTTTCTGGATGATTACTTGCACTGACCGATCCGGCATGAGCTTCTACAATCTGCTGAACAATTGCTAGTCCCAGCCCACTGCTGTTTCGCTCTCCCAAATCAACCTGATCATGACTGGAGTTTTTGGACGGGTCAGTTACCGATAATACATTTGGGTCACAGAGTGAAACGCTGTGCGATCGCGATGGGTCAGCCCGATAAAACCGCTCAAACACGTAAGGCAAAGCATTCTCTGGAAAACCAGGTCCAGCGTCAATAACTTCTAATCGGACTTGTTGATTTGTCGCAGTTCCTGATTCGGATGGTTGATTCAGCCCTTCAACCCCTGCCTGCACCCGAATTTGTTGACGAGGAGGGCTGTATTTGATGCTGTTGTCAAGCAGGTTAACCAGGACGCGATACATACGCGGCTCGTCAAGCTGCATGAGCAGGCGCTCTGGTCCAGAGTAGTCTAGCCGCAAATGCTTCTTTCGAGCCAGAGGTTCTAAATTGGTCCAGGCAGAAAAGATAAGTTCGACTAAATCAGTTGTTTTAAGTTTCAGGGAATGACCTGGTTTGTTGCGGTCGATCTGACTCAGGTCAAGTAAGTCTTGAACCAGATTGCTCAGGCGAATGGTTTCATTAATCAGGCGATCGACCCAATCTTTAAGAGGTGGCTCAAGTCTAGTCTGGAGCGTTTCAGCGACAAGCCGAATCGAGGTTAGAGGGGTTTTTAGCTCATGGGCTACATCTGAGGCCCAGCGATCGCGTTGCTGTACCAGGGTAATCGTTTCTTGACGATTTTCTAGGAAAATACCAACCTGGTCTACGGGCAAAGGCAGTCCATAGCCGCGCAGCGCATAGGCTTGCTGTTGCGACAGTTTAGACGGGTCGAGGCTGACCGGATAAAAAGTCCAATCACTTTTACAAGGACTTTTAGCTTCGCGAGTTTGCTCAATTAAATGGTCTAACTCGTAGGAGCGCACTAGCTCTAACAGCAGACGCGGCTTAGCCTGCTGGTCTGAAGTCATGACTAGCAGTTCACGGGCTTTAGCATTACACCAGAGCAATCGGTTTTCATCGTCTACCTGCAAGTAGCCAATCGGAGCGATTTGCAGAATCCGCCTGTAGGTTTCGGTCTGCTGCTCTAACTGGTGACGAACCCTTTGGCTGTGGGCGATCGCCAGCGCCAATTGAGAAGTAGAGGAAAAAGTAGAAACGGCAATACCAGCATCTATCTCTTTCAAAAGATCCTTGAGCTTAGCGTTGTAGCGCGATCGCTGCCACCTCCACAGAGCTAGCCCAACTATCAACCCTAATAAAAAGCAGAGGACTCGCACAGCTAACTCAGTTGCAACAAAGCTGCAAACAATTGTGGTTTAACCCACAACTAGCTTACTGTGATTTTCAGGAATAGACGTTCTGTCTACCACAAACCTATCCGAAACGGTAGCCAAACCCGCGCACTGTCATCAAATACTCTGGATGGCTGGGATCAACTTCTAGCTTTTCGCGTAACCAGCGAATATGAACATCAACCGTTTTGCTATCTCCCATGAAGTCAGGGCCCCACACCCGCTCAATCAATTGCTCACGTGACCACACGCGACGGGGATGACTCATAAACAGTTCTAGAATCCGAAACTCTTTAGGGGAGAGATTAATTTCTTCGTTTCGCACCGTAACTCGGCATTCTTGCGGATACAAAATAATGTCTTGAAACTTCAGCGTTGTTTCCTGAGGTTGGGGATGAGCATGGCGATGGCGACGCAACAATGCCCGACAGCGTGCAACCAGTTCACGCATTCCGAAAGGCTTAGTCAGGTAGTCATCGGCACCGACTTCTAAGCCTACTACGCGATCCGTCTCACTGCCCTTAGCGCTCAACATTAAAATTGGGACACTGTTGCCCTCGTGACGAATTAGACGGCAAAGGTCTAGCCCATTTACATAGGGCAACATTAAATCCAGAATGATTAGATCTAGGGATGAAAACTCAGGATAGTTTCCTTCCTCGGATTTGCAGGCTAGATCCAGCGCACTGCGACCGTCTTCCGCAGTCAGCACTTCATACCCCTCTTCGCTCAAAGCCAGGGCGACTGTTTCGCGAATCAATTCTTCATCCTCAACAACCAAGACCCGCCCTAACCTGACATCCTGTTGATGAGACTTGGTAGCTTCTAGCGTTAGCATATTCAGCATTTAAGCACTGGTATTTAGGCAGTTCCAAGTTGATCCTACCAAAATGCTGTCAGTCTGCCGGGTCTCGAAGGATTAATTATTCCTTTTATTCTGTCACTTAAGTTACATTCCTCTCCCTGAGAGAACTAGGACGTGTGCGACATAAACTCAATTTGAGGCAGTAAAGGGTCTTTGACAACGCCAATGCCAACAAACCCCCACCGTTTAAGCAGACCATTGAGCTGAGTATTGGGGATCGACTCTACGGCAAAGCGATCTGCAACGGCTGCACCGTGAGTGTTGAGGTAGCTGAGCGCGTCAAAATGCTCTTGAAACATCAGCAAGTATCCTTGATCGGGTTGCTGCTCTGGGGAGGTGGTTCTCGGTTTAGGATGAGCAACTAGATACTGACCGTCTAGCCTGGAGCGAAGCAGGTAAAAAACCTGAGACATAGTGATTTCGTAGCAATCTGCTAGTTAATGTCCTTCAGCTTGATGCGGGGATCAACGACTTTGAGCAGTAAATCTGCCAGCAAGTTACCCAGAATCAGCATCACTGCACCCATCATCAGACTGGCCATCACCAGGTAGAGATCCTGAGCGGTGACTGCTTGCAGAATGAGTCGCCCCAACCCCGGCCAGTTGAAGTAGTTTTCGGTGATGAATGCCCCGCCTAGCAGACTGGCAAACTCAAAGCCCAGCAGCGTAATTAATGGGTTGACTGCGTTGCGAAGCGCGTGGATGTAGATCACGCGGTTTTCGGGCAAACCTTTAGCACGGGCAGTTTGGATGTAGTCCTGGCGCAACACGTCCAGTAATTCTCCTCGTGTGATTCGCTGTAAACCTGCGAATCCAGTAATGCTCAGGGCTAGCGTTGGCAAGATGAGATGCCAGCCAATGTCAAGAACTCTGCCGATGGGGGAAAGGTCAGCATGGTCGATGCTGGTCATGCCCCCCACCGGAAACAGGGGAGAGGTTAGCTGAGCAAAAAATAGCAGCAGCAGCCCTGTGATGATGGTTGGAAAGCCCTGCCCAATGTAGCTGACTACCCGCAGGATGCGATCGCTCCTTTTGTTTTGATGCACGGCTCCCACGATCCCCAGAGGAATGGCGATCGCCCAGGTAATGATAATTGAGGCGATCGACAGCAGCAGCGTTGGCGGAATCCGTTCCCACAGGAGCGAGGAGACGGGGCGCTGGTAAGCAAAGCTAATGCCAAAGTCTCCTTCTGTAACAATTTGCTTGAGCCAGAGAAAATATTGCTCGATCGCGGGTCTGTCTAACCCAAACCGCGCCTCCAGAGAATTAACGGTTTCCTCTGAAATCTGCGGGTTTTGTCGCAGCGTGTCCAGAAAATTGCCTGGAGCCAGTTGGATGATAAAAAAGCTCAGGGCTGACGCTAATAGCAGCGTCAACAAAGCTTGTAGCAGGCGCTTCACAATGTAAGAAGCAGTTTCGCCTGTGACAAAGCGAACGGAGCGATCGCGAAAGGCTCTAAGACGCTGCTGGGCTGGAGGAATTTTAGTGTGAGTCATGCGCTCAAGCTAACGGGGAGACGATTTGACCGGATGCTAGATTCAGTATTCGACCAGGGTGACAATTGGAACGTTTGGCAGGCGATCGCGTCCACCCAAGTCTGTTAGCTCGATGATAAAACCAAAACCTACTAATTCACAGCCAGACCGCTCGATCAATTCTGCCGTTGCCGCCGCCGTGCCGCCTGTCGCGATCAGGTCATCTACAATTAGAATGCGGCTGCCAGGATGAAAAGCATCTTGATGCACCTCCAGGCAATCCATTCCGTATTCCAACTCATATTTCACTGAATGTACCGCAGCAGGCAGCTTGCCTGGTTTACGGACAGGAATAAAACCAATCCCTAATCTGTAAGCCAGCGGAGTGCCAAAGATGAATCCCCGTGACTCCATGCCTACCACGTAGTCGGCTGACAGATCGGCACATCTCTCTGCGAGGATATCGACTGTATAGCGTAGCCCTTCAGGATTACGCAGCAGGGTTGTAATATCTCGAAATAAAATACCGGGCTTGGGAAAGTCTGGAATGTCGCGAATGAGGGATTTTAGATCCATGAAGCGATGGGGATGAGGGAAGGACGTAGTCGATGTCGTAGAAATCCTATCACTTGCAGCATCCTTAGCAAGTAATTCAGCAGCACAAAGGAAATTCCTACTTTTCTTTGATCCCAGAGAAGTTTTCAAACCAGCCTCGTTTCCAGAAAAAGTAAATGAGAGTAGCGGCGATCGCCCCCATCAGTAGCATCACCGTTGGATAGCCCCAATACCAGTTCAGTTCTGGCATATTCCAGGGCGATTCTGTGTTGAAATTCATACCGTACACTCCAGCAATAAACGTGAGGGGAATGAAAATGCTAGAGATTACCGTCAGCAGCTTCATCACCTCGTTCATGCGGTTGCCCACTGATGAGAGATACACATCCATTAAACTTGCTGCCAGTTCTCGGTAGGTTTCTACCATATCCAGGACTTGAACCGCGTGGTCATAACAGTCTCGCAGATAGATCAACACCTCAGGGCTAATCAGGTCACTACCATCTCGAATCAAGGAGTTGATCGCGTCTCGTTGGGGCCAGATTGAGCGGCGCAAAGTCAGCAATTCGCGCTTGAGCGCATAAATTTTTTCTAGTGTTTGATGGGTAGGTTTCATCACCACCTCATCTTCTAAGTCTTCAATCTGTTCGCCGTATTGCTCCAAAACGGGGAAGAATCCGTCGATAATCGTATCGAGCAGCGTATAGGCAAGGTAGTCGGCTCCATGTTTGCGGATTGCACCTTTGCAAGTGCGAATGCGATCGCGCACCGGATTAAACGTATCTAGCTCCGGCTCCTCCTGCACGGTTAGCAGATAGTGTGGCCCCAGAATGAAACTGACCTGTTCGCTGACAAAACCTTTACCCTCATCGCAAGGCATCACCATTCGGGCAACGATCACGAGTTGCTTGTCATACTCTTCTACTTTGGGACGCTGTGGCACATTAACCACGTCTTCCAACACCATCGGGTGCAGTTTGAACACCTCCCCCAATCGTCTCAACACCTCTTCGCTGCCAAGCCCCTGAACGTCTACCCAGGAGACAGATTCTGTATCCAGGTAGGGGGCAGAGGCTTCTGGGGTGGGAAGATGAACGCGAGTCGCCTTAGTTTCGTTGTAGTCGATCAGAATAATGTTAGGAATCGGGGCATCGTCTTCAATGTTGAGCGTCCCCGGTGCGCTGCCCGGTTCATCGTAGAAATAGTCGATATAGGAAGCTTCTTCGGTAGAAGGCGGAGCAGCGGATTTTGAGCCGGACGAGTTAGATTTTGAAGATTGCCGCGACAGTTTGCTGACCATGCTGAATTTATCTGAGGTGTCCTGATAGAAATGGCTTAACTCCAATCTTCCCGTTGACTGCCCCGCCCTTTGTAAACTTTGGCAGTTTGATGAATTTGGCGAGTTTTTTCGTAGAGCGCAGTTTCGCTAAGCTGCCACTGTTCTAGCACTTTTTCAAGATCTGCCTGAATGTCTCGCGCTCCTGGAAAGCCGCGATAGCGGATGCGGAGTCGGGCAAGCTCTGCCAGGTTATAGTCGTTAGGCTCGCCTGCAAGCAGGCTATTGACGATATCGCGATCGCTCCTATAGAGCGGGTGCTGCTGATCTTTGTGGGTGCTATTGGAGTCGTCTGAGGAAGCCATATTTTAGGAGATTTATGAACTGATCAAGCTTTTGCAAGGAGGTTCTGATTCTACACACAATATTATTAGGGCTGTGAATTTTGTCGAATTCTTGATCCTTCAGGAAGATTGGCGATCGCTCCAGCCGTGTGAAAAATCTAACGAGCAATCCAAAACAAACAGTTGTACTTTAGTGAAGTGACCCACTATACTACGGTGCAACCTAGAGGATTTGCAAATGTCCTTCCTGTTCCTCGCTCCACTCACGGTTACTTTGGGATCAGGCTTCGTCTTCAAGGCTGCCAAAGATACCTCAACCGAAACTGCAACCGCCGCATTTGCAGTTGGGTTAATCGGTTTGGCTTCTACGCTAATTTTGTCGCCCTGGGAAGTGCAGCTTTTGTTAGTCGTGTTGCTGCTGGCTAACGTTAGATGGGTGACTTTGTTAAATTTTCTGTTTGTTCGCAATGAAGTCGCTGCCCCTGTCGAATTGGGCGATCGCAACGACACAATATCAAGCGACGCTACAGCATCCGCCGCTACAACAAGGGAAACTGACGCAAAGGCTACCTCACCTGAAAAGGTGGTGTTAGGCAAGTATCGTGGCGCAGTCTGTGAACTGGGACATCAAGCAGAGATTTCACCCCGTCAGCCGACCGTGAAGCTTCAGTATCGCGGAGCTAAAGTCCGATAATAAACCCTTGTTTTACAAAGTCCCTCGTGGAGAATGGTCACAGATGTACTTAGAATTGCTACAGCAGATAGCTGTGATAACATGGTTGATTGTATCTGTAATTAGCGAGACGGCTTAACCTCATCATGGCACTGCTGCAAGAGCGCAAACACGAAATCATCAACGAGTACCAAATTCACGAAACCGACACCGGATCGGCAGATGTTCAGGTAGCAATGCTGACTGAGCGCATCAACAAACTTAGCGCCCACCTTAAAATCAACAAGAAAGATCACGCCTCTCGTCGGGGCTTGCTCAAGATGATTGGTCAGCGTAAGCGCCTGCTTGCCTACATTCTCAAGCAAGACCAGGGGCGCTATCGGGCTTTGATCACCCGTCTCGGAATTCGTGGATAGAGCGAATTAAAACCTGATAGGAAGAGTGAATGTCTCCTGAACCCCAACGCGATGCTCAATCAGACCCCACCCCATCAGATCCCACCCCAGATGCTGCGGCAGTAGGTCGCGATCGCCTCCCATTTGAGCCTGCCAAAAGCCGCAAAAAGCCTGAAAAGAAGGCTCCAGCGACTCCGGTTAAGCCAGAGAAGCAACCTGATTCTAAAAAGTCTGAGTCTAAGAAAGCTTCTAAAGGGGGTGGGGGCGATCGCCCCAGTCAAAACGCCGCAACCAGCATGGCAATTCCTGAGGCGGTCAGTCGGCGAATGGTGCGGCGAATGGCTTTACTTTGCGGCATTCCATCTGCGTTGGGGATTTCAACCTTTTTTGTCAGCTACTTCGTCGTAACTCACGATTTAGTTGCGCTGCCCAATGTCGCAGTTGTACTGGTAAGCATGGGCTTCTTTGGGTTGGGCGTGTTGGGGTTAAGCTATGGCGTACTTTCCGCATCCTGGGACGAAAATGCAGCAGGTAGCGCTTTAGGATGGTCAGAATTTACAACCAATCTGGGGCGAATGACGGAGGCTTGGCGATCGACGGGAAGGAAATCCTAATTTCTGCCTACAGAGAAGCAGTGAGTCACATTTCGATACTTTCCCATCCTGTCCTCCTCAGTTTAGGCAAAGCTTGGAAATAGGTAAACAGATTTAAGCTGTAATACTTCTCGGTTAAAGGGCGAGGGGGAATGGGGAAAGGTAAAGGGGAAATAGCCTTGTTTGCATCCCTTTTTTCTTTCACCTTTTCCCTTATCCAGGGGGGCATTGCTCTGAAGTAATTTGTTCCGATTCGTGGAGATTCATCAATGAATTAAGCCATACGCAGTCGGGGAGACGCTCAGGCGTAGAATATCTAAGGCTGAGCTAACCATTTAGCCACAAGATTTCTACAAGCTTTTTTGTAAGCTGTCAACCAATAACTCACATTAAGGACTTTTGACATGATTGTGGTCATGAAAATCGGCACTCCTGAAGCCGAGATTTCCCGATTGGCTGAAGAGCTACAGACCTGGGGACTATTGCCCGAAAAGATTGTTGGCAAGCACAAAACCGTGATCGGGCTGGTGGGTGACACGGTTGATTTAGACCCGCTGCAACTTCAGGAAATGAGTGGCTGGATTGAGCAAGTTTTGAGGGTAGAAAAGCCGTTTAAGCGAGTTAGCCGCGAATATCGTCACGGTGAATCCAGCACGGTTGTTGTGTCTACGCCTAATGGCCCTGTGTCTTTTGGAGAGCATTGCCCGATCGCCATTGTGGCTGGCCCTTGCTCCGTCGAAAACGAGACGATGATCATCGAAACAGCCCGGAGAGTTAAAGCGTCAGGGGCGCAATTTTTACGAGGAGGCGCTTATAAACCTCGTACTTCTCCCTATGCTTTTCAAGGGCATGGTGAAAGCGCACTGGGGCTGCTGGCGGCCGCCCGTGATGCAAGCGGATTGGGCATCATCACTGAGGTGATGGATACAGCCGACTTGGAGAAGGTGGCAGAAGTGGCTGATGTGGTGCAGGTGGGTGCCCGAAATATGCAAAATTTCTCGCTGCTAAAGAAGGTCGGCGCACAGGACAAGCCCGTGCTGCTGAAGCGGGGAATGTCTGCCACGATTGAAGAGTGGCTGATGGCGGCAGAATACATTTTGGCAGCAGGCAACCCCAATGTGATTTTGTGTGAGCGAGGAATTCGCTCGTTCGATCGCCAGTATGCCCGCAACACGTTAGATTTGGCGGTGATCCCGGTGCTGCGATCGCTCACCCACCTGCCGATTATGATTGATCCTAGTCACGGTACTGGCAAGGCTGAATATGTGCCTTCAATGGCAATGGCGGCTGTCGCGGCGGGCACCGATTCTTTGATGATTGAAGTTCACCCCAACCCCGCAAAGGCGCTCTCAGACGGGCCTCAGTCCTTAACTCCAGAACGATTCGATCGCTTAGTTGAGGAACTGTCTGTAATTGGCAAAGCCGTCAATCGCTGGCCTTTGCCTCTTGCGGTTGCATAATCCGAGGTTCGGGTTTTCTCACGCTTTAGAGTCGTCTGTTCCTTTCTCAACCTGTAACTGCTCTAGTTCCTCTTCGATATAGCGCAGCAGTTGATTGAGAGCGGGCAATGCTTCTAGTCGTTCTGCTGAGAAACTAGAGCTAGTGCGGGCGCGATCGCGAATTTCATTCACCTTAAGCTGAAGCTGTTTGGCGATGCTTAACGCATCTCGTCCTAAATTTGCTAGCTGTTGCTGCTGGTAAAACTTGAGTGCCGCTCCACGCAATACCTGTAGCGTTGCTTCTTCGCCATGAGCCGTTGGCATCACCCGAAACCGCAGCAGCAGGCGTGTCTGCTGGTAAAGTCGCTCGATCTCGGACTGTCTTGGCTTTTCAACAGCAATCAAAGGCATCTGCGTCATCCGCTTCAGTTCATTAATCACGCCTTGCAAAGTGGTTATATCTAGCTTGTCAATTACCGACTGTAAGACCCCATCCTGACTCCAGAGAACTCGCCCATGCTGCTGCTGCCGCTCAAAATAAAGCCGCCCAATCCCACCAAACAAGATGCGCCCCAGCAATTCTTGCAGTAATTCTTTGGGCTGCAAGGTCGCTAAGATCTCTATGGGGCTTGACAAGTATCTTGCCTGAATATCCAGAACAGGCAGCGGGTTAAACAAAGGTGTTGAAGCTAGAGCCTGTGCCGCAGCCTGTTCCGGTAGCGCCAGGAGCGTATCTTGAGGCTTGGGTTGGGCGGGTTCGGGTTGAAGTGAGGGTTGCGCCGCAGTATCTTGGGGGGGCACAAAAGGAATTTCGGGCGGGGGCGAGGAGTCAATTTGAGGTCTTGCCCGATCGTGCATTTCCGTTGAGCTGAGTCTCTCCGGACTGTCTACTACTAGCGTAGGCTGCGTGTTTCGGTCTATCGGCTGTTTTGAGCGAGAGCGAGAACCCCGATTAAATCGATGAGACGGAGTGCGCCCCGCTTGAGGACGATGGCTACCCGCGTGGTTTAGGTGAGCAGATAGGACTGCCTGAAGCGCTTCGGAAGAAATGCGGCGGGGTACTAGGGTATAGTTCAGGTAGGAAATAATGCGTCGAACATAGTCAGAAGCAGCAGTGTCTTCGGGACTGACCATGCCCAGATTAAGATGACTTCCTTCTAAAAATAGAGGGAGAACCTGATAGTAAAGGCAAGCTTCAAACGGTAGAACGCCATCGATTAAAATGAACATTTGCTCGACGTTTAACTGCTCTACCCAGTCTCCTTTAAACTGATCTAGAACGGATTGGTAGACAGAATTTACGCGCTTTGGCTCAATGCGATCGCTCAGGGGAAACGCCATAGGAACAGGTTCCGCAACGGTTTGGATTGTAATTGTGAGCTAATCCTGAAATGTACCCTGCAACGGAGATTAGGAGGCGCTCCGCAACGCCTGAGCAGCTAAGTAAAGTTTAATCCATTCGCCCATAATTTGATTGGTTTTCTGGTCGAGGTCTTGGGCGATCGCCTCAACTGTCTTACCTGCTTTTAAGGCATTTAACAACTCTTGCTGATCAAGGGTGAGGCTATGCCAAAACTGCTGCCACTGGTCAGGAGTCAGCCCCAAGCTGTGTTCCTGTAGAGAAGTTCCTAGCCAGGTTGTCACCAGGTCAGGGTGTCTTTTGAGGGCGAAAACTCGAATCGCGTGATAGCTAATCTTTTCGCGCAGGCGGTAGACCTGCTTAATCGGCAGATTAAGATCTTTGGCGATCGCCTCCTGCGACCGTCCCTGCAAATGTAGATGCAGCCAGCGTGCCGCAACCGGATCGACCTGCTCCTCTAGATAAACCGCAAACTCTTTGTGAACCGCAGACCGCAACATCTGCTGTTCTTCCCATGCCTGACTATCCTGGTGTTGGGCAACTGCCTCAGAGTCAAGCAAACTCACCGGATTGTCGGTATCGTCGGGCGTGATTTCCTCAGACACTAGCCGCACCAAGTCGCCTGCCGGAACCTGAGTCATACCGCCGCGCTGCGATCGCCGCAGATAGTTAACAAATCGATAAACGAGCAACGGCTGATTGCGAATCGGACGCAGGCAATATTCCTCAATGCTGGACAGCATCAGGGCATTTCTCAGGCGAGAACTGTTAGTGCATTGACCAATCCAGGCCATCTGCTGCCGCATATAGCGATCATTCTGAATTAGCTCTTGAATCACTTCTTGCAGCACATCCATGACGCTGCGGTGGCGATCGCGCGACAGAGACACCCAGGTGCGAATTTTGCTGCGAATCAGGAACAGACTGCCCAACCGCTGAATCAACTTACGGTAGGCTTGTTCTGGATGAGTCCCTAAATATCGCTGCTGTAAAATTCGATAGCGGTAATCAATCGCTTGTTGGGCGATCGCCAGTTGCTCTAAAGAAAACTCGTTCAACCGATCGGGGTCTTCGCCCAACAGCCAGTTGAGGATACTCTCCTGAGCTACGGATGGCTGATCTGGAGAGTCTGTTTTGAGGCGCGATCGCCACTCTTGCCGAAGATCCTCAACCACTGTCATGGAACAATAATCCTTCAATTCGTCACTTGATTACTTGAAGTAGCCTGACATCACCATCGTCAAAGTATCGCCAAAGTTTAGAGTCCCCTGATTTGCCCAACGCATCGCTGCTACGGGGTCTTAATTTTATACCCAAATACAATCCACCTACCGATCGAGAATTACGTCAGGCAATTACAGACCTTGCCTGAATGTGTCTCACAATCTTAGTCTGAAGCCGAGCCTCAAAGCACTCACCCGCTTGGGGCATCCCCTTCGCTCACGATTCAGAATCCGTTTCATCCGTTTCTTGAATGGCAGACACAAGCTGCTGCAATGCTTCTGTCAATCGATCCAGTCTTTCCAAAGCCGTGTCTTGGTTTTCGGCTAAAGTTTGCACCGCATCACTCAACGCAAAAATTTGATAGCCCTGCTGCTGCACTTGAGTCGCCAGAGCGTCTACGCGATCAGATAGACGATCTACCGTCTCAGTGGTGGCTAAAACAGCTTCCCCAATTTGCTGCACAATCGATTCCAGGCGACTTAGCTTGACTTCCACTCCACAACAACCTTCTCGTCCAAATTGATTTACGTCTAAGCCTACTCTATTGCACCCAGATCTGGTCAAAGTTGCAGGATTATGCCGACTCATTCTCAGTTCAATGACACCAATCCTGCGGTAGATTGTCTATATCTTTAGGAAAAGATTACATTGAGTTCATTAAATCTTATAGAGCGCTAGGGGTGAATGGATGTGCTGCGAAATTCTTTAGGATTGAACCAGCATTGCGAGTCTCAGCTAAAGTCTCAGTTGGGCAGTGCTGCTAGAGATCAATCCAACTCGACTTCTTGCCTCACAACATTTAAGAACATTCCGCCAGAACGGGTAGGGCTGAATGGGGAATATGACCACAGCGGTTTGGCCAAGCGGGTAACTCTAGCATTCCGTCAAAGCTTTGACTTGGCTGAGGTTGAAAGCCTACGAGTTATTCAGCGTGGGCGAGTCGTTGTGCTGCTAGGGAAGCTTCCCAGTCTTCCTTTGCTGACTCAAATGGTTAATGTTGCGCTGGCAACTAGTGGCGCAGTAGATGTAGAAATCAACGGTGTTAGCGTAATTCAGTCCTATAGATCCAACCGAACTAGCTCCAGGTCAGGAGGGGCTGAGTCAACCTATGGGCAAACGGCGGGAAGAAGGGGCGATCGCCACAGTAGCCGTGCCTTTGCCTGCTAGCACTCCTACCCCTTAAATGCCCATATCATGACCCGCGCTTGCAGCTATACAATTTCAAACTCTAAACTGTAACGGCTCAGCAAATTGCAGGTTTGGTGGTCAGTGATGTTTGTGTCACTTAGCTCCAGATTGTAAAAATCTACCCAGTCATGCTCAAAGTAGGGGCCAGCGTGCCAGGTTCCTATCTCCAGCTTGATAAAGCAGCTACCTGGAACTTGGAAAGCTGCAAGCTTGTCTAGCGATGGTTCTTCCGCTTCAGCGGGTGGGGCAACTGCAATCAGCCAATCCTTGCCCTCCAGGGAACCTAAACATTGAGTGCAGCGAAGGTGTCTGGTGATTCGAGAAAATCTGCGCCCCTTTCGCTGAAGCCGCATGATGTAAAAGCGCGGCACACCCTGATCAAGGCTAAGACGAGCATCTTCCTGATCGTAAGGTTTGCCGTCGGTGCTAGCAAAGATCACCTGTCCATATGCCTGAAAGCTCTCGGAGGTAATCTGCTGGGCGGGAAGCTGCTGGATGGAGGTAGATTGCATGAGGGGAATGGGGGGTTAGGAAGCTAGAGGAGCTAGAGAGACCAACTACGCGACTCCAAGCCCCAGTAGGATAAAGCGCAGCACGAAGACGGCTGCCAAGATCCAAATGGCGATGCTGATTTCGTGAGACTTGCCCTGGAAGGCCTTGATTAGCGGGTAGGTGATGAAGCCGATGGCTAAGCCTTCAGCGATTGAGTAGCTGAGTGGCATGACCAGGATGGTTAGAAATGAGGGAATTGACTCCGCTGGATCTGACCACCGGATTCCCGATACGTTGCCGACCATTAGCACCCCAACAATGACCAGAGCAGCAGTCGTTGCAAAGCCTGGAATGGCAGAAAATAGCGGGATGAAGAAGATTGAAAGAATAAAAAATCCGGCGGTGACGACAGCGGTAAAGCCAGATCTGCCGCCTTCAGAAACGCCAGATGCCGATTCGATGAAGGTGGTGACGGTGGAGGTGCCGAGAATTGCGCCGACTGTGGTGCCAACTGCATCTGCCATGAATGCGGCTCCTGCTCTGGGCAATTCTCCCCGTTCGTTGATCATGCCTGCCTGGATGCCAACGCCGGAGAGCGTGCCAACGGTGTCGAACAGGTCTACAAACAGAAAAACGAAGGTGACTGCCAGGAAGTTTGTCAGGTTGGCACCGTTGATCTGGCCGAGTCCGACAAAGGCTTGACCAACTAAATCTACAGGCAATTGGGGCAAGGCGACGATGCCGCTGGGGGGAGGTGAAATCTGAAGAATCCAACCCAGCACCGCAGTAGCAAGAATGCCCCACAGTAAAGCGCCTTTGATGCGGCGGGCGATCAAAGCTGAAGTGATTAGAATGCCGAAGATAGCCATTAACGTTTGGGGCTGTCCCAGATCGCCCAATGAAGTTTTGTGGCTTCGTTGGCGACGATGATTCCGGCTCCGCCAACAGCGGGATCGCCCGACAGCCCGATGTAGGCAATGAATAGCCCGATGCCTACGGCGGTGGCGCGTTTGAGGCATTCGGGAATAGCGGTAATGATTTGGCTGCGGACGTTGGAAACTGTAAGCGCAATAAAGATTAGCCCTTCTACCAGGACGGCTGCCAGGGCAAGCTGCCAACTAATGCCCAAGCCAATTACTACTGAGAAGGCGAAGAAGGCGTTTAGCCCCATTCCCGGTGCCAGGGCGAAGGGGTAGTTTGCCAGGAAGCCCATGACTAGAGTGGCGATCGCCGACGAGATAGCAGTGGCAATTACCAGTTCTCCAAATAAGTCACCAGACTCCTGTAAAAAGATGGCGTTAGAAAGAATCCCAGGATTTACGACGAGAATGTAAGCCATCGTTACAAAGGTGGTGATCCCGGCGATGACTTCGGTACGCAGCGTAGTTCCCAATTCGTCAAATTTGAAGAAGCGGGCGATCGCCCCGGTTTGCTCAGGCGGCTGTGGCCCAGGAGGGGAGTTTGGCTCAAGTTCAGTAGATCCACTGCTCATAGCGCAATTTTAGGTTCTAGATTTAAGGGAGTTCTGGTGGGCGATCGCACTTAACCATCGACTGCCGCCAGAAACGACCATGATATTACGGCAGGTCTAGCTGCAAAATGTGCAGTTAGTTACACAAGCACCTGAAATCCTTTAAGTCCCTCTGGTGTTTCGTAGCTGACCTCAACCTGGTCAACGATTGCAGCAGAAGGACCCTGGTGACACCAGCGCAACATTTCTGCAACCGTCGTGCTGTCTCCTTCAAACACGGCCTCAACTCGGCGATCGCGCAGATTGCGAACCCAGCCTTTTAGCTCTAGCAACTGTGCTATATCCGCAGTTGCAGCCCGGTAGCCTACTCCCTGAACTCGTCCAGAGATGAAAACACGAGCGCGGATGATGTGGGGTTGAGATGAGGCACTCGATGAGCCAGCCATTGGTTAAGCTCCCTGCACTTCGTTTAATTGAACCTGAACCTCCTAGCTTCAAACCTGAACTTCCAGATTTCAAGCATGAACCCCTGGAGCTTCGAGCGCGAACCTGTGAGCTTCGAGCACGAACCCCTGAGCTTCAAGCGTGAACCTGTGAGCTTCGAGCGTGAATCTCTGAGCTTCGAGCATGAATTTTTTCTCTCGCCTCTCTCGTTACCCAGCCTCAGATGGGTAACGGCTGATAGGAAGCTCCTGCTTCCAGGGGTCGCAGGGAGCAAGAGCTTCCTCGGTCACATTGCCAAGCTAGAGCCTGTCCACGAGTGTAAGGTGTAGCGTTCAGATCAGCGACTTCTGCGAGAAGTCGCTGATCTTGCTGGCGATCGCCTGACTTTACATCCTGCTTGCGTAAGCCCTATGAGCGCAGGGCTATTGTCTGGGTACAAACAGCATTCTGGTGGAGTTAATGCCACCATCATTGTCGCTGGCAAACCAGTAACCCTGCTCAGTTACAGCGAGGCTTTCAATCTTCTCCTCGATCCAGTCATAGTCAGAAAGCAAATCTAGCACCAGGGTTTTCTCTAGCGTTGCACCCGGTTCTGCGTCGGCTAGAGAAACTCGATAGATGCGCTTGATTCGAGCATTGGCTGAGCCATTCACGCCGCCCTGGTTGTCGCGCTCGACGACAAGAAAACTGCCGTCAGTGTCGCGGGCAATTTCACTCAGCCCCACCCAGCTTTCCTCAACATTGTCAGTATCCAATGGGTAGAAGTAGTAGTTCCAGGTTTGGCTTTCCAGGTCGTACTCGGCAATTCTCACGGTGTTTGCTGGATCGCCCTCAAACTCGCGCTGAACTGCGACATAAACTTTGGTGCCTTCGGGGTTGGTGGCAACGCCTTCAAAGCCAAAACGGGTAATCGCGCCTGCTGCCTCTTCGGGCAAGGGAATTTCTTGCTGCACTTCACCCAGTCCATTAACGTAACTGAGTAGATTGGGGGCTTCTTGACCTTCACGGTCGTCGCCTTCGCTGACCACCCAAAAACCACCAGGGGGATGCAGCGTTACGCCTTCCAGGTCATAGCTGACGGGTTCGCCATCTTTAGTAATAGGCAGAGCGAAGACGACAGTGGCGACTGAATCTTCTATCTCGATTCGATAAATGCGAGAAGGTGCTACGGCGTTGTCGGGCACTGCATAAAGGGAACTGGGATTGTTGCGTACCTGATGCAGACCGCTGATGGCACTAAAAGGCAGAGTGACCCCAGGGCTAAGAAGCAAAGGGGCGGTTGGGCTATAAGCGCTTGCTGATTCGGTTGAGGCTTCAAAGAAGTCGATTGTGCCATCGTCTTCATTGGAGGTGAGCAGCAGGTTACGCTGTGGAATTGCCAAAACACCTTCGGGAGCGAGTCCGGTTGGCAGGAAACTGATCAGTTCGGGGGCTTCAATGTTACTGATGTCATAGGCAACCACAAAGCTGCCCCGTTCGGAAGTGATAAAAGCGATCGCCTGCTCACCAAATTCAGCAACAGCCGCACCTTCCATTTCAATACCGCGATTTTCGGAGCGATCGTCGGGATATTGCCCTCTGGTAACGGCTAGTTCTTCAACGCTGCTGCCGCTGTCGTAGACGACGTTGCCTTCCAGGTCAAAAATTGTCCAGCCGCGTCCGCCTGACCAGATGTTGTCACCAAAGCTTTCCAGGTCGGTGTCGCCCTCGTTAGCCGTGATCAAATATTGACCATCGGGGGTGAAGGCGATCGCATCTGGCTCTCTGCGCCCTTCAAATTCTTCGGTGAAGCTAATGTCGCCATCTCCAGTCAAATCAGCTACATGGCTGGAGGTGCCAGCAGAGAAGATGCGAATGATTTCTTCGGAAGCGACATCAATTAGGGCGATCGCATTATTTTCCTGAATCGTCACAGCGGCGGTGCTGCCATCGGGACTAAATTTGACAAACTCTGGCTGCGGATCTTCGACGTAATTCACTCCTTCTACGCCGCTCAGGTCAATTTCTACCGCTGAAACGGTGGATTCGCTGGGGCTGTCGGAGTTGATCGTGACGAAGTTGATTGAGCCAGGACGAGAGCCAGGAGGGTTCTCTGTGTCCTCTTCATCTTCGATCGCCACAATGATTTTGCTGCCATCCGGGGAAATGTCAACGCTGTCAGGGCCAATGCCTAAAAGCTGTACCTGTCCGACGATTTCACGGGTTGCCAGGTCAATGAAGACAAGGCTACCAGGCTGCTGATCGGCGATCGTTTGTCCGGCTTCTTCGTCGATTAGGAAAAGAACAGCGGCGATCGCATACCGTCCATCGGGCGTAACTGCAACCGAAGTTGGCTCACCTGCTACCTCAACCGTTCCCAGCGGCTGCGGATTTGCCGGATCGGTAATATCGACAAAGCCAACTTGCTGATCGCCGGAGTTTGTGAAAACCAGCGTATTTCCATCGGGGCTAGCATCAATGATTTCTGCGACTGCGCCACCGACTACATACCGATTTAAGGGAACAAAACTCCGAACTTGCGCCTGAGCAACTCCAGCGCTGCCTACCAGAACCGTTGAAACTAAAGACGCAGAAATAAGAGAATGAATGGGGAACTTCATCATAAACTCAGCACTCCTCACCAAGATGTCGATGTGACAGTTAATTCCGATCGATGGGAGTATAAAACGACGCAGATCGCGACTGGTTTATGGAAAGGTTAAGCTCTCGTTGAACGGTCGGTGCAGGAGAAGCAGTTAGTCAAAAATTCGGCTTAACTCAAGCCTGAATCCCGGCAGCACCTCTTCACCGGAAAGTGTAAGCATCACAACCGGAGACCAGATCTGCGACTTCTTCGAGAAGTCGCAGATCTAAGCGCTGCATTGGAGAGTGAACCGCTTCTGACTCAAAAGCTGCGATCGCCCTCTAAGAATTCTCCTTCCAGTTGGTACGCTAGAAAAGCTGTAGTGCGTTGCATTCAGTAGTAGCTTTTGTGGTTAGGAGTGGGGAGAATCTGTGTTTTTCAGCATTGTGATTCCAACGTACAACCGTAAGCCAATTCTAGAAAAGTGCCTGACGGCGCTGGAAGATCAGCACCTGGCAGACAAGACGATTGAAGGCTACGAAGTGGTGCTGGTCGATGACGGTTCGACGGATGGCACGGTAGACTGGCTGCGATCGCCCACTGCCCATTTTCCCCATGTGCGCCTCTTTCAGCAAAACCATCAAGGGCCAGCAGCAGCGCGGAATCTCGGCGTAGAAAAGGCGATCGGCGACACTATTATCTTTATTGATAGTGATCTCGTCGTAACGGAGAGCTTTTTGCAGGCTCATGCCGATGCGCTGATGGCAGGGGAAAAGAAACTGGGGAGCGATCGCCTCTTCACTTACGGAGCCGTAATCAACACCAGCAATTTTGACCAGCCTACCTCTGAGCCATATAAGCTCACGGACTTTTCGGCGGCTTACTTCGCCACAGGGAATGTGCGATCGCCCGCAAATGGCTTGATCAGGTTGGGCTGTTTGACACGCGCTTTCAGCTTTACGGTTGGGAAGACCTGGAACTAGGCGTGCGGCTCAAGCAGCTTGGGCTAAAGCTAGTCAAATGCCCTGAAGCCCCAGGCTATCACTGGCATCCTGCTTTCTCGCTCGATCAGATTCCACGTATGATTGACCGAGAAATTCAGCGAGGGCGGATGGGCGTGTTGTTTTACCAAAAACACCCCACCTGGAATGTGCGAATGATGATCCAAATGACCTGGCTGCACCGCGTTCTCTGGGGATTGCTTTCACTGGGCGGCAAGCTCAACGAGCGCACGATGGCTCCTTTCCTGCAATGGCTAATCGACAGCGGCAAACCGCAACTGGCGCTTGAAACCGCCCGCATTTTTCTCAACTGGTATAACGTGCAGGGAGTGTATGCGGCGTATGCAGATGCTTTGAGGGAGGAGGGGGCGGAGGGATGAGGGATGAAGAATGAGGGATGAGGGAAGTGCCTTGCCCTAGCCCCTTATCCCCCACCAGCCCCTAGCCCCTAGCCCCCCAGATCTCAAAGCCTCGTCCGGGGCAATGCCGTCTTCAGGGAAGACCCATTGGGGCGTTTGCATTGCTTTTTTGCGAATGGCTTCTTCGGCGATCGCAATTATGTCGTCCAAAGATGTTTCCTGAACAAACTTTGATGCTTGTTCTTTATATTCCAGGTTGGGGCACTGGTCGCCCAGCACGCAGCCATTTACGCAAGACACTGCACAGTCAATTTGAGCAGGCTCCATAGATACCTCTCTTCGGTTCTCATTCATCAAGGCGATCGGCAGACTTTTAGCTAAAGCTAGCCATTTGTCGGCGTTTGGTGTCTAGCTTTACAAAGTCTAGAAAGATGGTAGCGCAATTCGACAGAAGGGATTCAGCAAAAACATCTCCAGACCTTACGCAGATGGAATGTAAAGGAGACGCTGTGAGTTAAAAAAGGAAAGGACTTTGCCTTTCCTCATTTCTTGTCGTAACTCACGCTGCACCTTTACGCGGAAAACTTGCTAATTTTCCGGCTTTCCTTTAAGCATTGGCTAACACCAGGTCAACTTCATCTGTGCCGCTGGTTTCACCTTTGCCAGATTTAATCTGTTGATCGTTTACCTCAATTGCAAAAGGAGTTCCTTCTAGCTCCAGGTTATAGTCGGTCTTGCTGGAGGTATATCCCACGCTGGCAATCATCTCGCGCCCCTGTCCAGTGTAGACAAATGCTAACATCTGGTCTTTGTTTTGCTCGTTATCATGGGCCCAGATCACCATGTACTGTTTGTTTTGGTAATCAAACACTTTGGGTGGACGAGACGGCACATAGCGTCCAGCTTTACCAAAGCTAGTGTCCAGAAATTGTTGCACTGAATTTTGCTCTACGTTAACATAGCTTACTTCCTGGGGGGATTGCGCTTCAACATCGCCCTCCTTCTCGTTTCGTGTTTCTTCTTTACCTCGGTTTCGTAAGTAGTCTGTGGCGACCTTAGTGCCGATCGCACCTACGGCTACAACTCCTGCGCCAATCAGCAGATTCCGAAGATTTTGGTTACTCATTATTTTCTAGTTCCTGAATAGATCAACACTTCAGCAAATTTAACTGAATACCAATTCTTTTTAAGGCTGTATCTTTTGGAGTGTGACTCGCGTATGTGGGCCACGCTCCAAAAGATACAGCTTCCTGTAGAAACGGTATGGGTCGTTCCAAACATTAATTGCTTAGAGCGGCTTTTGTCCATACAGGTTTGCTTTAAACCTGTATCGATTAACTTCTACTACGTGTAGGTTAAGGTTACGTGTTTCCAAAAAAGCGTCGGGTTTAATTGTATCCCTGATTCTCAGTAATTGAGTCAGGTTGAAAATTGAGATAGGGGCTTGGCAATGCCAAGCCCCAACAGCAGAAGGTTATGCGGGCTAGTTATAGCGCGTAGCGCTAGTATCTACGCCTCAAGCTCCAACATAGATGTCGGTGTAGTTAACGGCAGGCTTGCCAGACAGGTTTGCGAGTTTTACCTGTCCAATTGCTCCTGTACCGTCAACATCCCAATACAGTTCACCTGTGGTGTTGTTGTAGATGAAGCGATCGCCAGCATCTCCAGCGGAGGAGCCGAGCGCAAACTGAGATGCAGCAAGCACGGTGTTTGCAAGCAGACCACCCCGGAAGCCCGCAGCAGAGACAACGATGGTATCTTTACCCGCTACAAAGTCAGTGATGGTGTCAATTCCCTGGAAAGGATTGTCGTAGACAAATTTATCAGCACCACCGCCTCCTGTGAGCCAGTCTTTGCCATCTCCACCTTTAAGGGTGTCGTGGTATTTACCGCCCGTCAGGACATCATCACCCGCATCACCATAAAGGATCAGTGGAGTTTTGGTGTCTTTGCCGTCAAAGGTATCGTTGCCTTCTCCTCCATAGAAAATTACCCGTCTGACATCGGTGCCTGTCAGGTCATCAACATCAAAGCTATCGTCGCCGCCCAATCCACTCACCTTAAAGGCTTCAGCGTTATCAACGGTGAGTTTAAAGGGAACCAGATTCAATCGGTCAAAGATGGCTTTGCCGCCTTCTGCTTTCAGGGTAAACTTGTCTCCATCGTTGCGTGCGCCGTTGACCTCGATTACGTCGTAGCCAACTCCACCGTCCATCAGGTCGCTGCCGTCGCCGTTGTTCCATACGAGGCGATCGTTGCCAGCCTGACCATACATTTTGTCATCGCCGCGATCGCCTACCACAACGTCGTAGTCTTCACCACCATAGAGGTAGTCATTAACAGCACTACCAATCAGCAAATCATTACCTGCATCTCCATAAGCGATGACTTTGGTTTCAGAATTGCTTGCGTCTAACTTATCCTTGCCGTCACCTCCAGAAAACTTCACTAGTCTGACATCGGTGTTGTTGAGGTTATCGACATCAAAGCTGTCATTGCCACCTAAACCTTTTACTACAAAGGCTTCAGCGTTATCAACGGTGAGTGTGAAAGGAACCAAGTTCAATCGGTCAAAGATGGCTTTGCCGCCTTTTGCCTTTAAAGTGAACTCATCTCCATCGTTGCGTGCGCCATTCACTAGAATTGCGTCGTAACCAGTTCCACCGTCCATCAGGTCGCTGCCGTCACCGTTGTTCCACACGAGAACATCGTTACCCTCCTGACCATACATTTTGTCATCGCCGCGATCGCCCACAACGACATCATTTCCATACTCTCCATAGAGAGAGTCTTTGCCGTCTCCGCCGAAAATCTTGTCGTTACCTTTACCGCCTTTAACAATGTCGTCGCCCCCTTTGGCATAAACGATATCATTGCCACCGTATGCCCAGATTACTTCAGCCAGATCAGTTCCGATGATGATTTCGCCTGTGTTAGTGCCTTTTTTGTTAGCCATGTCAGTTTCTCCTTGTCACATTTAGTCGGGTAGGAAAGCAAGTCAGTTTGTGTGCAACAGTTAATCCTGGAGTTACAGATCTTTCAGGTGGGAAAAGAAAGGTTAGATAAAATCTGCTAACGGTGACAGGAATAAATGGGATTTGAAGGTACTCCTCTGAACCGCTTGCAGATTAGAGAATCAAACATTAGTTGGCAAATTCACTTCAGAAACTCTTCTGCGTAAGCTGCCATGTTGCTTGAGGGTTCTCTCTGTGGAAGGCTTGTTTGTTGGGCTGGTTTAACCCATGAGTACAAGTTAGGGCACTGTTTCAATTTGATCAGCATGAGAAAGTCAGAAAAGGTCAGATGCTTTTTGAGCAAATAGGTCAGGAAAATGCAAAAGGTAATATCTTGCGCCAGTAATCAGTGATAAGGTGTGGTCAACTTGTAGAACCCTTGCGTAACTCGTTGCTCTGTTTTTCTGAGCAACATTTTGAGGAATACATGGTGCAAGACGATGAAAGCAAATCGACTTTCTTTAGCTGACTCACAAGTTGCTATTTTGTGGCTACCAATGGCTGCACTAGCTGCTGTATATGGTTCGATCACATTAAGCTGGGTTGTGTATCGTGTACATTTAGTTGAGGTTGTAACACAGTTGGGATTCGCGCCTACCTTTGCACCCCAGTTGTTGTTGATTGAAACGTTGCTGGCGATCGCCCTGGAGCCCCTCGTAGGTCAATTCTCTGACCGACTTCAACAACAGCGACGCAATCGTTTTCCGCTGATTTGGGTAGGGGGTGTACTGACCGCAGCACTGTTTGTGATTATTCCTTTGATTGCAATGGAAATCCAGGCAGTCCCAGCGGTACAGTCCATCCGTTGGATGCTGATAGGGCTGTTAATTTTGTGGGCGATCGCCATTGGCATCCTTCGCAGTCCAGCACTGGCGCTATTGAGACACTATGCTGCTACGGTGCGTTTGCCCCAGGCTGCAAGTTTACTCACTCTGGCGGCAGGTTTAGCTGGAGCCACAACGCCGCTGGGAACCCCAGCCCTCAAGGAGTTAGGCTATGGGATAACCTTTGTCGCGGCGGCAATTCTACTGGTAGTCACGGTGGGGCTTTTGAAGTTCTTCAATCGCTCTGTAGTGACTCCAGCAGAAACTTTAGAGGATGCGGTTGCTTTAACCTCTCCTTCGCTTGCCTCGCTGGGATTGATTTTTGGCATTGGTGCAACGGTGACACTGGTGTTTCGATTGGCGATCGAGATTTTTCCTAAAGTTCTCAAAACACAACTGCCCGATGTCAACCCCCCGTTGATTATGGGCTTAATGTTTTTGACGATCGCCGCCTTTGCAGTTCCAGCGGGTTTAATCGCCGTTCGGGTTGGCAACTCTAGAGCCATGCTGGTGGGGTTAGGGGCGATCGCCGCCCTGCTGGTGTTGCTCAAACTCACCGTCAGTTTACCTGTGGCGATCGGTTTGGCGATGGGTTTAGGAATTGCCTACAGTCTGGTGTCTAACGGCACCTTTCCACTGGTGTTATCGGTGCTTTCTCCGCGCCATGCAGGGTTGGCGATCGGTCTATTCTTTGGCGGAGCCGCTGCTGCTGTCAGTGCATTTAGCATAGTCTTTGGTACACCAGAAGCATTGACTGTCACTACTGGAATTTGGCTTGGATTAGTCTCTCTTTTAGGCGCAGCCATCTGTGTTGTGGCGCTGAAGCCTAAACACACTACGGCAGCAAACGATTGAGCTTAATTTGACCTCAATAGTCCTGCATTTTGCCCCCAACCTGAAGGGTTAAGATCTGCGACTTCTTCAAGAAGTCGCAGATCTTAGCGTTTTGTATCCCTGCTCTACAGGGAATGTGCATCAGTTCTAAAAACATTTCAATGAAGGAGAAAAGTATGTTTATCTGCTTAATTGCAGACTATGGAACGGGCGATCCGGCTTTTACCGAAGTGACTCAACGGTTGCTTCAGGCGCTGCCGCAGGCTCAAATTCATCCGCTTTCAGTTCCTCCCTTTAACACGCTGTCTACCGGATTTTGGATTGCCCAACTCGGACTCAACCCTGGTCCGGCAGAGCGGTTGATTTATCATAACTGTGCGCCTCGTCAGGATGACCCAGAAGCACGGCAGGACAATGAAGGAGAAGGGCTAACCTATGCCCTGTTGCCTAACGGGGTAAAAGTGGTGGGGGTGAATGCAGGCTATACTCTTTCCTTCATCAAAGACCATGCCAAAGTCCTGCATACGGTAAATGTATCGCGAGGTGGGTCACAGTTTCGGTCGCGGGATGTGTTTCCTCCGGCGGCAGCGGCGATCGCCCAGGAAGACTTTGACCTGTTAGGTGATGCGCTGAACCCGGCTCAACTGCCCGATGCCCCCCTCGATTGCATTGCTTGGGTGGATGGCTATGGCAATATCAAAACCACCATTCCTGACTACAGCATGGATCTAGAACCTGAAACAAAAGTTGTGGTTCGGATTGGAGATGTAGTGAGTGATGCAATCTATTCTGATGGCAGCTTTAAAGTACCAGAAGGGACATTAGCCTTTGCGCCGGGAAGCTCTGGCTGGTCAAGGGGTGACGGCAAACGCACTCGCTGGATGGAGCTATTTTTGCGGGGCGGTAGCGCCTGGAGACGTTTTGGCAAGCCCCGGCTGAGCGAACGTGTTACTTTACTTAAAAGTTGAACCAGTAAATACTCCCCCGGATCAGTGTGTAAAGCCTGTCATCCCTCTTAAGGTAAGCAAAGCTGTATCCGTAGTTTGATGACAGGCAATCTATCGCTATGCTCAACGTTAACCGTTCCCAACTTCAGCGCTATGGTGTGGCTGTTTTATCGGTTGGGCTGGCTTTGCTGCTAACGATATTGCTGGAAGCGTTAATTCAGCCCAAAATTTTGATTTTATTTTTTGCGGCGGTGACTGTAAGCGTCTGGTTTGGCGAACTGACGGGCGGACTGGCGGCAACGGGGCTGTCTATTGTGGCGATCGCCTATTTCTTCTCACCGCCGCTTTATTCCCTCGCCATTGATAGCAGTACCGACCGATTTCAACTGATCACCTTTGGGCTGGTGGGTCTGCTGATCAGCAGCTTAAATGCAGATTTGCGAAACTCCAAACGGAGAACCAGGACTACTTTCGCTCAGTTGCAGGCAAGTGAAGAACGGTATCGGCAGATTTTAGATACCTCCTATGAAGGAATTTGGCTACTCAACACCGAGTTACGCACCGAGTACGCCAATCAGCGACTAGCTGAAATGCTGGGCTATAGCCTAGAGGAAATGCAAAACCGCTCTTTGTTTGACTTCATGAACCAAGCGGGGCAGCTAGAAGCCAAATACCGAATTGAACGCCGCAAGCAGGGAATTAAAGAGCAGTTTGACTTTCGCTTTCGTCGCAAGGATGGCTCAGACCTGTGGGTGCTGGTTTCGGCTAGCCCCATTCTGAATCAGCAGGGCGAGTTTACTGGGACGCTGACCATGTTGACGGATATTGGCGATCGCAAACAGTCTGAAGATGCCCTCCGAGCCAGTGAGTCTCGCTTTCGGCGGCTATTTGAGTCCAACATTATTGGCATCAACTTTGGCGACCTGCGAGGCAACATCCTCGACGCAAACGATGCGTTTCTCAATCTGATTGGCTACACTCAATCGGACTTGAAGGCAGGACGGCTCCAGCTTGAAGTCATTACCCCACCCGAATATCACCATTTAGACGAAGAAGCGGGTCGTCAAAGCATTTCTTTGGATGCCTGCACACCCTACGAAAAAGAGTTCATTCGTAAAGACGGCAGCCGCGTCTCCGTGTTAGTAGCAGGCGCTCGGCTAGAAGACTCTAACACCGGAATTGGGTTTGTCGTAGATCTGACGGAGCGCAAGCGAATCGAGCAAACCCTGCGCTATCTTGCCGAGACCAGCATCGACCTGGCTACCTCGCTGGACTATCAAACCACGCTCGATCGGGTTGCCCAGATTGCCGTTCCAGAAGTGGCAGACTGGTGTACGGTAGATTTGCTCAACCAAGATGGCACTATTTCTCGTCTGCCCATTGCCTACGCTGATCCAGCAATGGCAGCACGGGCGCAACAGCTTCAGCACTATCATCCCGACCCGCAGAGGGAAACCCCGATCGCCCAGGTGTTAAAAACAGGACAGTCTATCCTGGTGACAAAACTGTCGGATGAGTTGCTCCAGAAGTCCACCCTCGATGCTGAGCATCTTGAAATCGTGCGATCGCTGAACTTAAAGTCTGCAATGGTTGTGCCCTTGATTGCTCGTCAGCAGATTTTAGGCACCCTTTCACTCGCGACCGTGCAGCCCAGGCGACCCTACAGCACAGCCGATTTATCTCTAGCAGAAGATTTGGCCCGTCGCGCAGCCCTGGCGATTGACAATGCCAGACTTTATCGTGCGACCCAGGAAGCTCAGCGGGCTACAGAACAAACCGCTAACCGCACCGCTCGACTGCAAAAGATTACTGCGGCTTTTTCAGAAGCGTTAACCCCCTATGAAGTCGCTGAGGTGGTCGTAAATCAAGGAATTGCCGCACTAGAAGCAAACGCTGGCTCTGTATCGCTGTTAACTGAGCAGGGCATGACGCTGCGGGTGGTAAATGCGATTGGCTATCCGCCGGAGGTGATACAGCACTGGCAGAGCTTTTCCGTCACCGCACCCACGCCGCTAGCAAAAACCGTGCGAACGGGAACGGCCATTTTCTAGAAACGCCGAAGCACTGCTGGCAGACTATCCCCATCTGGGTGAGGCGATCGCCACAACTGAAAACCAAGCCTTTGTCTGCATTCCACTCAATATAGAAGGGCGCACGCTGGGCGTGATGGGCTTGAGCTTTAGCACACCACAGTCTTTTAGTGAAGAAGATCGAGCCTTTATGCTGACCCTGGGGCAACAGTGCGCCCAGGCGATCGCCCGGGCCCAGCTTTATGCCGCAGAGCAAGCCGCCCGCAGCGCCGCAGAGTCAGCAAACCGGGTAAAAGATGAATTTTTGGCGGTGCTTTCCCACGAATTACGCACGCCGCTCAACCCGATTTTGGGCTGGACTCAACTGCTCAAAAACCGCAAACTCGATGCTCAAACGATTAACCGCGCCCTTGACACGATTGAGCGCAATGCCAAACTTCAAACCCAACTGATCGAAGATTTGCTCGACGTTTCGCGGATTTTGCAAGGTAAGCTCAAGCTCAACTTTTGTCCGGTTAATCTGATTTCTACTATTGAAGCGGCGATCGAAACCGTGCGCTTGGCCGCTGAAGCAAAATCAATCAGTCTTAGCTTTCAGGTAGTCGATCAGGTGGTCGATGCAGGCTTTGGGCAAGTAGAGGCAAACTACTCCAGCCCAACCGCCCTAAACAAATCGCTGCAAAACTTCCGCTTTCAAGTCTCAGGCAATCCGGCTCGGCTCCAGCAAATTGTTTGGAATTTGCTCTCCAACGCCGTCAAATTTACCCCCAACGGTGGCAGAGTCGAGGTGAAATTGTCAGCCGTCACGGTTCGTGGGACATGGGTAGAAGATGAGCAGTCCAGCACAGGTAATCAGGGACAAATGATCTGTGAACCAGAACAGACAATCAGCTATGCTCAAATCACTGTCAGCGATACTGGCATTGGCATCAATCCTGAATTTGCTCCTTACATCTTCGACTACTTTCGGCAGGCAGACAGCGCCACCACGCGAAAATTTGGTGGGCTAGGGCTGGGGCTGGCGATTGTGCGGCACCTGGTCGAGCTACACGGCGGCACCGTTCAGGCTCACAGTTTGGGAGAGGAGCAGGGTGCGACCTTCACCGTCATGCTACCGCTATGGCAAGAAGACCATCCCAATGAAGTGCCAATGTCAGAAAGCAAAATGGAACGCGATCGCACCACCCACCCAATGACGGAACCTGTTCCCACTTTTGCCGCTGTTCTGGCAGGCATTCGGGTTCTTGTGGTCGATGATGAGCCAGACACACGGGAACTGCTGAGTTTTTTGCTGAGGCAAACCGGAGCAACGGCGATCGCCACTGCTTCTGCTCAAGCCGCCCTGGAAGCGCTAGACCAGTCCTCACCTGAAGCCTTGCCCCATGTTCTGCTGAGTGATATTGGAATGCCTGAGGTGGACGGCTATATGCTCATCGAGCAAATTCGGGCGCGATCGCCCGAACGAGGCGGAAACATTTCAGCGATTGCCCTCACGGCCTACGCCGCAGAATATGATCAGCGACGGGCGATCGCCGCCGGATTTCGGATGCACCTGACAAAACCAATTGAACCGCAGCGCTTAATTGAAGCGATCGTTCAGTTGTTGGAGTGATGGGGATTGAGGGAGCGGGAAATCATGGCTATTTTGACCGAGACTAAACGTTTAGTTATTCGCAACTGGGTGCCCCAAGATGATGCAGAGCAAGCCTTTGAGATTTATGGCGATCCAAAAGTGGTGCGTTTTATCGGCGGCAAAACGGAGGAGAGCATTGAAGCTCAGCGGCGATCGCTGCAACGAAGAGTCGATTGTGATGCTGCCTTGAACAATGGAACTGGGTTTTGGGCGATCGCCGATAAACAAACAGGCGAAATTTTCGGCACCGTAATCCTCAAACAACTGCCCGACAACGACAGCAACCCCACACCAGAGATCGAAGTCGGCTGGCATCTTAAAAAAGCTGCCTGGGGCAAAGGCTACGCCACCGAAGCAGGGCAAGCCGTTCTAGATTACGGATTCAATGTACTGAAACTGCCCATCATCTACGCTGTGGTGAACCCCAAAAACGCTGCGTCCATCCGAGTCACCCAACGGCTGGGAATGATTTCCCTCGGGCGCATTCAAAAGTATTACGGAAAGGAGCTAGAACTCTTTAAACTAGAGTCACCTCTTGCATAAGCAATTGGTTCTTCTTCTCAGTTTGTCTCTCACAGAAGCATGATGGATTCCGCAGGTTGGTACCATAACTAGATACAGACGAACAACCAAAACTTAAGTCAATACCGTTACTCATAACCGCAAAGCCACCATGACTGCTCAAACCACGTCGCGTTATGTTACCCGAAAGCCAGACGTTTTACAGGGAGAGCCAATCATCGCAGACACTCGCACAACCGTTCGTGCGATCGTGGGACTGTGGCGATTAGGAACCTCTCCAGAAGAAATCCCAACCCATTTACCTCACCTGACGCTGGCTCAGGTCTTTGACGCTCTCAGCTTTTACCTCGACAATCAAGCTGAAATTAATGACTACATCGAACGGAATCGGATTCCTGAAGAAAAAATTCATCCCTCGGTGAAAGCTACATTGGGCTAGCCGTGAGAATTTTGGCTGCTCTTTACATCGATGAAGATATGTCAGCCCTTGTTGCGACTCTTCTACGGTCTAGGGGTTTAGACGTGTTAACAACTCAAGCATCTGGCTTCATGGGTAGAGCCGATTTCGAGCAACTAGCCTATGCTGCTTCCCTGGAACGCTGCTTGCTCACCCATAACCGAGTCGATTTTGAAAGGCTGCATCTGCAATTCACAGAAAATAACCAATTGCATTCCGGTATCACTATTATCCCTCAGAAAAATGCTTATGAAATCGATCAGCGGGTTGGCATTTTGTTAGATTCTTTAACAGCCGATGAGATTGCTAATCAATTGCTCTATGTGTAGCCAAAAGAAATGGAGCCAACATGACGCTTCAAGGAGTGATTGGTTTTATCTTTATCCAACTCTCTATCCAGGAGTTCTAGTTAAGCGCTACAAGCGGTTTTTTGCTGACATTGAGCTAGATTCGGGCGAAACCATTACTGCTCATTGTCCCAACACGGGTCCGATGACAGGCGTTTGCAAGGTTGGTAGTCGGGTGCAGGTGTCTCGCAGCGATCGCCCAACGCGCAAGCTCCCTTACACCTGGGAACTGATTCAGGTTGAAGATACAGAGCCAACCTGGGCAGGAGTCAATACAGCCTTGCCCAATCGCGTGATCAAATCAGCACTCGCAGCAAAACTTTTGCCGCTGGGTGACTACAGCCAGATTCTCCCAGAAGTGCGCTATGGGGCTGACCAAAAAAGTCGAGTCGATTTTTTGCTGATGGGCGATGAGTCCACTTCACCTATTTATGTGGAAGTGAAAAACACCACCTGGGCGCAGGAAAAACTGGCACTGTTTCCCGATACCGTCACCACACGCGGTCAAAAACACCTGATCGAGCTAACTGCTTTGCTGCCCCAAGCCAAAACGGTAATGCTCTATTTCATTAATCGCGGCGACTGCACTCACTTTGCTCCTGGTGACAGCGCCGACCCAACCTATGGAAAACTGCTGAGAGAGGCGATCGCCCTCGGTCTACAGGTTCTCCCCTGCCGCTTTGACATCAGCCCAGCCGGAATTCGCTATTTAGGATTAGCAGAGCTAGTTTTGGCAGATTAGAAGACAGTCAAGATTTAAGCATTTCCCTGTGGAGGTTTCCCTGTGTATCACAAGCGCTTCATCTACAACAACAACAAGGGCGCGGTCTGTATTGGGATCTAGACGGCACAGGTTCGGTTGGACAGGTGAAACTTGCGACGCTGTCGGGCAAGCCGACCTTCAACCCTACCGATATCTTCGTCGCAGCGTAAGCATAGATTAACCCCGCATTATCTCGCGGCTATGGAGCTTGGCATTGCTAACCCTCATTCCCACCTATGATACGGCAGGCTTTTTGTTTGATTTCGACCACGTCTACAAATAAATCACGATATAAGGAACTCTCCCTAGAGTGATATGGCTACCGCTACAGCAGAATGGCACTGGAAATCAGTAAAAGTTAAACGCCCAGATCCCTGCACTCTTTTAGAGTGCAGGGATCTTAGATCCTTATTTTTTCCTCCCCTTATCGACTCAGAAGTTCTTGAAGAACAGTAATCTTACCAGGAGGAAGAATTTAAGAATCAAATTCAAAAGCACCGATATCAACTGCTGCCCCAACTCTTCGTGGATTACCATCTTTGTCAGTAGTTATACTGACAGGGATCGCACCCGAACCTGCATCGACTGCGGCAGAGTCAGCCGTTAGACGGTAGTTGTTAGCGGCTGGATCGACGAAACCAGCAGAGTCAACTTGAAGGTTGTTGGCTTTTGTGAAGTTGGTCAGTCCACTGCTTCCTTCGTAGAGGCTTTCAAAGTCATCGGTGAACAGGTTGTTCTCCAAAGTGACGTTGTTTGCATCTTCGATTGCCCCATTCCTGTAAGTAGAGTCAGCAAAGATGTTGTCTCGGACTGTGACATCAGAGGTTTTGAACCCCCTGGTATAGTCGGCACCATCAATTACCAGCGCTTGCACGTTGTTAGCAACCGTGTTGTTGGTGACCTCGACACCACTGACGTTGCTAGTCACTGCAATGCCTACGCCACCATTTACACCCTGTCTTCCGTTGCCGTAGACCACGTTGTTGAAGACGCGAACGTCTTTAACGTCGCCTTGTTCAGGCACTTCATCAGCAACGACAATGCCATCTGCTACGTTGTCGTAGACAATGTTGTCGTAGACATCAACATTGAAGGTATCGGCTCGGTTGCCCTCAACATAGATAGCAGGTCCACCGTTGTAGCCTCCCGGGGTTCCTGCAATTGAGGCAACACCAGTGACGATGTTGCTCCGCACGGAGCCGTTACGAGACCCTGTCTTCACGTCGATGCCCTCACGAGTTCCCCCGTTGACGACATTGCCAGCCACATCAAACCCGTCAACGCCCCAAATGCTTAGAGCTTCTTGCACACCTCTAGGGTCACCTCGACCCGCCCACTTGTTGTTAGCCTTCTCAATGGTGTTGTTGAACACCTTGATGTTGCTACTGGTGACTTCCTCATCTCCACCCTCGAAGTAGCTGTCAGGCATGACAATCACACCTGAGCCTCCGGTTTCAAAGGTGTGGTTGTTTTGCACCACCATGTTGTCAGCATCTCGCAGTGAGATTCCAGCAAAGGAACTGTTCTCAATGCGGAAGCCATCAACCACCCAGTAGCTTTGTCCGACTGATTCAATTACCCCTTCATGCCAAGCTGCACCGCCAGTGTTGTTGGGGTCAGGGTCAATCAGGGTGACATCTCCATCCGCTTTAAGGACGATGTGACCATCTTGAGCATTGCCTGATTTTTCCAGGTCAACGATTTCGGTGTAGGTTCCTGCCTGAACTAGGATGGTGTCGCCTGCTCCGACTGCGGATTCTTCGCTGGTGGCGTAGCTGATGGTTTTCCAAGGCTGCTCTTTGGTGCCCAGTCCGCTATCGCTGCCGTTGGGTGAGACGTAGTAGGTCTTCCCTGTGCCTGTGGGAACAAAGGGGTCTACCCTAACAGACTCACTCATGGACTCAAGATCACCAGGTACAAATGGGGAGTCAACTACTGGATCACTACCCATGCTGCCACCCATGTCGATGGGAGTCTCGCCGCCCATGCTGCCATCCATGTCGGTGGAGGTTTCGCTACCCATGCCGCCCATGCTGCCATCCACGTCAGTGGGGGTTTCGCCTATGCTGCCACTCATGTCAGCGGGGGCTTCGCCCATGCTGCCGTTTGTGGCTGCATCCGAATCTATCGGAGTAAACTCGATATAGTCGAACCGCGCAAACTCGCCAAAATTAGACTTTCCTTCAATTTTGAAGGTATCGCCTTTTTGTAAGTTAACTGTTGAATGAGTAACTCGTGTAGTCAGAGCCTCAGCAGTTGGCCCGTTACTTGGCAAGTCTTGGTCAAATTCAAAGCTTTGAGTCTCTTCACCAACCGTAACGCTGGCAGAAGAGAGTCCATCACTCTCGTCGTAGATACCCACACTGACTTGGTAAGTCCCAGATTCACCATCGAAGACCCCGGTGGCTGTTCCAGGTTGGCTACCGAAGAGAGTAATATGCTTACCTCCTGAAGAGACATCATTTGACTGAGCGATATATTTGCTCAGCTGCAAATCTTCTGCTTCGTACCGCAAAACATCGTTTCCTGAAGCAGGCAACACAGGTGATATAGAAGAGCTTGATGTTTTGCTCACAGTACTATCTAACCCGTAAGCAGAAGCTGGTTGTTGGGCTTCTGCACCCGTAAACAAGCTATTGCTAGACTGTGCATCGAAATCGTTCATGAATTTCTCGTTCTCCAAGGATAAGTTCAATAGGAATGAGTTTGGTAAACGTACCCTTACTGAACTGCTAATCAATGACCCAGAGAAACTTGCAACAAGTCCATACGTCCCGCCGCTTGTTCTAATCTAAGCTGTTGATGAGAGAAACTTCTATGTGCCATTGTTCAAAATGTTGAACAATCCGCAGTCACAAGGCTTGATGCAAGTCTTGCGAGATAGGTGCTGAATGTGTCTAGTCGCTACTACACGCTAAACAGTGTGATGTTGCTAGCTGGAAACAAAAGATCTGAGACAAGGCGATCGCTAGCAATGTTAGAGGATGTTTGAAAAGTATCAAAAGTCTTGCATTCGCCTCCTCAATCCCCCAACGCTGGGGGACTTTGAGCCAGGTTCCCCCAGCGTTGGGGGGCTAGGGGGGCGGTTTGGGTAGCCGTTGGCACTTTTCAAACATCCCCTTAGAGAACTGCACCGAGGATGAGGCTAGAGCACTCCATAAATAAGGATGGTGAATTCTGCAATGTGGTTCCGGCAATTTTTCTGTGCCACAGTTCTGGTAATAGAGTTATCGTCTTCTACGTGAGCGAAACCCTCTCTCGCCATGAACTGTCAACCTGCATTAGGATCTGAAAGAATGAGTAACCAGAATCTTCGGAATCTACTGATTGGTGCAGGAGTTATGGCAGCGGGTGCGATCGGTACTAAGGGATCTGCGTTTATTTAAGATCCCAATTTTTTAAGGCGCGGCTCAGCCGCGCCTTAAAAAATTGGGACTTTATTTTTATGCAAGTCCCTAAAATTGCCACAGATTACTTGCGAAATTGAGGGAAGGAGGAAACGCCGGACGAAAAAGAGGGGGATGTTGAGGTGCCATCTCCCCAAGAAGTTGAGCTATGTGAACGTAGAGCAAAGTTCAGTTCAGCAATTTCTAGATGCTAGCTTTGGTAAAGTCGGACGCTACGGGCCAACCCGTCCCCTAAGGTGTAGGATATATCTCTGGCAAGACAGACTATAATCTGGAGTTGGATGAGACTCCTTTTGCGATCGAGGTCAATAATAAGCAGATTAAATCTGATAAGGGTGAAACCCGTGGTGCTGATGAGGTTGATTTGGTGTTAGCAGTCTAACTGCTTACCTAACTATTAGTGGGATGGACAAAGCGCTAGTATGCCTATCCTATTTTTGAGGTACTTCAATAGCTTCTTGCAGGGATCTTAATATCCAGAAATATGATGAGTGACGGGTTCAAGTAACTGGTGCAGATTGAGTAAGAACAAAGGCGGCTGACCTTGAATCGAAGTCACCAGCGCATGGACACAGCGAATTCCACCCTCGGTAAAGTGATTGGGCGGCAGGGGCGAAAAAGCAGATTGAGGTACACGGCGCAAGCTAGGCTGTGAATCTAGGAGCAGCCCTACGGGTTCTCCATGAAAGCTGTCTACAATCAGCAAATAGCGCTGCTGATTGACAAATTGGATTTGAGTTGCCGTATGGTTGGGGGCGGGAGCCTGGTCGGGAGCAGTGGCTTTGGCGATCGCATCCCCAAAAATTCGCCGCCCCATGTCTAACACCACCAGTTCTTCTTCCTGGTAAAAAGCAACACTGGCCCCCTTACCAAATAGCGAATCGTGTAGCTTGTCCAGCAGCATTACTTTTTGCGCCACCAAAATTGGCAGCGCAAACCATTCATGATGAATCCGAAAGGCAATGAGCTGCTGGCTCGGCTCAACCTTGCGGTTCACGGCGCGGCGATAAGCAAACGAGGAAGGGAGGGACATAGGGAGGGATGAGGGATGAGGGATGAGGGATGAAAGTTGCAGTCGGTTGGGTGGAGCAAAGCGGAACCCAACGAAAAATTTCTGCAAAGGTTAGGTTTCCTGGCCTCAATCCAACCTACAGTTGAGGCCCTATATCAATTCACCGTCATTTCACTGCCTCCTTGCCCGTTTCGCTCACTGATGTAGAAAGGTATCTGTCAGGTCAAGTTTGGCTTAGCATCAGCGACGGGCAGTTGGCGCGTTAATCAACTGTTCTAAGGTCCGCAGTAGCGACTGCTCGTTGTAGGGTTTGGAGAAGTAGGCCGTTGCTCCTAAACTCATGGCAAGCTGGCGATGTTTGTCGCCACTGCGAGAGGTAAGCATGGCAATGGGAATGCGATCCCACGCTGGATTTGCCTTCACTTTTGCCAGGAAGCCGTAGCCATCGAGTCGGGGCATTTCGATGTCACAAATCACCGCCTGCACCTGTAGCCCTGCCGCCAGTTTTTCTAAAGCATCTTGCCCATCTTTAGCTTGCTCAACCCGATACCCAGCCTTCTCTAACGTCAGCGCCAGAAAGCGACGAACGTTGATTGAGTCATCCACAATTAAGAGGGTTGGCTTGGATGGCGGCATCGATAGCGAAGCCGGAATTGGCAATACGGGTTCCAGGCTCAGGGCAGTATAGTTGGGCGTGAGCGTAGGTGCGGGATAAGTCGGTTGAGCCGCAGGATAAGTCGGTTGAGCCGCAGGATAAGTCGGTTGAGCCGGAGCCGCCGGAATCTGAGCCGGGGAATGAGTTGGCTGGGCCGGAGCCGCCGGAATCTGAGCCGGGGAATGAGTCGGCGCGTAGGACTGAGGATGGACAGCCGGATAAGACGGTTGCAGTGTAAATAAATCAGTCGGGGATGGCGGCGGAGTGGGCGGCTGGAATGCAGGCTCTACCATCGGCACAATGCTAGAGCGCTCGTAGCTGGTAATCCAGTGCAGCAGTTCTGGAATGTTTACCAGCGGCACGACGCGACCATCGCCCAAAATTGTGCAGTTAGTAAAGCCACTGGGCATCGGCAGATTGCCCTCGACCTGCCGAATGGCCACTTCCTGTTCGCCCCAGCAGCGGTCTACCTGAATGCCGATGACCTGGCTTCCCTGGCTGACCATCAGGATAGTTGGCGAGTTAATCGTGGGGGGCGCTTCCAGGCGGCTGATTTGACGGGGACAGCGAAACTCTAACCAGCGGAACAGGCGAATCAACTGTACCATGCTGCCTTCCCACTCAAAGGCTTCGCTGCCTGCGGCTGAGATGATCTGCTCAGACTGGAGCGCCAGCATTTCCTCAACCGCATCGGTAGGAAAGGCCAGCAGCATTCCGTTGCTTTCGGCTAGCAGCACTCGGGCAACCGAGAGCGTGAATGGAACCGAGAGGGTGAAGGTGGTGCCAACGCCTGACTGAGTGTTGACGGTGATTTCGCCGCGCACCTGCTTCAGGTTGTCGCGCACGACATCCATGCCAACGCCGCGACCGGAGAGGGCGGTGACGCGATCGGTGGTGCTAAAGCCCGGTTCAAAGATGAGGGAAAGCAATTCTTCATCACTGGCGGCCGCCAACAGCATTGGGTCTAGCCCCATTTGACGGGCACGAGCGCGAATTTTGTCGAGTGGAATGCCGCCGCCGTCATCGCTAATTGTGATGATGGTGCGGTTGCTGCGGTGGGCAGCCGTGATTTCGATTACGCCTTGCTCTAGCTTGCCGCGTCGTTTGCGAGTTTCGGGGTCTTCAATGCCGTGATCGAAGGCATTTCGCAGCAGATGCATCAGCGGATCGTTGAGCGCTTCGAGAATGTTGCGATCGATCAGGGTGCTGCTGCCGTGCAGTTTTAGCTCGACCTGTTTGCCGTACTGAAGCGAGAGTTCGCGCAAGGCTCTAGGGAAGCGATCGACCACATCGGAGAGTGGACGCATTCGCACTTGCGTCAGGCTGGTTTGAAGCTGACGGGCTGTTTTGTTGAGTTCGCGGGTGGTTTGTTCGGTGTCTTCTAACCCTAGCTCAATGTCGCTGGTGACTTCCTGAATCTGGACGATGGTTTCCATCACTTCCTGAGACATCAGGTGCAGGTCGCTGTAGCGATCCATTTCCAGTACGTCAAAGTTGCTATTGATGTCTGTAGGGTTTTCGTTTTCGTGGGAGCGATCGCCCCTCCTGCGATCGCTCTCCTCCCTGGAACTACCGCCACTGCCACTCGACAAACTGCTAGCCAAGTCGCCATAGCGACTTTTAGCCCAACTTATCCCAACTAGTGACGGCACTGTGTCAACAGCGATCGCCTGCGTTGCAACCTTGTCGTAAGCCGTCCGCAGTTGAGCATTGGACTGTTCTAAAACCTGTACCCGATGGCTGAGCGTTCGTACCAAAGCCCTCATCCGCTTCAGGTGCATATCCAAACCGTTGCGCTCAATCGTCAGTTCGCCAAACAGGTCATTCAGTTGGTTTAACTGCTTTAGCGGCACCCGCACCGTATTTTCCTGACTTTCTCGAATCGGTGGCGGCGTAGTGTCTGCCTTTGCCTCCAGCGCCCGAAAATTCATGGGTCGTGCTTCTGGCTGCACCTGTGCTGGACGAGGGCGAACAACTTGAGCCTCAGACTCTATTACAGATTCAGCGGGTTGGGGTTGACGTGACGGGGCAGGAAGACGAGGAGACTGCGGTTGAACGGTTGGTGATTGAGCGAGGTGCGGCTGAACAGGCTCTGGCTGAACAAGCTCTGGCTGAAGAATTTGCGGCTGAACAGGCTCTGGCTGAACGGGCCGAGATAAATACTGAGTCGAAGCAGATTGATTCCCAAACTGGGATTGCTCGACTCGTGACTGTACAGGTTGAGCCAATGGAGCCTGAGCAGGCTGAGTCGGCTGAATCGCCTGAGTAGATTGAATAGGCTGAATGGGCTGAGCAGGCTGAATAAACTGAAGCGGAGCCGACGGAGATGTTTGGGGCAAAATGGGCTGCGATCGCACAAATGGCACATCTGCATCTGCGTCTATCAGGCTACTTTCGGCATTGCTAAATGCCTCTTCAAAAGCCGCTTGATCGAGAGCGGACTGGTCAGCGATCGCCTGATTAAAGTCAGCAAAAGCCGCCTGGTCAAAATCAGCCTGGTCGAATGAGTCAAAATCAGCCGGGTCAAAATTGGCTTGAGCAAAGTTATTCTGGTCAAAATCAGCCTGACCGAAGTCAGTTTGCTCAAAATCAGCTTGCTCAACTTCAGCTTGCTCAACTGTAACCGAGCGCAATTCCTGCTCAAAGTCACCTTGCTCAAAGTCACCTTGCTCAAAGTCACCTTGCTCAAAGTCACCTTGCTCAAAGTCACCTTGCTCAGAGATATCAGGACTGAATGGTTGCTCTGAAGCAGTCTGGTCAAACTCGGCTTGAGCAAAATTCGCCTGCTCAAACTGAGCAAAATCTACTCGGTCAAATTCTCTCTGGCTCAGCGAATTCTGCTCGAAAGTGCTTCTAAACGTAGAAGTTTCCAAAATAGGATCAGCAAAAGCAGATTCTGTTAAAGCGGCTTCGGCTTCCATTGCCGCATTCAGTTCAACCTCTAGCGCCTCATCTGCTTCAACTGAGAAGGTTCCCGTGAAGGACTCAGACTCATCTGGAAATTCAGCCGACATCTGATCGACCCAGAGGGCTTCCATTTCCTCAGTGATGATGGGCTGAACCGGAGCAGTGCCGACCTCAATTCCACTCACCTGAATGGCTTCTGGTAGACTGTCCAGGTTGCCCGTCAAAACGAGGGCCTGCGATCGCCGCCATGCCTGCAATGCTTGTCGGGCGATCGCCTCCGTTTCCTCTGGAGCCGCTTCCAGGTGCCGCGCAACCGACTCACACAGCCTGGTAAAGGCACTAAGCTGAAGCATTTCGCCCAGCCCGCCCAGTTCTTGCGCCAAATCGCGATTTCTTCATACAGGCAGGGCATTTCTGGATCTGCCAGCACCGACTCTAATCGCTGTAAGCAGCCTTCCACCTCGGTTTGGAAGAATAGCGGAATGATGTCCTGACCTTCTTCAGGCGATAGCACAGAGGTTGCGTCCTCTGCCTGGGGGTCGCCCAGTCGCTCATACAGTTGGTCAAAAATTGGGTTGGCGTGGTAGTCAAGCCAGCGGGGATCAAGGGAAACATTGTGGCGATCGCAGCCAATCACATGGCGCAAACAATCCACCGCAGACAACAGCAAGCCCTCCAAATCTCCGTCGATTTCGAGTGAAGCCTTCTGCATTTTCAGCACCTTAAACGAGTCTTCTAGCCGATGCGCCAGTTGACTCAAGGTGTGAAACCCCATCATTCCCGCGCCGCCTTTGACCGAGTGAGCCGCCCGCAGCGCAGCATTAATTTTGCCCGTGTCAATGCGACCGTTTGCTAGCCCCAATAAGGCATCTTCCAACGTACCTAGATACTCCAACGCTTCGTCGAGAAACTGGAGCTGAATTTCAAGTTCCTTGTCTTTTGACATTGCTAAGCCTCAGAGCCGACTTTGAAAGTACCAACGGACGCTTGTAACTCTTTAGCAACTTCCACTGTTTGTCGTAGAGAGCCAGAAACCTGGCGAGACGAGACAGAGGTGCGCTTTGACACCCGCGCAATTTCTTGCATCAATTCCTTCACCGCTTGAGAAGTTTGCACCTGAGATACGGTGGCATTGGAAATAGACTGCACCAGATGGTCAATTTGGTGAGACACTTCCAGAATTTGTCCCAAACTTTGCTTGGCATCTTCAACCAGGCGCGTCCCTTCGACGACCTGAGCGGTGCCCAGTTCCATCGCTTCGACGACCTGCCCCGTTTCTCGCTGAATGTTTTCCACGATTTGCTCAATTTCCTGAGTTGCAGCAGCAGAGCGGGCAGCCAGTTCGCCCACCTCTTCTGCCACCACCGCAAAGCCCTGACCTTCTTCGCCAGCACGGGCAGCCTCGATTCCGGCGTTAATTGCGAGCAGGTTGGTTTGCAGCGCAATCTGGTTAATCAGCGACACCACTTTAGAAATTTGCTGCGACGATTCACCCAGGCGCTTCACCTTTTTGGCAGTTTCACCGACCGTTTCGCGCAAGCTGAGGATGTTTTGTACGGTCAAGTCCATCGCGATGCCACCCTGTTCTGCGCTCATGGAAGCCATTCGAGCAACCGATTCTGCTTGTCGAGCGTTGTTTGCCACCGCCTGAATCGAGAGAGTCATTTCCTCAACTGAGTCAAGCGTGCGGGTAGTTTCCTCTGCCTGTTGCAGAGCCTCGTCAGCCAGTTGGCGAATCGCGCCTTCGTTGTCGCCCAGAGCGGCGTTCACCTGTAGAGCGGACTGTTTTACATTGGTCACGATTTGCCGCAGGCTTTCTATGATGGAGTTGAAGAAGTCGGCAACGGTGCCAATTTCTCCGGCAGTTACATCTGCCCGCACGGTCAGGTCACCTCTGGATGCGCCTTCTACGTCGGTGAGCAAATCGACCAACTGGCGCTGAATTTCTTCTTTTTGCTGACGGCGCTCTTCTGACAGGGCTTCAGCCGAAATTCGAGCCTGTTCTTTTTGCTCAAACAGCTTTGCTTGCTCTAGGGCAAACCCAAGCTGAATGGCGACTTGATACACAAAGTCAATGTCAATTTGCTGCCATTCTCTAGGGTCAGAACACTGGTGAACTACGAGCAGTCCTAACAGGTTGTCGTGAATTAGAATTGGCGCAACGACGCTTGCCTTGACCTCAAAGGGTTCTAGCTGGCTAAGGTAGCACTTGTCGAGGTCAGCCTCGTAGATGTTGTTGAGCGCCTGAACTCTTCCCCGCTTGTATTTCTCGATATAAGACTGGGCAAAGCAGGGATCATTAATGTGGGCATCAAGAGCAACGGGAAAGCCACGCGCTACGGATTCGGCGATAACTTTACCTTTCCAGCTTTCGTCAAATACGTAGACAATAGCGCGATCGACTTCCAGGGCTTCGCGCGTGTTTTGCAGCGCTGCTCTGTAAATGTTTTCTGGCTCCAAAAACTCCCGCATCTGGGAAGTGATTTCGTTTAGCTGTTTGGCGCGATCGGCGACGGTTGCCTGCTGCTTCAACAGTTGTGCCTGGTCGAGTGCAAAGCCAATCTGGATGGCGATCTGCCGCACGAAGTTGATGTCATAGTCTTTCCAGTCACGGGGCCCAGAGCACTGGTGGCTAATCAGCAGTCCAATCAGCTTTTTGTTGTTGAGAATTGGCGCAACCAGATTTGCTTTTACGCCAAACGGCTCTAGCTGTTTCAGATAGCAGTCGGTGAGTCCGGCTTCGTAGATGTTGGGTGTAGCATGAACTCGCCCCTTGACGTACTTATCAATGTAGCTGTCGGCAAAGCAGGGATCATTAATTTGTGCGCCCAGCGCTACCGGGAAACCGCGTCCGACGGATTCAGCGACGACTTTGCCTTTCCACTTTTCGTCAAATAGGTAGACAACGGTGCGATCGCATCTCATCGCCTCCCGCACTCCACTCACAGCAGTACTGTAGATCTGCTCAATTTGAAGGGTTTCTCGAATCCGCGAGGTGATTTCGTTAATCTGGGTGGCTTGGCGAACGGCGATCGTCTGCTGTTCAAGCAGTAGCGCCTGGTCAAGGGCAAACCCAACCTGGGCAGCAAACTGAGCCACCAGGTCGATTTCTGAATCTTGCCAGAGACGCGGGCCAGAACACTGGTGTCCACAGAGTAGGGCAAACAGTTTGCCATTTCGCATCACAGGCGCAACAATATTTGCCTTAACCTGAAGCCGCTCTAGAATCTTGCAGTGGCAGTCGGTTAACCCTGCGTCTTCAGTGTTGTCTCTCGTCCAAATGCGTCCGCTGTTAAAGCGGTCAATGTCGCCTTCGCCCAGCGGGTCATTAATGATTTGCCCCATCGCTTTGACCCAGCCGGAGCCGACCGACTCGGCGGTAACGGTGCCACTCTTCCAGTCAGGGTTGAACTGATAAATCACCATGCGATCAGCTTTGATAGCTCGCCGCACCTCCTCAACCGACATCTGCAAAATGTCTTTGGTGTTGAGCGACTGCCGAATTCTCAGGGTGACATCCTTTAGCAGTTGCGCCCGTTCGGCCTCAGCCGCTTTTTTGGGCTGCCAGGGTCATTCCTGTCAGCGCCAGCCCGACTTGAGCCGCCAGTTCTCTCAGGTAGCTTATTTCAGACTGTTTCCAGACCCGTGTACCAGAACACTGGTGCGCCACCATCAGCCCCAGCAGCCGTTCCCCTGCCACAACGGGCACCACCAAATTTGCCTTGACTTCTAGCCGCTGCAAAAGCTGCTTGTGGGCGGCGGAATAGTCGGTTGCCTGGAGGTCACTCGTAGGCACAAAAACGACCGCGCCGATATTCTTCCAGGATTTTCTTCGGAATGCAGGGATCGGTGATTTTGTCTTTGAGGGCACGCGGCCAGCCCGGATCGACAGCTTCCGCTACAATACTGCCGCTGTAGTCTTGCTCAAAGGCATAAATCACGACGCGATCGACTGTTAGCTGTTTTTTCGCAGCTTGAACCGCCTGGTCAAACACACGCTGGTTGTCGCCCCGGCTAGCAGCGCTGGCCATGTCAGCAAAGAATTGCGCCTGTTTAACCGCCTCAGCTTGCTTTTGCAGCAGGCTTTTTACCTGGGTCACCAGATGGTTAAAGCTGTGGGCGAGACGGCGGGCTTCGGCGGGTCCTTTTGCCTCGGCGTAAACGTTGAGGTTTCCGGCAGCTACTTGCTCAGCCACTTGGGTAAGCTGGTTCATCGTGCCAGACAGCCGCCGCGCTAAGTGAGTGGCGATCGCCGCTGCTACCCCACCCATAATCACAAACAGCGAGGCAAATAGCAGCACCCAGCCGCGCCCAGAGCCATTGGCAGCGCTCTGGTCAACGGAGGCAACCGCAATCCAGTTAGTTCCCGGAATGGTAGCCAAGCTGTAGAGTCTGCCATTGGCGGCTGCATTAGTCAGCAGGGTGCGATCGCCATTCTGGTTTGCCACTGCTTCCACAACCAGCGTTCCACCGGGAGATTGGGTACTAGTTGCCTGCGCCCGCGCCACCAGATTTGCCACCTGTTGCTTGACCGCATCTCCTCCCAACACTTCGGCGCTGTCGGTGCTGCCTTCGGCGGTGAGGGTGCTAAGGGCGATCGCGTTTCCATCCGCAGTAGGCGCAAGAATCTGCACCTGCTCTGAGCCAGACAGCCCCGCATTGCCTAACGCTTGCAGCGCCCGATTGAAAAAGTTAGCAGGCAAAACGCCGCGCACAGTGCCCAGAAACTCGCCCGTGTTGGGGTCGGCGATCGCCTGTGTCAACGCTACACTCGCTGTATTCGTCGAGCTATCAAAACCCAGTTCAACAATCGGGCTATCACCATCTTTTGCCCGCTGCCACCAGTTCTCATCACTCTGGACAAAATCAGACGGCTGACGATCATAGGCAATGTTAAAGCCATAGCGCTCCGTCACCGAAAACTCAACAAACTGACCCACCTGTGCGGCGCGGCTAACATAATCGTTCATGCCATTGTCAAGCACCAGTTTCGTTGAGCCAAACCGCTGCTCTGCATCCTCAACCGACTCTTGAGTTAGCCCAATAAATTCCGCTTCCTGAGTCGCCGTGTTAGCAAAATCAATCACGGGCGGGTCATTTGCAACAATCGTGGGAATTTTTAGCGCCTCTTGCAGCAAATCGTTTGCCGATTGGCCCGCCGCCAATACCTGATCTTGTAAATCTCGCTCGACTGCCTTATCCGCCCGCTGGTTTTCTACGGCGTAGCCCATCAAACCCACCACACCTAACGGCACCAGCACACCTGGCAATACCGTAGTCAGAAGCTGCTGATTTAGCGATGCGCCACTGGGTTTCCCAGGAACATACTGCACTACAGCCTCTTCTGAATTAGCCCCATTGACATCAGCTTCTATTAAGGCTGCTTGAGGAAGATCTGCAAGTAAAGTGGTTTGATTATCGATGGGGGCGATCGCCTCTAACGGGTTTTCTAAATTGCTGGGTTGCTCAACCTGCTCAGCCTGATTCACCAGATCATCCGAAAAAATAGCTGACAGGGGGGTAGTGGTCTGGGAGGGGTTCAGATCACCATTACCATTTGAATGCGTCCGATTAGCCATAGCGTAAGGTCTTGGGTAGGTAAGTGGACAGAAGTGAACATCAATGGATCAGACTCAACGGTCGGTGTCCGGGGGATAGACAAAAGCCAACTCACTTGCGATCTGTCCACTCACTGGCAAGCGAGCTAGCAAACTAAAACAAGACAGCGAAACTAGTCGGGGGCAATTTAGAAATCAAATGAGGAGTGCAAATTCTTAGAAGCGCAAATTTTTAGGAATGTAAGATGGATGACTGTACAACAGCTTCAGCATTTAGCACCAGCAAAATTTCCTTTTGTTGCAATACACATCCACGCAAATAGGGGAGCAGGCTAGATGGAGCCTGTCCCGGTGGCGGTTGGATAGATTCAGCAGTTAACCAGGAAACTCCCTCAATTTTCTGCACCCCCAAAGCCAACGGAATCGAACCTACCCGAATGATCACCAGGCTATACTGCCGCGCACTTGTGTCCAATACAGGCAATCCTAGAAGCTGCGCCAGATCGACCACCCACATCACGCGACTGCGGCGATTCATCAAACCCAACATACAAGCAGGCATATTTGGCATGGGCGTAAGGCGATGCACGGGTAAGATCAACGCCTCTTGCACGTGTTTCATCGAAAACACCGTCGGGGTTTGTTGCCCCAGGCGAAACTTGAGGTAGGCATCTCCTACAGTTTTTTGCTGACGGCCCGGCTGCGAATTCGGCAATGATGGCGGCATCAGCGCCGAATTAGAGGTATCAGCCTGCGATGGACTTGACGGCACGAATAAGTTGCTCTCGGGTAAACGGTTTGGTGACATAGGCATCGGCTCCCTGCTTCATCCCCCAAAGGCGATCGATTTCTTGATTTTTAGAGGTACAAATGATGATGGGTACTTGAGCGGTAGCGGGATGCTTTTTGAGGCTGCGGCATAGCTCAAAGCCGCTCATTCCAGGCATCACCACGTCAGTGATGATAATGTCTGGCTTCTCTTCGATCGCTTTGTTGAGTGCCTCTTTTGCGCTGCCTGCATTGATGATGACGTAGCCGCTCTCCCGCAAATAGTGGCTCATCAACTCCATCTCAGATACGGTATCTTCGACGATCAAAATCGTGCCCATCAAAGTAATGCTCATCCTTGATTGTCCTCAAACCAATTAACAGCGATTGTGGTGGTGATCCGGATGACTTGAACTTTAAAGTTGGGGTAGGAAGGGGCTAGAGGCTGGGGGTTAGGGGCTAGGGTTAGAAGGAACTGTAGGATGGGTTAGCGTAGCGTAACCTATGCTACTCAAAGGTTTAGCCATCTGAAGCAACTCAAATGAATTAAATTACTCGTTTACTCGTTACCAAGCTCCAGCCTGGTAATGCCATTCAGAGGAACAAAGGTTAGCCCCTAGCCCCTAACCCCCAACTCCTCTCCACTCAGGTCAAATGCTTAAACACCATCTTCAGCAAATCTGACTGGGTGAAAGGCTTGGTCAGGTAGCCAGATGCTCTCACCAGTTTTGCTTTTGCCCGATCGATAAATCCAGTGTTGCCTGTCACCATGATGATGGGGGTGTCCTTAAAGAAGGAGTGGCGACGCAGCAGCGAACACAACTCATACCCGTCCAGGTTAGGCATTTCAACATCGAGCAAAATCAGGTCGGGCTTGCTCCGCACGATTTGCATCAGAGCTTTAACTGGATTGTTGATCATTAAGACCGAGAAGCTCTTGTCGTCCAAAAATGAGTTGATTGCGTTTAGGACGGTTGGGCTGTCGTCAATGCAAGCAATGGTGTAAACGGTTTTGGGAGTGGGTGCGGCAGGCTGAGTAGGAATAGGGGCTGGAGGATATGCCGCATTCGGCTGAACCACAACAGGTGGTTTTGGAGCTACTTTGGGGCGATCGCCACTTCCATTCCGATTCAGAAAATCAGGGCGCACCATTGGAGACGCAAAGGATGAACCCGACTGCCGCTTACGCAACTGGTGCTGGCAATGCTCGACTAGCGATCGCAGGTCAAGATGGCAGAAAATTGGAAACTCATTAAACCTGTGGCGATCGACTAACTCATAGTTACCTTCTTTAATCGCCAGAAAAGATTCAACGACTTCTTTAGCCAGATCTTCAATCAGCATTGCAGCTTGAGCAGTGGTGAGATATTGTTGCTCAACCAGCCAGCAAATTGCTTGATAGTCACGGCTTTGAGTCGGCTGATGTTCCATTGCCGTTTCAAACAGCAGACGCACCTGGACGCGAATGGCGCTAACTAGAGCCGGAACCTGAGCGCTGAGCCGACGCAGATGGCGATCGAGCCGATCAAAAGGGTCAATTGAGTTAGAGGCATAAGTGAGTTTGCCGTGTTCTAAATAGACGGACCATGAGGCTGAATTCGTTGCAACTTGCAAACAGCCACTCGCCTGCCGACTTGAAAGCTGTGCCAATAAGCTCAAGGGATGCAGCTTTTGAAAAGGTCTGTAGCTAGACATAGAAATGGTGTTCATTGATTCCACTCTGCTTCAGTTCAAGGAGTAACGATCGGGAAATTTTTGAGTTTTGCTGTAAAAGCCGCACTAAAAACCTGTTTGAATCCGGTGGGGAATCTCCAAAAATTTTGATTCTGGCGATCGCTAACCTGAGCAAAGGCTGAGTCAAATGCCGCTTAAGCTCCCGCCTTCAGTCATCTGGCAACCCCTGATGTCTCTAGCTATTGATCATCGGTCATGAGTCGCTGGTTAGAGTTAATAATCAGCAAATGACAAATGATGAATGACAAATCACCTCAACTCTGCTCAATGTTTCTTCAAAACGCAGATCGGGTGGAGCAAAGCGTAACCCAACTTTTGCCAGGGTTCTGCTGGGTTACGCATTCGCTTCACCCAACCTACGGTAAATCTACGGCTTTGGGAGTTTTGCTAGGCACCAGATCCTGAACCTGTTTAACATCGGTTTAGGTAATTCTTCCGGCAAAATCTTCTAGGAAAAATAAACCCAGCTAAAAAGCTTACAGAGACTTGATTTTTGTTGGATTAGACCATTGCAACAGTTCGAGAGGCAAACGCTACCCTGTGCAGCTTTGAGCTTGATGCGAGCTTTGTCTGGTAGAACTCAAAAGCGGCAGTGCATCCTCTAAAAACTGAAATATCTCGCTTGTCCCAAGAAAGATAAGCATCCTGTTTATTGTACTCAATGCTATCAGGATCTCATCTGAAGTTAATAAAATACGAGTGAAGAGGCAAAAGCTGTATGTAAAGTTAAGGCAATCCTAAGTTTCTATCTCTATGTAGAGAATTAGGCACGCTGTAAGTGTCAAAACCTGACTGAAGAAATAAATACCGTTCTACGGATTCCTAACTGCCGACGGAGCAAACTCATGTGCAGCCAGAGTACGTTAGCGAATAGTCAGTTGTAGGGTGCTTTGCAGACAAGCTGCATAACGCGAGGCTGTATGGCGATCGCCACTGACTACAACTTTTGCACCAGTAGGACGCACTTATGAATGATCCAATGAGCCGTAGAGAAGCCACCCCTGGAGATCCAAGAGAGGCAGAGCCAGGGCGGGGCGCTCCGGGCGATCAGTGGGCAGTTCAGACTGCTCAGGCTACAGATGTGAATGCGCCAGACGCAGAGATTCCCTCCAATGTAGATGTAGAGGAAAACATTCGCAATATTCAGGCCGAAGCAGAGCAAGAGGAAGGTTCCGACTTGCCAACCACACATGGCTATGTGCTGGATGAGTCAGGGCGACTGGACAACTTTGCCGTTGAGCCGCCGATGTATGTGGAAGGGCAGGAGGGATGAGGGATGAGGGATGAGGGATGAGGGATGAGGGATGAGGGGGGAGAGTGATCCGCAAGCTTTTGTTTTCCGCCTTCCGTCCTCATCCCTCGTTCTTATCCCCTTCCCTTTGCCTTCTCCTAAAGAATGAACCTGTCTCCTGTCCTTTGGTGGAGGGCAAATGCTTTCTTCTCAACAACAGTTTGAGGAGTAAGTGCAATGTTGAAAAGGATTGCTTTCATGAGTGGACGCTTAGCGGGAAAGGTGGCGATTATCACCGGGGCAGCAACTGGAATTGGTGAGGCGATCGCCCACAAATTTTGTAAAGAGGGCGCGAAAGTTGTGGTCAACGGTTTGCCGGATGACCCTGTGCCGGATGTCGTGGCGACGATTAATCAGGCGGGGGGTGAGGCAATTCCTTATGTGGGAGATGTGTCTCAGGAGGTTCATGCTCAGGGCTGTGTGCAGGCGGCGATCGCCCAATACGGCAAGCTCGACGTTTTGGTAAACAATGCTGGAGTTTTTCTAGTGACGGCAACGCTGGAAGATTATCCAATTGATGCGTTTGATCAAACGATTCGGATGAACATTCGCTCGGCATTCTTGATGACCAAATTTGCCCTGCCGCATCTGCAAGAAACTCACGGCAACATTGTCTCGGCTGGCTCCGAGGCAGGCTTCAACGGGTTAGCGCAAAATGCTCCCTATGGGGGCACGAAGGGCTGGATGCATTCTTTCATGAAAGGCATTGCGGTTGAACAAGCTAAACACGGAGTGCGGGCAAACTGTGTCTGCCCAGGGGCGATTGATACTGCCTGGACGCACAAAGAGCTTGGCCCAATGGATTCACAGATGGAAAAGATGCTGGTCGAGGCAACCCCGATGGCGCGTCGCGGTACCCCAGAGGAAATGGCAAACGTATACGCTTTCATTGCCTCGGATGAAGCTAGCTATGTCACAGGGGCGCTCTGGTTGGCGGATGGCGGAGTCACAGTTGCCAAAGGCTGCGTCGGCGCCCAAACGCCAGAGTCCCTGCGTACCTTGCCTGAAGGTCAGTTACACCATCTGAAGCATTCTCAAGCCGGACTGGAAGGCAAAAATCCCCAAACTGTGAAGTAATACGACTGTCTGTTTCTTGTCTTACCCTATCTGCTATACAGCTATAGCCAGGACTCACACATTTCTCTATAAAACAAGGGGCTTGAGCAGCTTTCGGGCGGGCAAACCGCAGCATAGGAGCAAACGGACGTTTGCCCCTGCTGGGGTTTGGGGTCTATGCAAGCGAAAACCGCTATAAGTCCCTTAGCAGCGTGGCGATCGCCTGACTTTACGTTTCGTTTGCGTAGGTTCTAAAGGTTTCAGGCTTCAAATGCGTAAGTCGTGTCTGTTTTAGCTGTTTTAGTGTGGGGCTGAGGCGGATTGAGTGCAAAGGTTTCCCTGCTGCTGAGCGATCCCGCCCTGCTGCTGGATGATTCCGCCCTGCTGCTGAGC